>CBESOE010000203.1:0-6335 GCA_965531145.1 uncultured bacterium | reverse complement strand
CCGCCCTGCACTACACCATGGGCGGCCTGTGGGTCGACTACAACCTGATGAGCAATGTGGACGGTCTGTTTGTCCTCGGCGAGGCCAACTTCTCCGACCACGGGGCCAACCGGCTGGGGGCCAGCGCACTGATGCAGGGGCTGGCCGACGGCTACTTCGTCATCCCCTACACCATCGGCAACTACCTGGCCGACAAGGGCGCCGGTTTCTCCGGCACCGACCACCCGGAATACGGCATCGCCATCGAGGGCATCAATGACAAGGTCAACTCGATCCTCTCAGTGAAGGGCAAGAGCTCGGTGGACGAGATCCACCGCAAGCTGGGCCTCTTGATGTGGGAGAACTGCGGCATGGCCCGCGAGGACGCCGGGCTCAGGAAGGCGCTGGAACAGATGCCGGCCATCGCCGAGGAGTTCAAGACCTCGGTCAACGTGCCTGGCGCACCGGGCGAGTTCAACCAGACCCTGGTCAAGGCACTGAGGCTGGCCGACTTCCTCGAGTTCGGCGAGTTGATGGTCCGTGACGCGCTGGAGCGCTCCGAGAGCTGCGGCGGCCACTTCCGGCTGGAGAGCCAGACCGAGGAGGGCGAGGCGCTGCGGGATGACGCTAACTTCGCCCACGTCTCGGCCTGGGAGTACAAGGGGGCCGGGGAGACGCCGGTGATGCACAAGGAGCCGCTTGATTTCGAATACGTCAAGCTGACCCAGAGGAGCTACAAATAATGAACCTCACCCTCTATGTCTGGCGGCAAAAGGATGCAAACGACAAGGGCCGGCTGGTTCAGTACCAGGCCTCTGAGATCAGCGAGCACATGTCCTTTCTGGAGATGCTCGACGTGGTCAACGAGGACCTGCTGACCAAGGGCGATGAGCCCATCGCCTTTGACCACGACTGCCGGGAAGGCATCTGCGGCATGTGCGGCATGGTGGTCAACGGCAAGGCCCACGGGCCCCAGGACGGCACCTGCCTCTGCCAGCTGCACATGCGCACGTTTAAAGACGGCGACGTGATCTACCTCGAGCCCTGGCGGGCCCGGGCCTTCCCGGTGATCCGCGACCTGGTGGTGGACCGGTCGGCTTTGGACCGCATCATCCAGGCCGGCGGCTTCATCAGCGTCAACAGCGGTAGCGCCCAGGACGCCAACGCCATCCCCATCCCCAAGGAGAACGCGGATCTCGCCATGGACGCCGCGGCCTGCATCGGCTGCGGCGCCTGCGTGGCCCAGTGCCCGAACGCCAGTGCTGCCCTCTTTGTCTCGGCCAAGATCTCGCAGCTGGCGCTCTTACCCCAGGGCCAGCCCGAGCGGCACATCCGGGTGCAGAAGATGATCGAGCAGATGGACCGGGAAGGCTTCGGCAACTGCACCAACCATGGCGAGTGCGAAGCGGTCTGCCCCAAGGAGATCAGCCTGAACAACATCGCCCGGATGAACCGCGATCAGATCGTGGCCAAGGTGACATCGGGGTCGTAGGCTGGCTGTAATCTCTTGGTAAGCTGAAAGGCTGCGGTATAGACCGCAGCCTTTTTCTTACGTACAGACGGGATTGAGCTCATCCTGAAGACAGTATTGTGACCGTAACTACCCAGCAGCCCGGAAGAGATCGGCCGCCCCACTTGACACCGGACATATTGAAATCTATACTTTGGATATGCACGGTAACATATTATATAAAAGAGATGCCCTTAAAGCGATCAAACAGCTCTTGAGGCAGTTCCCCGTGGTTGCGGTCATTGGCGCAAGGCAGTGCGGTAAATCCACCCTTTGCTCGATGATCGGGCCAGGCTGGAAGAGTTATGATTTAGAGAAAGAGCAGGATTATCAAGTCGTTAAGCATGACCCGTATTTATTCTTGCAGCGCAATCCCCGCGGCATAATCATTGATGAAGCTCAAGAACTCCCCGCATTCTTCCCAGCGTTAAGAGTGGTTGTGGACGAAGCGAGGCAGGAAAATGGCCGCTTCCTGATAACAGGCTCCAGTTCTCCAGATCTGGTTTCCAGTATTTCGGAATCACTGGCCGGACGTGTTGCCATCCTGGAGCTTGGAACGCTTAAGGCATCGGAAATGGGTGGTGCTTCCGCAATCGATTTCTACAGTGCCGTTGAAGATAGTATCTGTGTTGAGAAAATATCCAGCCTTACACCGGCAGTTGACCGCGACCAGCTTTTTCAATCGTGGTTGCGGGGCGGCTATCCTGAGGCAGTCCAGAGGCGTGACAAAAAGGAATATCGGCTTTGGATGGATAATTACCGTGCGACCTACCTGCACCGCGACATCAGAAAACTGTTTCCGGGTCTCAAGATAGAAGCATACAGAACATTTATTTCAATGCTTTCCCACCTGTCGGGCACGATTATCAACTACTCTGAGCTTGCCCGTTCGCTGGCTGTCTCACAACCAACGGCAAGGGAGTATGTCGATATTGCGCACGGCACATTCATCTGGCGAAAGATCGAGCCCTTTACCCGAAATGTGACCAAAAGGGTTTCAAAAATGCCGCGCGGTCACATGAGGGATAGTGGGTTACTTCATTTTCTATTGAACATTGACTCAGAAGACGACCTGCTGCAGAACCCGATCATAGGAAGATCCTGGGAGGCCTTCATCACCGAAGAGATTCTCAGAGGGATGAATTATTCCCTCATCCCCGTTACACCCTATTATTACCGAACACATCATGGTGCAGAGATAGATCTTATCCTCGAGGGCCATTTTGGAATTCTGCCGATAGAGATCAAATATGGTTCAACCATTGATCACCGGGCTCTCCGGGCATTGAAAGACTTTGTTGATGATCATCATCTCAAACTGGGCATAGTTATCAACAATGCCGATTCCGTGGAATGGCTGCACGACAAGATCATTCGTTTGCCCTGCACCGTGCTCTGAGCGAATATCGCCCTTCGGGAGCAAGGTGTTTGCCTGTCCCAATGCCGGGAAGGGATCTTGCGGCAGGTTGCTGCATAATGGTCACCGGCAAGGCCCACGGCCCCCAGGGCTGAACCTGCCTCTGCCAGCTCCACATGCGCACCTTCCGTGAAGGTGACGTGATCTACCTCGAGCCCTGGCGGGCCCGGGCCTTCCCGGTGATCCGCGACCTGGTGGTGGACCGCGGGGCTTTGGACCGCATCATCCAGGCCGGCGGCTTCATCAGCGTCAACACCTGTACCTCGCCAAAATTCAAATCACCCCTCGAATCGCTGCTATCCTGGCTTCGCTGAACGTTCATCTCCGTGTAATATCTGGCTTGGAAGAACAGGTGGCAGATTCGGATCGTCGTTGGATCGTTATTGTTTAAAGGCTCAGACACCCAGCCGGATTGTAACTCTCGGTCTCGGTTGGTCGTACCGTTCTCGGGGATCCGTCAGTTTCTATGCCGCTCTCCTCCACTCATAGCGATGATGGAATCCGCCTGCTCGCGGATGAGCAACCACCGCTGCTCTTCTGGCAGGCTTCCTCTGGACCGGGCGACCATTCGGTGTCTCTTTCTCCAGCCCGTAGTGCGATCGATCTCCATTGTAATACGACACATATTCCAGAAGGAGCCGCCGAGGTGACGGAATCCTACATTTCCCAGTTGCTGAGTCGAAAGAAGGCGCCTCCCGCGCCTGACCGGACCGAGATCTACAACAAGATGGAAAGGTTCTTGAAGCTTCCCGGCAACAGGCTCGCCAAGCTGGCGGATCACGAGCGCAAGGACGAACTGAAGAGAGCATTGGGTGGCCCGCCAAACCCCTCCATGAGGAAGTCCGCGAGTTGATTCTCCGCAAGTGCGTCCCGGCCAAGGGAAAGAAGATCCGCACGATATTCGAGCAGGAGCCCTTTGGCGCTCTCGAGTACGTGGTCACACGGAAGCTCCTGGAAGCCGTCAAGGACGCGGCCAGAAAAGAGCTGGAGAACGATAGCTGGCTTCAAGTGATCGCCGAGAACACCGGCCGGAGTTACGACCAGATGCGTGTCCTTGTCCTCGAGTTCCTGGACGCGCACGTGTTGACCGTGTCGGTCGAGAACTGTGTCCCCTTCCTGGATCCGCTGATCGAATCCTGGGATATAGACCTCACCAGATTCGCTATGGTAATCTTGCTGAATCAGCGGCTCGCCCCGGGGCACTCAAGGAGACTGGAGTTCGTCGAACGGAATCTGGACGAGCCGATCAACGAAGAAGCGGGATTCACCGAGTTCCTCCGTGACCACTCCCTCTGCGGCAACGCTGCCGAGGAAGAAATCGAGTTTCTGAAATCACTGAGATTCAAGGGGAAACGGCCGACTTCGCTCTACTACTACCGTGCGTGACAGAACCTCAGAGATCCACTCCATTTTCACGAGGAGTGAGTGAGTTACACGATGGACACTTGAACTGCCAGCTCGTTCAGCTTCCCAGCCTTAGGGGCGTTGGGGCGTGTCCAGAACACACGGGGCGATTCAACCCTCCTGGAGATCACTGATGACATTCCGGGTCCTCACTGCAGAACTCGCGCATGAGACGAACACATTCAGTCGCCTTCGGACCGGCAAACAGGCATTCAGGGATCGTTACGTTCTGATTGGAGAACAGGCCATCGCCGCTCGATGCGAGGCGAATACAGAGCTCGCAGGCTTCCTCGATGCCGGCCGGGCACATGGCTGGCAGATCGAACATGTCCTCAGCGCGGCGGCGGCACCGAGTGGCAAGGTAGAGCGCGCGGCATTCGAGTGGCTTTGCAATCCGATCGTCGCTGCGGTCAAGCGTGACCAATTCGATGGAATCCTCCTCGGCCTGCATGGCGCAACGGTCCTTGATTTCTGCGACGATGGAGAAGGCGAACTCTTGCGCCGCATTCGTGCCTCGTTGGGTGGCGAGACCCCCATCGCCGTCACCCTCGACCCACACGCGAATGTCAGTCGGGAGATGTGTTCGCTCGCCGACATTGTCGTCTCCTTCCGGACGTACCCACATATCGACATGCGCGAAACCGGCGCTCGGGCGGGCGCGATCCTGCACCGGACCATGGCAGGCGAGATCAGACCACACACGATCCGCGTGAGCCGCCCGATGCTTGAGGAAACGAACGGTGGGCGCACCGATGTCGGCCCGATGATCGCACGTCTGGCGGCAGCCAAGGAACACGAGAGTCAAGCCGACGTGTTTGCCGTGAGTATCAACGCAGGCTTTGCCAGCACCGATATCGCCGATGTCGGACCGACGGTTCTCGTCACTGCCCAGGGCGATCTCGACCCGCACATTGCCTTCGCTGAAACGCTGGCCGACGACATCTGGGCGAGGCGGCATGAGGTGCTGAATGACTACCTCACAGTTGAGGTTGCAGCCTCCATCGCCGCCGGATTCGATCCGCAGAATGGTCCACTTGTGATCGCTGACTACGCCGACAACCCTGGCGCAGGCGGCTACGGCGACTCCACCGCGCTGCTCGGCGCACTCCTCGGGGCGGGCATGAGCAACGCCTGCTTCGGGCCGATGGTGGACGGCGAGGCAGTTCAGGCGCTTCACGGGATGAAGGTCGGTGGGAGCATTCGTATTGCTGTCGGCGGGAAGATCGACCCCGCATTCGGTGGTGGCCCGTTGACGCTCAAAGGTGAACTGGTCTCCATCAGCGACGGCAACTACGTGGGGGACGGACCGATCCTCGGCGGACTATCCCGCTCCCACGGCCCGAGTGCCGTGATCCGCATCGACGGCATCGAGATCTTGATCGTCACGATTCCCAAGCAGATGATCGACATGCAACAGTTCAAAGCGTTCGGCATCGAGCCCGAGAGCAAACGGGTCATCGCGCTCAAATCGATGCAGCATTTTCGCGCCGCTTTCGAACCGATTGCAGGGCAGGTCATCGTCTGCGATAGCGGCGCCCTTTGCACCCTGCACTATGAACGCTTGCCGTACCGGATGGTGCGAAGGCCGATCTTTCCGCTGGATCAGGATGCCTGCTGATCCGATAGGCGGCGACACCATACTGACACAATTCGGCCGGTTTGCACCGGGTACGCCTCGGCGCCCTGCTCTGTAAGTCGTTGAAATGATCACACCGCGAGGAGATGAAAGCCAAGCACATCTACAGCTTCTGGAGTGACCGCTTCAGTCTGACCCGCCTCTACATGGAAGAGGGCCACTCCAACGACCGTGCCATGGCCCTGACCCGGGCCAAGATGCGCGAGCTGCTTCCCGAACTGCCGGGGGTCAACCTGATGGTGGAGGACCAGAGCGGTGGGCGCCATCGACATGGCGGCGGCGGCAAGTCCATCGCCTTCCAACTGGTGGGGGAGGACAGCGGAGTGTTGTCCGAGCTGGCCGACGGCTACTTCGTCATCCCCTACACCATCGGCAACTACCTGGCCGAC
>CBESOE010000202.1:0-6356 GCA_965531145.1 uncultured bacterium | reverse complement strand
ACGATCAGCCCCAGCAGGCTGAGGGTGTTCAGGGTCTTGCCCTGGGCCCAGATGATGCCGCAGGCCACCACGATGGAGAAGGGGATACAGATCACGGCCACCACGGTCATGCTGAAGCGGCGGAGAAAACCGAAGAGGACGATGGCGGCGAGGATGGCGCCGAAGATACCGGTGAAGGTCAGGTCACCGAGGGTGGTGCGGATCTCGTCGCCCTGGTCGAACCAGATGAGGAAACTGACCCCCTCCAGTTCGGGATCGCTGTTCATCCGCTCAACCCGGGCCCGCACCTCGTCGCAGATGGCCACCGAGTTGGCCGCCGCCTCGGCGGTCACCGTGACCCCGATGGCGAAATCACCGTCCAGGTGCCGCCCGTATTCCAGCGGCGGTTCCTCGTAGACAACGTCGGCCACGTCGGAGAGGCGCAGACCGTCATCCCGCAGGGGCAGGCTGCCGATCTCCTCCATCGAGCGGAAGGTTCCCAGGGTGCGCAGGGTGTAGCGCCGCTGCGGGTCGCGGATCACGCCCAGGCTCTGGTCGAAGTTCGAGTCGCGCACCAGCCGCAGCACCTCCCGCACGTCCACCCCGTGGGCCTCCAGGTCGCCTACCCTGAGATTGATCCGCACCTCGCGGGGATTGACACCGTCCAGCCGCACCTGGGCCACCCCGGGGATGCGCTCCAGCGGGCGGACGATTTTGCGCTCCAGCAGGTCGTAGCTCTCACTGAGGTCGCGCGGCGAGGAGAGCCGGCCCTCCAGCACCGGGGAATCCTCGTCCCGCATCCCCCAGCTGCCGCCGATGGTGATGTCGCCGATGGTGTCGGGCAGGTCGCGGCGGATACGGTCGATCTTGTCCTGCACCTCGGCCCGGGCCAGGCTCATGTCGTGGCCCCACTCGAACTCCAGCCGCACCCGGCCGGAGTCGGCGTCGCAGTCGGAGCGCATGCTCTTGACCCCCTTGACCGACCCCAGCACCTCCTCCAGCGGGCGGACGATCAGCCGCTCGGTCTGCTCGGGGGTGGCGTTGGGAAAGGGTACCCGGACATGCAGCTGAGGTTGTTCCACGTCAGGGAGGAAGGCCAGGGGCAGGCGCTCCAGGGCTACTGCTCCGAGGACCACCATGCAGACCAGGATCATCACCGTGGTTACCGGTCGCTTGATGGCCAGTTCGGGCAGGGTCATGACCGATCTCCCGAATCGTCGTCGATCTCCCGGATGGCCCGCACCCGGGAAGGCACCACGTGGTAAACCGCCGGGATCACCACCAGGGTGAGGAAGGTGGAGAAGACCAGGCCGAAGGAGACGGTGATGGCCAGCGGCGCGCGGAGCTCGGCTCCTTCGCCGATGGAGAGGGCCATGGGGGTCAGGCCCAGCACGGTGGTCAGGGTGGTCATCAGGATCGGCCGCAGACGAACGTGGCAGGCGGTGACCAGCGCCTCCAGCCGCTCCATCCCATCACGCCGCAGCCGGTTGACCTTGTCGATGAGCACGATGGCATTGTTGACCACGATACCCACCAGCATCACCGCGCCGATGAGCACGATGACACTGATCCCGGTGCCGGTGGCCAGCAGGCCGATCACCGCACCCACCAGGGCCAGGGGGATGGTGAAGAGCACCACAAAGGGGTGGACCAGCGACTCGAAGGTGGCGGCCATCACCAGGTAGACGAGGAATACGGCCAGCAACATGGCGAAGCGCAGGCTGTCGAAGGAGACCTGCATCTCCTCGCTCTGTCCACCCAGCTCCACCGCCACCCCCACCGGCGGCGGAACCTCGTCGATGATCGCCCGGATGTCGTCCACCACCGCGCCAAGACCGCGGCCGCGGCTGTTGCCGCTGATAATCGCCGCCCGCTGCTGCTGCACCCGGTGGATCTCGGCCGGGCCCCGGTCCTCACGCACTTCGGCAACGGTGAGCAGCCGGATTGATTGGCCGTTTGGGCCGGGTAGCACCAGGTTGCGCACGTCGTCGAAGCTCTGGCGCTCTTCCTCGCGGTTGCGCACCCGGATGTCGATCTGGCGGTCCTCCTCGCGAAAGCGGGTGGGCACCACCCCCTGCACCCGGTCACGAAGGGTCTCGGACATGGTACGCATGTCGAGGCCCAGGGCGGCCAGTCGCTCGCGGTCAAAGACGATCTGCAGCTCGGGGTTCCCCTCCTCCAGCGAGGATCGAACGTCCACCAGGCCGGTCACCCGTTCCAGAGCTGCCTCCAGCCTGGCGCCATAGGTTTCAAGCAGGTTGAGGTCGTCACTGAACAGGATCACCTCCACCGGGGTCTTCAGACTGAAGTATGTGGGCTTGCCGTGCTTGGCCAGCAGTTCGGGGATGGCGGCAAATGATTGCCTCATCCGCTGGACCAGGGCCTCCTCTGCCGATTCGTCCTGCCGGTCGGCCAGCACCACGTTGAGCTGGCCAAAGTGTTCGGCCTTGGTGTTCAGGGTCATGCCGCCGGAGACCAGCCGGCTGCCGGCGGTGGAATAATAGGTCGACACTCCCGGTTCATCAGCCGCGGCCTGCTCCATCCGCCGGATTACCTTGTCGGTGGCCGCCACCGGTGTCCCTTCGGGCATGGTGGCCTCGAAGAAGAACTCGCCTTCGCTGATTGCCGGGATCAATTCGGAGTCCAGCATGCGCACCCCGCCCAGGGCAAGGACGAAAACCGCCACGGCCAGAAAGATGGTCAGCCAGCGCAGCCGCAACGCCCCGCGGAGGAGGTAGTCGTAGGCCCGGGAGAAAAAGCCGAGGCTCATCACCCCCGAATCCTTCTCCCGCCGGGCGGCCGAACCCCGGCCCTTCCCCTCCCGGCCCACCGCACTGAGCATGGGGATCAAAGTCACCGCCACCAGCAGGGAGGCCAGCAGGCTGAAGGTCACGGTGAGGGCCATGTCGCCAAACAGCTGGCCGGCGATCCCCTCCACAAAGACGATGGGCAGGAAGACGGCCACGGTGGTGAAGGTGGAGGCCGCCACCGCCCCGCCCACCTCGACGGTGCCTTCCACCGCGGCCCGGGCAAGACTGAGGCCCTCATCCCGTTTGCGGAAGATCGACTCCAGCACCACGATGGCATTGTCCACCAGCATGCCGATGCCCAGGGTCAACCCGCCGAGGCTCATGATGTTCATCGAGACGTCCATGCGATACATGGCGATGAAGGTGGCGAGGATGGAGAGGGGGATGGCGGTGGCGATGATCAGCGTGGACCTGAAGTCCCGCAGAAAGGCAAAGAGCACGATGATCGCCAGCAGGCCGCCCACCAGGGCCGCGCTGCGAACCTCGCTCACCGCCTTCTCGATGAACCGCGACTGGTCGAAGAGCAGGGTCAGCTTGTAGCCTTCGGGCAGCAGGGCCTGGATCTCGGGCAGCCGCTCGCGGACGTCACGGGCGGTGGTGACGATGTTGGCATCGCCCTCCTTGTAAACCGAGA
Organism: uncultured bacterium; assembly: GCA_965531145.1. Classification (GTDB taxonomy): domain Bacteria; phylum Acidobacteriota; class JAQAZP01; order JAQAZP01; family JAQAZP01; genus JAQAZP01. The sequence continues at coordinate 2,933 of CBESOE010000202.1, read as the reverse complement.
TCTCCACGCTTTCCACGCCGCCCACCCGGGTGATCTCCTCCCGCTCCCGGGCACCCCAGCGCACCTCGGCCACGTCCCCCACCCGGAGGATCGAATTGCCTTGCTGCCGCAGCACCAGCCCGGCGATCTCCTCAACCGACTCGAACTCGTTGACCGTGCGGATCAGGAACTGGCTCTCCTCGCCGCGCAGCGAACCGCCGGGGAGGTTGACGTTGGAGATCCCTATCACCATCCGCACCTGATCCAGGGGGATGCCCATCGCGGCCAGCCGTTCCTGATCCACTTCCACATGGATCTCCTCCTCCAGCCCGCCCTTGATCCGGGCCGAGGCCACTCCGAGGATCGTCTCGAAGGCCTGCTTCAGCTTGCGGTCGGCCAGCCGACGACTCTCGGTGAGGTTGTCGGTGCCACCGAGGGCAATGCGCATCATCGGGTCGAGGGAAGGGTCGAAGCGGAGGACCACCGGATCTTCAGACTCCTCGGGCAGGATCAGGCGGTCGAGGGCCTCCCGCACGTCGAGGGAGAGCATGTCCATGTCCGAGCCCCAGTCAAACTCCAGGGTCACCTCGGAGATGCCGGGACGGGAGACGGAGTGGATCGAACGCAGGCCCTTGAGCACCCCCACCACCTCCTCCACCGGGCGGGTGATCAGGTTCTCCACCTCGGCCGGAGCGGTATCGGGAAACTCGGTCTGCACGGTGAGTGAGGGGTAGGAGATATCGGGCAGCAGATCCAGCGACAGGCGCTGATACCCCACCACGCCGAAGGCGGCCATGGCCAGTGCGGCCATCAGCACGGCCACCCGGCGGCGCACTGCCAGAGAGACAAAACCGCGCATCAGGCTTACCCTTTCTCGGCCGGGGCTTCTGCCGCCTGCTCTTCCTCAGTAAATTCCATACGCTCAAGGATCTTCAGTGGCTGGCCGTCCTTCAGCGAACGCTGTCCCTGGACCACCACCATCTCCCCTTCCGCGAGCCCGTCGAGGATCTCGGCGTGACTGTCGTTCTGGAACCCGACGGCCACCAGCCGGCGTACGGCCTTGTCCGCTTCAGCGACAAAGACCACCTGCTCGCCCTTCTCGCTGACCACCGCGATGCGAGGCACCAGCAGGGTGTCGATGTGCCGGTCGGTCTCGATGGCCACCTCGGCGAAGTCCCCGGGGCGGGTGGTGGGTGGAAAGTCGGTGATCGCCACGGTGACCTTGATCGTACCGCTGGTGGCATCGATCACCGGGCTGACCAGTTCGATGGTCCCCTGCAACTGGTCACCGCTGGAATCGACGGTGAGCACCACCGGCTGGTCGATGCTGATCGCCCGGAACTCGCGGGCGGGCACCTGGACCCGGGCCAGCAGCCGCCGCATGTCCACCAGGGTGAAGAGCGCTGTACCGTTGGAGACATTCTCCCCCAGGTCCACCGCGCGGACGGTAACCCGGCCGGTGAACGGGGCGGTGACCCGGGCCAGGGACAGCTCATAGGCCGACAACTCCAGTGCCGCCTCGGCAGTGCGCAGGTCCCTGCGCGCCGAGTCGAATTCCTCGGCAGAGACCAGGTTCTGGTCAAACATCTTCTCCGCCCGCTCGAAGCGGGACCGCTGGTTCTCGGCCTCCACCTCGGCCTGGGTCAACCGGTGGCGGTATTCGTCCTCCTCGATGGCCAGCAACAGGTCGCCCCGGCGGACAAAATCCCCTTCCTCGGCCTTCATCTGCAGCACCACTCCGGCGATACGGGCCAGCACCTCGGCCTCCTTGTCCGGCTCAAGGGTGGCGTTGGCACTGTAGTAGCTGGCCAGGTCACCGCGGTTCACTGCCTCCACCGAGACCGGCGCTTCGGGCATCTGCGGTGGACCTCCGGACCCCCGCCCGTGCCCCATGCCTGGTCCCGGCCCGCTGCCGCCGGCGGCTGGCTGCTGGCCGCCCCCGCAACCGCTGGCCAGCAGGACGGCCAGGGCGAGAAGCGGCAACGTCGCCAGGTGGATGGCGAACCGGCGGATTGATGGCTGCTTGGTCATGTATCGGCTCCTCAGACAGTCGGTTGCCGGGCCCCGTCGTCGGGATCCGGCCAACGTGATGGCGAAAAAAGAGTATCCTCAATTATTTCAGCGAAAAGATCAAGAGATTCGTGCACTGTCTCGCGGGCAGACAAAACCGGTGTAATCCCGATCCGGAGTACAGTAACATTATAATGGAGTGCCGGGGCATTGGTTATCCGGTACGATCATCAAAGACAGATAATGAGCCGACTTCCCCGCGATCACTCAGGCCGGGTCTTTGATCCCTTCACCATCGGCGGGCGATTCCTCATCGTTCCCCCGGACAATGGCCAACCGGCCGGTGAAGGCCGGATCCGGTTGCGTATGGCATCCGGCGCCTTTGGTTCAGGCGAGCACGAGACCACCGCCGCCTGTCTGGAACTGCTGGCCGGCCTCCCCCCGGCCACCGGGTCGACCGTCCTCGACCTGGGGTGCGGCACCGGCATTCTGGCCATCGCCGCCATCAAACTGGGCGCCACCCGGGCCCTCTGCATCGACAACGACCCGGATGCGGTTGCCTCCTGCCGCCGCAATGCCGAACTGAACGGTGTGGGCCACAAGGTCACCACCCATACGGGTACTCTGGCCGATGCTCCGGAGGGCACCCATGACCTAATCCTGGCCAACATCTACGGTGACATCCTGCTCTCCCAGGCCGCTTCCCTCACGTCGCGGGCACGGCCGGGCGCCCCGATGATCCTTTCCGGCATCCTCCACGAACAGGCATTTGACGTTAAAAAATGCTACGAACGATTGGGCTGCGCCACCAGAACCAACCGGATGCTCGGCGAGTTCTGCGCCCTGCTGCTCGAAAAAGGCTGAACAGGGGGACATCCATGGACCTGCAGAAATCACAGATCGCGATCAGACGTGGAGCATATGCGGGGTTCGTCGTGGCCGGC
>CBESOE010000201.1:0-6376 GCA_965531145.1 uncultured bacterium | reverse complement strand
TCCGGCGACAGTTCCACATCACCGCTCTCCGAGAGGAGAACAATTCGATCCCGGGCATCGGGAAGGCGGTTGGTCAGCCGTGAGACGGTCCCGTAGCCGTAGGAGCAGTGCCCGGAGCCGCACAACACGATGGCCCGGCGGCCCTTCCCCGCAGGAGATTTGAGGTAACCGGCCATGGTGTCCGCCATGGTCTCGTCCCGGGCTACCTGGGCGGCAAAGATCTTCCGCAGGTTATCTTCGGTGAGACCGGCATGGACCATCATCTGCATCTTCATCAGGTCGAAATAGGGCGGGTCGTCCAGGTTCATCTGTTGCGGGAGGGATGATCTCTCCTCTTCGGTGAGGGCCTCCAGCCCTTGCCGGCCGAGTTTCCGCACAACCTCCAGCTCGGCGCTGAGAGCCAGTATTTTGATGCCGGCTTCACGCGCCCATTCGAGAATTCCCCTGTAATCCTCGTAGTTGCCCCAGTACTCGCCCCATTCCGTTGTTTCCGCCAGCTGGTCAAAATCGATTTCCCCTATGGAGTAACGGTCCAGCTCCGGTTGGAATTGATTGCCCAGCATTTCCAGACCCACCACCAGCGGTCTGCCGTTGGAACACAATGATTCGATGATCTCCTGCTGCCAGCGGTGATGGCGCGGCACGGTATGGTGCTCTCCCAGAAAGATCAGGTCGGCCTGCTCCAGGTCGCTGATCATTTCGCTGTATTCAAGAGGTTCGCCGGTGTAGAGATCGAGCCACATCTCGGCGCGGTTTTGTACTGGGGGGGCGGGTTTCTCTGCCGGGGAGGTCTGTGCCACGCACAGAATCATCGTCAGGGCGCAGAGCAGTGCTGCCGTTTGTTTTGTCATATTCGCTCTCCAGGCGGAAGGGTCAACAGTTTCATCAACGTTGAGATATCCTATTATACGATATTCACCTGGTTTTCAGTGTCTGCAGAAATGGTGGTTGACTGATCGCCGGTTAGGCAGTACTGTTTTTCCTAATCGGTTCAACCATGTTATTCAACCTAGTATGACAGACTCCGGCTCCGCCGTTGGCGAGCACAGCAGCCGGTGGGAGCAGGGATGGAGGGGGACGAAAATGAGGACTTCATTCGGCAGGACGGTTCGGATTGTGGTGTTGATGGCCTGTGGGCTCAGCCTGTGTGCCGGGGCGGCGGCCCAGTCCACCGAGACAACGATAGCGGTGGCAAAGAGTTCAACCACACTCAAGCAGCAGCAGTTGAAGGGCGAACTGATGGATGTGGCGCACGATTCCATCGTGGTGCGGATGATCCCGGACGGAGATTACCGGGTTTTCGTCACCACACCGGACAGGATTGTCATCGTCGACGGTGTGGAGAAGAGGATGGACGAGCTTAAAAAGTACACCGTTCTCACGGCCGACGTGACGGTCACCCAGACGTCGATTCTGGAGCGGACCACAACGGAACTTTCCGGCACCGTGGTCATGGTCACACCGAAAACCGTTATCCTGACCCTCAAAAACGGCACGAACAAGCAGTACGAAATCAAGCCAGAATTCAATTTCACGGTGGGTGGGAAACCGATTTCGGGGACCGATCTGAAAAAGGGGATGCTGGTCAATGCGGTCAAGATCGTCGAGAAACCGGTGATTGAGGTTAAATCGGATGCCGTGATCACCGGCGTGGAGCCCGAATAGCCGAAGGTCAGACAGGTCCGGCCGGAGGCGACTCCGGCCGGCGTCCATTCCTGCCAGGCATCCTGCCTACGGCGCCATTCCAACCACGGCGCAACCGGCTGAAACGGTGTCCCCGGCCGGCGGATACGGCGGCTGGTTGTAGGGCGGGGGTGTCACATCCTCCACCACCAGGGCGAACAGGTTGTCGCCGATCACCGTGCCCAGCGCCGGGATGTTCTGCACCCAGGAGGTGACAAAGCTGTCACCGGGGGCCACGTTTGTATATCCGGCCCGCCAGTTGGGGAAGAACTGTCCGGCGGCCAGTGTGGCGTCCAGGTGGCCGGCGATGCGCCGGGTCTGACCGGTGTAAATGTTCTCCAGAGTCACCGTCATCAGGGTGGAGAACGGCACCGTTCCCGACCCTGGCTGGCAGGTCAGTTCCGCCCCGATGGTGCCCAGCAGGTTGGCCAGACCCGGGTAGTCCGGAGCATAGCGCTGTATCTTAAACACGATGTTGTGCGAGGTGTCCGGATAGATATTGTAATATTCCCAGACGATTTCGCCTGCCATGGTCACTTCAAAAAAGGTCCCGCTTCCGGCTTCACAGATGAGCGTGTTTCCATTGGGCAGCCGCTGAGCACCCGCCATGAAACCGGACATGAATGTCACCGGGTCTGAATAGAGCCAGGCGGGCGTGGCGGGCTCGTATGCAGCGCCGGGCACGAGGCTGTAGTTGCCGCCGGCATCCACTGGGGGCACGATCTCTTCCACGCTGGAGTAACTGCCGCCGGGACGTCCCAGGCCGTTGTTGTACACCAGGATATGGCCCGCCCCGGGAGAGCCGTCCTCGATCCACCTCGCATCATGCTGGAAATAAAAGTGTTTGTCGCTTGGATCCCCCGCATCGTACGCCTGGGGATTTCCCCAGCGGTAGAGGAAGTCACCACCTTTCCCGCTGTTCCCCCTCGTATGTCCGGCGGCCTCCTCGGTGGTGGTGCTGTGATCGATCACGTAGATCTCGCCCACGTTGTTGGCGCTGATGATGATCTGATCTAACACCGCGTTGTAGTAGACAGAGTTGGCATGGATCCAGTCGGGATGGTAGTTCAGCGCGAAATTGATGTCGAGCAACTCGGGGTGGTCAGCCACCACTCCGAAGTTGGGCAGGAGGCTGTCAAAGTCCTGGACCAGGTGATCCCAGAGGTGCCACTCCCAGACGATGTTGCCGCCATGGGTGCCTGACCGCTCAACCTCGATGATCGATTCCGGGGCAAGGTGGTTCCCGCTCATCTTTGCCGGGTCACGGCCGGCGGCAATGCACTCTTCCCAGGTTTTGTTTTCGTAGGCAATCATCAGGATGTTGCCGTTGGGCAGCGCTTCCACATCATGATGCTGCATGTATTGGCTGGTGGAATAATCGAATTCCCAGATTACCGCTCCATCCCAGGCGATTATCTGCAGATGCCCGCCATACGTACCGGGGAAAGCAAGGTTCTCCGTGTAATACGGCCGTAGAATGGTCCCGTCCTCCAGCAGGTAGACACAGGAGGCCGCGGTGCTGGGGTTGTCCCACGTGTGCACCACCTGGCCGTCCATATCGATCAGGTAGGTGGTGGTGGACTGCATCGGCGCGAAGAGGGTGTAGCCGTCGGACTGGGCCAGAGCCGGACCGGTTGCGACGAGCACGAGGATAACGAGGATCAGCATATTCTTCATAGGTGGAGCCTCATGGTGGCGGAAATTCCTGTAATCAACGAACGAAATAATCACATGCGCCCGTTGCGGACAGGTATATCCATTGTACATGAAAATCCGGACGATAAAAAAGCGGAACCTCTCCGGAGAGAGATTCCGCTTGTCTGACTGGCCGACTTTCGCCATATGCAGCTGAAGTTCTGTTTTACTTCAACTCACCGGTGACGGTGCAGGTGTCGAAGGGTCCTTTTCCTTACCGAATGAACTGAAAGCCTATAGGGAAAATTGACAATATACGTGGGGATTGTTTATAATGAGGAAGAATTATCCTCAATCGCCCATTGGCACCCTTCAGATCCTGAAGGATCGCTCAGGCTGGATCGAATAACTATCCATTGGAGACATCTCATGAGACGTCAAAATTTGAATCATTTCGCTTTCATCATTCTCGCACTGGTTTTTGGTGCCCTGACTGCCGGCAGCGTCTGCGCTGAACCGGTGATGCAGTACTCCTGGAACCTGGACACCAATCCCGGGTGGACCATGGAAGGGGAGTGGCAGTTCGGCCAGCCCCAGGGTTTGGGCGGCGACTTCTTCGGCTATCCCGACCCCACGACCGGGGCCACGGGCACCAATGTTTTCGGCATCAACCTCAACGGGGATTTCGCCCTTGTTGAAGCCGGCCCTCTCTACCTCACCACCGGGGTGATCGACTGCAGTGAGCTGACCCAGGTGAGCCTCCACTTCCAGCGCTGGCTGAACTGCGACTGGCAGCCCTGGGCGCTGGTTACCGTGGAGGTTTCCGCTGACGGCCTGAGCTGGACCGTAATCTGGGACAACGGTTTCGAAGAGGTCACAGACGATGCGTGGAGCGAGCAGGTATTCGACCTCTCCACCGTTGCCGACAACCAGGCCACGGTCTATGTCAGGTGGGGACACGAGATCACCCAGGCCTCCGGCGCCTGGGCCTATTCGGGTTGGAACATTGACGACGTGCAGATTTACGGTGAGGCGTCCGTCGGCACGGTGACTGCCACCCTGGGTTGTGAGCCGGCCTCCGGGCAGTTGCCCTTCAGCTTTGCGTTCCAGGCCCAGCTGGGTAATCCCACGCTGGAGACCCGCCGTGTGGCCGGGCGTGTCGATCTGGTCACCGGCGGAGGCAGCCAGTACACGAACTGGCGGTCCGGCTTCACCAATCTGACAGCCGGTGAAGTATACAGTGCCTCCTGGTCGCAGAACCTGCCGGCACTGGCCACCCTGGTGGGTGACAACGTGTTCACCCTCTTGGCCGAGGACGTGACCCCGGCGCCTTACAATCAGCCGCCCTACCTGCCCTCCGGTGACAGCCACACGGTCCAGTGCACGGTCACCGGGACGGCCCCCTGAAATGATTCGCTGACGGAGCCTGCAGCAACCGGCTCTTTGTTGTTGAAGATGAACAGGTTAGGTTTGTCTTTCCAGATGTGCTACCCTGCAGGTGGAGATGTTGTGGAGGTTACGGCCTTGTCCCCGCGGGCACACAAGGAGAGAGCGGATGGCGGACCCCCGATTGGAATATGTCGACTTCAAGGTCAACAAGTCGACTAGAGAATACCGCCTGCGGGCCAAGCTCCCCGATGGTGAGTATCAGGATTTTACCCTGGCTATTCTGAACGAGGCATTTATCGACCGCCGCGTACGGTACCAGGATGCACCGGATATATGTTTCCTCAAGCTCCAGCGCGAAATGGACGCCTCCGGAGACAGCCTGCCGGCATTACACCATGAGTTGACCAACGACGAACTCGAGGAATACCGCCTGAGTCACACGCCAAAGCCGAAAGAGAAACGCCGCCGGGTTTTGCCTGAATCATAGGCTCTGCTCTTAGAATCCTCCCGCGGCTACGGTGGTCCCGTGGGTCATCCCGGTGAATGCTTCCAGCGAGAACCATTCGGTGGTCTGTGCCCCGTCGTAGACGTAGACCTTTACCGGAGTGCCCGCGTCAGGATCCGGTCCGCAACCCACCACCAGGTCATCCCGACCATCACTGTTCAGATCAGCACCGGCAAAGACCTTTGCCCCGAACCGCGTCTCCGCCGCCGGCCAGGCAAAGAAGTTGATCCCGGGCAGCTCGGTCACGGCCGTTCCGTCGAAATTCCAGCCGCGAACGTGTGCCCCGAAAACCGCGCCTGGTCCGGCGCCGGTGACCAGTTCGGCCATTCCGTCACCGTCGATGTCCCCGCAGCTCACATTCACCCCGAACTTGTTCGTGCCGTAGGCGAGGAAGCTCACGGCAGAAATGGCCGTTGCCGCGCCCCCGTCCACGTTCCAGCCCCGGACGTGGGGGCCGTAAATCGCGCCGGGACCCGCGCCGGTGACGATTTCGTCGTAGCCGTCGCCGTCGATATCTCCGCAGGTGACGTTGACGCCCCACTTGGGTGTGCCATAGGCGAAGTAGCTGACCCCGGGTACCGCGGTGACGTCCGGTGTACCATCGTAGTCAAAGGCCCGCACGTGGGGGCCGAATACCGCGCCGGGACCGGCGCCGGTGATAATCTCGTCAAAGCTGTCACCGTCAATGTCGCCGGCCGAAACATTCACCCCGTACTTGTTGGTGCCGTAGGCCAGAAAATTCAGCCCGGACATCGGCGTGCCGTCCAGGGCAAAGCCGCGGACATGCGGCCCGTAGATCGCCCCCGGACCGGCCCCGGTGAGGATCCGGTCGACCCCGTCGCCCGTCACGTCCCCGCAGGAGACGTTTACTCCGTACTGCGATGCGCCATAGGCGCCGAACTCGTAGACATGCGCTGCATCCTGCGTCGGCGGGAAGACCCGTACCAGTGGCGGGTTGGCCTCGCTCGGACCGGGGCCGGCGATCAGGAATGAGCCGCTGCTGGACACGGAGAACCGGTGCGCGCCGGCTGCACCGATATAGGGATGGTTCTCCACCCGTCCCGAATCGTCCCTGGCGCGGATGTAGTAACGGATAGCGGTGCCGTCGTCCTGGGCCGGAATGGTACCCTGCCAGGCGTCACCTCCCACGCTGGTCATCGTGAC
>CBESOE010000200.1:0-6436 GCA_965531145.1 uncultured bacterium | reverse complement strand
CCGGTGGGGATCGTCGGGCCGGACCACGAAGCCGGTGACGCCGTCCTCGATGCCGGGGAAGTTGGCCTGGATCTCCGGTGAGACGATCACCGGCAGCCGGCAGGCCATGGCTTCGGAGAGGCTGTAGGGCAGGGTATCCTCCTCGGCCACCCTGACATAGCAGAGTGACTGGTGGTAGAGCTCGATCACCTCCTCCTTGGAGATCCCCTGGCGAAAATCGATTCGCGGGTCGGGCTCGAGGAAGTTCTCCCGCAGGTTCACCCGGCTGACCAGGACAAGACGGACGTCATCCGGCAACCGGGGAACGATCTGGCAGAGTGGCAGCAGGCCCTTGCGGTGGAAGTTCGGCATGGTGGAAACAAAGAGCACCTGGCGCCGCCGTTTCCCGCCGCCCGCCCGGTCGAGGCGGTCCAAATCTATGGAGGGCCCGGTGAAGCGGATGGTGGAGAGTTCCGTGGCCTGCTCCAGCTGGTCCACCTCGGTGGCCGACCAGCACCAGTTCTGCCGGGCGGCGCGCATGGCCAGCCAGTCGGCCTGGAGCCGCGTCAGGTCGTTGGCCGGTGTGCTGGCCTGGAACTGCAGGTGAATGTTGAAATAGAGGTGCTCCAGCAGCCGGGTGGTTTCGGCGCCGTCGGGCCGGGCATCCCCGAAGAGGTGCCGGGCCAGGGTGAACTTCTGCTCGTGGTAGAAGTCGGAGTAGATCACCGCCGGCCGCCGGCCGATGACGTCGAAGAAAAAGGTGGCTTCCCGGCGGAAGGTGAAGAGCAGCAGGCCGGCACTGATCCGCGACAACACGGTGCGCAGGAAGTGGTAGTAGCCGATGTGGGACCGGGGGAGGCCCCGTGCGGTCAGATCCTCGAGAGTCAGCATGCGCTGCCGCAGTTCCGGGTTGTCCTGCAGCTCACCGTCCGGGAAGGGAGGGGGCTGAAGGCTGATCAACAGGGCCCTGCCCCGCCGGTTCAGATTGCGCCAGAGTTCGAGGGTCTGGACAAAGACGCCGGTGGCGCCCTGGTCCACGATCACCACGTCCCACTCCTGGTTCAGTTCGGGAAAGGGGACAAAGGCCACGGTGCCGGTGAATTCCAGGGCGGTACGCAGCGGTCCGGCTCCGGTTCCGGTGGACCGGGCGAGGTCGCCCAGGGTGGCTCCGCCGGTGAAGACACGGGGGTAGACCGGTTCCAGGGCGGCCGGGAGGTGTGCCACACCGCCCGGCCGCCCTGGAGATGTTGCGGCCACGGTGAAAGACGGCACCGGTGAGCGTGGGGATCAGCGGCTGTTCAGTTTGTGATTCACGGGACAATTAGAAGTGCACCCTCAGGCCCCCGACGATTCGCCGGTATGAAGAATCCTCGCCGATCAGAGAGTCGACGAGACCATGGAAGGAGTTTCCATCGAGGGCCAGGCTGCTGATCGCCATCAGCAACTGCAGGTCGAGACCCGTGGTGCGCAGAAGCCGCTGGCGGAGCCCCACGTCCAGGCCGGTGATCTCCCCGGCGGGGGAGCGGTCCTGGTTCAGCAAGCCGGAATCGAGATTGGTCAGGTGATGGTAGGTGACCAGGATGCCGGTGCCTGCGGCGGGGAGGAAGGTGTCGAAGTGACCGGAGACCCCACGCACCCGGCCGCTTCCGCCGGGGGCTTCGGCCCAGCGGCTGCTGTCGCCGGGCAGGGCGGCGATGGCCCGGATGTCACCCTCTCCATCGAGGTAGGAGGTTCCCACTGTGCCGGAGAGCAGCGCACCGAATTGCTTGGAGAGCGAGAGGCTCATCTGGCGCTTGCGGGCGGTGCCGCCGTCGGTGAGGAAGATCATCCCTCCCGTGGCCGGGCCAAAAGGCGCTGACGGATCGAAGTCGGCCACCGAGGACGGCTGGACGTCCTCGACGCTCAGGTCCAGCTCAAGGTTGTAGCCCTGGCCGAAGCCCTGCTCGAGGATCAATCCGTATTCCAGCCCGCTGTGCCGTTGCCGGGACAGATCGCCATCGGCCGTTTTCTGGGTGGTGTCCGCGGCCGGATCATCCGGCATGGTGGAGCGGAGTGCCAGGCCCACGCTGCTGGTGACACTCATCCGCGCGAAGGGTGCGTAGACCAGCCCCATGGAGGGTCGGGCCAGCTGGGTGGCGGCTTCTCCACCGGTGATGCGGTATTCCATGTTGCAGAGCAGGTGCAGCGGATCAAAGGCCTTCCAGCGGTCAGAGCCGTTGATCACCGTTTCCCACCCCTCGGAGATCGGTGTGACGAAACCGCCCGAACCTCCCGCCAGGCCGCCGGTGGCGGTGAAGGGCAACCCGGTTGGATCACCGCTCAGCGATCCGTGGCGCCAGTGGAAGAGGAGTTCGTGGGACGCGGCCAGGGAACCGCGAATCCGGCCGCCCATCAGCAGGAGGGTGGCCTGGTCTTCGGTATCTCTCAGCAGCGAGGTCTGTCCTGGGCCGGAGTGGCCAAGCGCAGTACCGCGGCCCGCGGCGTAGAAAAGGTCCAGTCCCATTTCCCCGCTGCCGGTGCCGGTCCGGTTCCAGTGCGCGGCCATGGATCGGTACCCCGGCCCGTTCTTCCGGTCATCGCCGGTGAACCGTTCCGCCAGTTCCAGCCTGAAGGTCTGCTCGGGCAGGCGGGTGCCGTTGTCACTAACCGGCATGGAGGACAGTTCGAACGCGGCCGATTCGGTCCGCACCACGCGCCAGAGCAGCGGTCCGCCCAGGCCGGAACTGAACAGCGACGGGTTGTTTTCCCTGGTGAGTTCCACTGTCCAGCGTGTGGGACCAAGTGCCCGGCCGGCAAGGCTGGCCATCAGGACCGATTGATCCCCGGATGCTGTGGTGCCGGCAGCAGCGATCAGCAGATCGCCACCAAACCCGCCGGCAGCGGCCGGTGACTCTTCGGTGGCGGGGGTTAGACTTCCGGGCCGGTCGAGGGCTTTCAGCGCGTCGCGGTTGGTGCCGCCGAGGGTTTCGGCAAGTGTTCCGGTTGGCTCGGGGGGCGTTGAGGACGCCGGCTGCCGGGCCGCCTGGAGCACGGCCTGGCCCGGGGCTTCATCCACGGCCGGGGCCACGTCCGGCCGCCGAAGCACGAATGGCGCTGTGGCCATCTTGCCCTGCTCGGCGGTTACCGGCCCGAAATCAGCGGGCCGGAGGCCCGGTTTTTCCGCCCGGAGCAGGTAGCTGTCGGGAAAGAGGCCCTGGAACAGGAAGCGGCCTTCGCTGTCAGTAAGGGTGGATTCCAGGAGGGTGGTTCCCGATTCGTCCATCAGAAAGACGTTGGCCCGGATCAGCCCGTGGCCCGACTCGTCCACCACGATGCCGCAAATGGTGCCGGTCCGCTCCTTTGCGGCCAGCGAGGCCGCGGGGAGGAGCAGCAGCAGCAGTACCATCAGCCAGATGCCGGTGTGTTGGAGGGGTTGCCGCACGGAATCCTCTCCTGATGAAGGTCCGGCGAGCCGGTGGAAAACGGTATCAACTGGCAAACCGGAACCCGGGTACAACGGTCCTACTGGTTAATATACCAGTTTGCCGTCAACAAATCACCCTGAAAAGTGAATTCCGGACCGGTCTGGTCAGTGGCGGAAATGCCGCCGGCCGGTGAAGATCATGGCGATTCCGTGCTCGTCGGCCGCCTCGATCACTTCCTTGTCGCGTACCGACCCCCCGGGCTGGATCACGGCCCGGGCACCTGCTTCCGCGGCGGAGTCCACACCGTCGCGGAACGGGAAAAAGGCGTCCGATGCCAGGACACTGCCCTCCAGCGGCTGCTGGGCCTTCATCACCGCCAGTTTTACCGAGTCCACCCGGCTCATCTGGCCCGCCCCGACACCGAGGGTCCGGTCCGGCCCGGCAAAGAGGATGGCATTCGACTTGACGTGCTTGACCACCCGCCAGGCGAAACGGAGCCCGCGATCCTCCTCGGCGGTGGGCTGCCGCCTGGTGACCACCTCCCACCCCGGTGGTTCGGAGAACCTGGCGGTGTCAGCGTCCTGGGCCAGGAAGCCTCCCTCGACACAGCGGTAGTCGAGGCGGTCCGTAGCTTCGCCGGGCGCGGGGGCGTTGGCGCAGCGGATCAGCCGGAGGTTCTTTTTCCTGGTCAGCAGGGCCAGGGCCTCGTCGTCAAAATCCGGGGCGATCACCGCCTCGAGAAAGATCTCCTTCAGGCTGGCGGCCACGGCGGCATCCACCGGCCGGTTGAAGGCGACGATGCCGCCAAAGGAGGAGAGCGGATCACAGGCCAGGGCCCGCTTGTAGGCCTCCAGCGGATCCGGTCCCACCGCTGCACCGCAGGGGTTGGAGTGCTTGATCACCGCTGCCGCCGGCTCTTCGAACTCCGCCACCACCAGCCTGGCTCCTTCCATGTCGAGAATATTGTTGAAGGAGAGCGCCTTGCCGTGAAGTTGTTCAGCATCGGCCAACGGGCTTCGACCCGCCCCGGCCACCCGGTAGAATGCTGCCCGCAGGTGGGGGTTTTCGCCGTAACGCATGTCCAGCCGCTTGTCCAGGGTCAGTTCCAGCCGCTGTGGCAGTTGGTCCTTTCCGGCGGCGGCCTCCGGCGGCTGGAGCGCTCCGTTTTCCTCACCCACACCGCCGAGGTAGCCGGCGATGGTCTGGTCGTAGCTGCTGGTGTGCTGAAACGCTTTCAGCGCCAGGCGACGCCTGGTGGCCATGCTCACCCGGCCGCCGTTGGCGGCCAGTTCCTCCAGCAGCGGGGCATAGTCTCCGGGGTCGGTGACCACCGTCACGCTGGGGAAGTTCTTGGCCGCTGCCCGGACCATTGCCGGGCCGCCGATGTCGATCTGTTCCAGGGCCGCTTCCACAGCGGTGCTCGGTTCGGCGATGGCCCGGGCAAAGGGGTAAAGGTTCACCGCCACCAGATCTATGGGGCCGATGCCCGCGGCCGCCAGTTCATCGTCGTGAACCCCGCGGAGCGCCAGGATCCCGGCATGGATCCGCGGGTGGAGCGTTTTCACACGGCCGCCGATCATTTCTTCCTGGCCGGTAACGTCGGCCACCGGTACTACCCCGATGCCGGCCGCGGCCAGTTCCCTGGCGGTGCCGCCCGAGGAGATGATCTCCACCCCGTGCCGTGAAAGTCCGGCGGCCAGCTCGTTGACGCCGCTTTTGTCGTAGACGCTGATCAGCGCCCGGGTCACCGGCACCATGTCCGGGTGGTTTGTCGTGGCGGTCATTTCCTGGTGGTCCTCCTCAGGTATCCCCGGTGGGTTTAATCTGTCCCGTCCGGGCTGTGGGCGGGCATGCCCCCGGCCTGATCCCAGATCCACTGCCAGAGCGCGGAGACCCTGCAGGTCGCCCGGGATACGGAGACCGAAGAGATGCCGAACGGGGTGGACCTGGAATCAAAGGTGGCCCACGGTCCGATCTCCCGGGTCTGTCCGGGCACGTGGCTTTCCAGGTCCACCTGGTAGCCGGCCGACAGCTCCAGACCCTGCCGCAGGTAGCCGGCCGGGTCGATCCCTCCTCCCAGCAGGTCCCGCCGGGCGGATTCCTCCCTGCCGGTGATCACGAAGGGGATCAGGTGCAGCATCCTTTCGGTGAACAGCTGGAACCCGCGGTGGGATGGAGCAGGCTGCCTTCCGCCGGCGAGATAGGGGTCGGCGGTGGCGGCGGCCAGCACGCCAACCCGGCCCAGCTGCCGTGCGATCAGGGCGAAGGGCTTGTGCTCGCGGATCATTCGCACCGTGGTTTCGCATTCGGCGACGATCAGTTCGGGTTTCAGGGGCGGTCTGGACGAGTGGGTGGTGGCGGTGGCCCGGTACAGCTCACCACGGTGGCTGTTGAGCACCATGCGCAACGGCCGGGGCATGGTCCCCAGGGCCCGGGCCAGAACGGCCCTCTCGGTGGTGGAGGTCCAGGCACCGGCCGGAGTGGCGGCGGCCAGAAGCGCCGGAATCATCAGGGACAGTAGCCAGACCCTGACGACGCGTTGTTTCCCATCGGCTGTTGCGAGCGGCCAGACCATTGGTAATACCCGGTGTGGATGGATGGAGTATGGAAGATATTGCATCGTCCGGGGGATGTCAATGGAATCAACCGGGGGATATTTATGTCAGGTATGGGCACCCGTTCAAGCCATTTCATCATAGAAAATATCCGCCAAAAATAACCATACTCATCAGAATTGGCGGTTAAAGCCACGGATTTTTTTGATCTTTTACCGCTATCCATCCGCAAAAGCTCTGAAATTAGTCAATTGGTCTGGTTGACATCGGCTCTTTTCGTATGATATATGAAGTAACAATTCTGAAACTGGAATCCAAAAACAGGGATGTTGGAGGCGGAGTTTCATGAGTTCAGGCCGAAGTCGGGAAACCGCTTTTACAATTTGACCAGTTTTTGATTTCAGGGTAGTTGCAGTCTCGTGCGCCCCCACGAGTAAGTAAGTAAATAAACAATAACAATAATTACTGTTTATTTGAACAGATTGTAATGCCCCGGGA
>CBESOE010000199.1:0-6531 GCA_965531145.1 uncultured bacterium | reverse complement strand
CCCCGGGGATGGAGGAGGCGCCCCCGCCGTCGCAGTTCCAGCCCCGCACGTGGGGACCGTACACCGCGCCCGGTCCGGCGCCGGTGACGATCTCGTCATAGCCGTCACCGTCGATGTCACCGCAACTGACATTGACCCCCCACTTGGGCGTGCCGTAGGCAAAGTAGGAGATGCCGGGGATCGGCGTTGGAGTGCCGGCCCCGTCCCAGTTCCAGCCCCGCACGTGGGGGCCAAACACCGCACCCGGGCCGGCACCGGTGACGATCTCGTCGTAACCGTCATTGTCCAGGTCGCCGCAACAGACATTGACCCCATACTTCAGGGTGCCGTAGGCGAAGTACGAAACCCCGGGCAGTGGGGTGCCGTCGTGCTGGAACCCCCGCACGTGGGGGCCGAAGACCGCACCGGGGCCGGCGCCGGTGAGCACCTCCGGTTCGGGCGTCCCGTCCAACTCGCCCAGGGCCACATTGACCCCCCAGCGGTCAACACCGTAGGCGTGCCACTCGGTGTAACTCCGGCCGGCGTCGCCAGGGTAGTAGCGGACCAGCGTGGGGTTAAACTCGCCCGGACCGGGGCCGGTAACCAGCATACCGGTGGGTTTGGAGTCGGGAGCGTTGTTGTAGACAATGTGCAGACCGGAGGCCCAGGTTCCGGCGATCCAGTCGATATCCTGGTCGTTATCCAGATCACCGAAGCCGAAAAGCCCCTCCTGCCACCCGGTGGTGAAAGAACTGGCCTGTCCGAAGGTGCCATCGCCATTCCCCGGAAGAACGGTGAGATCCTCGCTTTCAAGGGCATAGACCAGCAGGTCCGGAATACCGTCGAGCGTCAAGTCCCGGGCGGTGCAGTACCAGCCGCGCACGTGATCGGTCTCGTAGGTCACATAATGGCCGAAGGTGCCGTCACCATGGTTGAGTAGAACTGAAACCTTTGATGCGTTGATCGCCGCGGTGGCCAGATCGAGATCGCCATCACCGTCGAAATCCGCTGCCGCGATGCCTTTGGGATCGATGGCATCGTAGCGGGCCGGCGGGGTAAAACTGCCGTCGCCGTTGTTCAGTAGCACCACCACGTTTCCTCCGGCCGAGGCCGCTTCATCCATGGCCGCATCGAGGTCGCCGTCGCCGTCCAGGTCGCCGAGAACGATCTCGGTGGAACCGGTCGTGGCCGTGTGGTACGACGGCGCGCCAAGGGTCCCGTCACCATTGTTGAGCAGAACAGCCAACTGCGCGGCGCTGTCGTGAACCACCGCGGCATCCAGGTCACCATCACCGTCGAGGTCCCCCAGGGCCGCGGCCTTCGGGCGGGACCCCACCTCGTAGTTGACAGGATTCAGCAGGGCCCCGCTCCCGTCGTTCATCATGGTGGAGATGCTTTGATCCTCTTCGCCGACAAGCAGGAGGTCGCTGGACGAGTCGCCATCGAGGTCCCCGGCGGCGAAGCTGTAGACGAAGATGTCCGGCTCGTAGCTCACCGGCTCGCTGAACCCTGCGGGATATTCGTTGAATACGACATCGAAGAGCGGTGAAAAGGGATCATTGCCGTACCCATATACGAGGTCGAGGTCTCCATCACCGTCCATATCTTCCACGACTGCTTTGCCGACAAGACCTTGGACAGCACCCGGCCAGGTAAGCTGGCTGCGAAACTTCCCGTCTCCAGTACCGAGCAGCACGGCGGCAAAATCGCTGCTGGACTGGGGGACGAGCATCATGGCGTCCGGAACGCCGTCTCCGTCCACGTCTCCCAGCCCGATCTGCGTACCGTAGCCGAAACAGGAGTCCGACAGGCTGAACGATCCACTGCCGTCGTTGAGCACCACATTGACCGTGCCATAGGGGATATAGATCGCATTCCCGGCCAGGTCGAGATCGCCGTCACCGTCAAGGTCGCCCACGGCGGCGAAATCGTTGGCAAAATCCCCGCTGATCACCCTGAAGATTCCGAAGGTCCCGTCCCCGTTTCCCGTGCTGATCCTCCCGAGGCTGCCGGATCCGTTCCCCCCGAGCAGGTCCAGGTGCCCGTCGCCATCCATATCTTCAGCCTCGAGCCGCAGGAAATCGAAGGGGGCTTCCGTTTCCGGCAATGGGGTGAAAGTGCCCGCACCGTCATTGATCAGTATGGTGACATGCGCCGAATAGGGATCGGACTCGTCGTCACCGGCTGCCAGGTCGAGAGCGCCGTCCCCGTCGAAATCACCGGAGGCGAGGGACAGGATCGCCTGGGTCATCGGGCTCGCCGGTCCGGACAGGAATGAGCCATTCCCCTGGCCGACATAGAGGTGGAGAGACGTCCCCTGGTCCAGCACGATGTCAACCGCGCCGTCACCGGTGAAATCCCCAATTTCCAGAGCATAGAATTCGCTGACCAGATAACTGCTGTTCACGGAGAAGGTGCCGTCGCCGCCCCCGATCAGCGTGGTGAACCAGTCGCTTTCCGGGTATTCATAGGTATCGATCACGAGATCAGGGTATTGATCACCGTCGAGCAGAGTGAAATGAACACTGCAGGTTACGTAATTATAATAGCCGGGCAGAATGACAGGGGTGACAACCGGTTCACCGAACATGCCGTTTCCATCGCCGAGAAGGACCCGGATCTCGTTCACCGGGGAATCGAAACCGGCCAGGTCGAGATGCCCGTCGCCATTCAGGTCGATGACATCCAGCGTATCCATCTCGTCCCCGCCGAAAGGAAACTGCCGTGCCGCGTCGAGGAGATACTCGGCGGCACAAGGAACCGAAACCAGGAAAATCGCGGCGAAGAAAAGGGCGGTGAACAGAAGCGACCGTGACAGGTGTCGATGATCAGGCATTGATACACTCCCACTCTTGTTCAATCAGTGTCTCAGTCCCCCCACCTTGACCCCGTGGGTCACTTCGGTGGAACCGTAGGCATAAAAGTCCACACCGCCCAGGGCGGTGAGCGTCTGGCCGTCGTAGTTCCAGCCCCGCACCCGCGGAGCATGGCTTTCACCCGGCCCGGGCCCGGTGAGGATTTCGTCGATGCCGTCATTGTCCAGATCACCGCAGGAGACATTGGCCCCCCACTGGGTGTAGTCGTAGGCGAACCAGCTCACTCCCGGGATCGACTGGGCCGAGCCAGTCCCGTCCCAGTTGAATGCCCTTACGTGGGGGCCGAACACCGCGCCGGGCCCGGCGCCGGTGACCATCTCGTCGATGCCGTCGCCGTCGATGTCGCCACAGGCAACGTTTACCCCGAACTTCAGAGTGCCATAGGCGAAGAATGAAACCCCGGGGATGGAGGAGGCGCCCCCGCCGTCACAGTTCCAGCCCCTGACATGGGGGCCATACACCGCACCCGGTCCGGCACCGGTGACGATCTCGTCGTAGCCGTCACCGTCGATGTCACCGCAGCTGACGTTGACCCCCCACTTGGGCGTGCCGTAGGCGAAGTAGGAAATACCGGGGATTGGCGTTGGAGTGCCGGTCCCGTCCCAGTTCCAGCCCCGCACGTGGGGCCCGAACACCGCGCCCGGTCCGGCACCGGTGACGATCTCGTCATAGCCGTCGCCATCCAGGTCGCCGCTGCAGACGTTGACCCCAAACTTGTTCGTGCCGTAGGCCAGAAAGGAGACCCCGGGCAGCGGGGTGCCGTCGTCCTGGAAACCCCGCACGTGGGGGCCGAACACCGCACCGGGACCGGCACCGGTGAGCACCTCGGGCCCGGCCGTGCCGTCCAGCTCGCCCAGGGCCACGTTGACGCCCCAGCGGTCCACACCGTAGGCCGACCACTCGGTGTAACTCCTGCCGGCGGCCACGCCGTAGACCCGCACCAGGGTGGGGTTGAACTCCCCCGGCCCGGGGCCGGTGACCAGCAGGCCAGTGGGGACAAAGTCGGCGGCGTTGTTGTAGACGATGTGCAGGCCCGGATCCGAGTAAGCGGTCACGACCTCCCGGTCCTGGTCGCCATCGAAATCACCCAGACCGAGCATCGGAATGGGCCAGCCGGTGATGAAAGAGGTGGAGGAACCGAATGTTCCATCTCCATTACCCGGAGCGAAAAGCAGGCTGCTAATGAATCCACCATATATCAACAGGTCTGGCGCACCATCGAGATTTACATCGTCCACAGCAACCTGCCATCCCCCGCCTCCGTCCGCATCATGAACCACGGCTCCACCGAAGACACCATTGCCGTTGTTGAACAGAATGGAAATATAATCGCCCATGGTACTTCCGGTACACAGGTCGAGGTCGCCGTCACCATCGAAATCACCGGCGTCGATACCCCGCGGATCAGTGGCCTCATAAGACTGGGGCAGGGCAAAACTGCCGTCACCATTGTTCTTGATCACTATCACATCATTTCCGTACCCCAAGTTGTGATCCATGGCCGCGTCCAGGTCGCCGTCACCATCGAGGTCCGCGAGGATGATGTCGGTGGCCAACCGGGTGGCATCGTAATAGAGCGGCGCAGCCAGCCACCCGGTACCCCCGTTATTCAAACGGATGCTCATTTGGGCAGCGCCTTCGTTGATCACAGCCACGTCGAGATCACCGTCACCATCGAGATCGCCCAACGCTGCGGCCATCGGGGAGTATCCCTCAACGTATTCGCCCTGGGACTGAAAGGTGCCGTCGCCTTCATTGAGAATGGTGAAGATGCGGTCTTCGTCCCTGTCGACGATCAGGATGTCGTTGAACCCGTCACCGTTCAGGTCTCCGGTGGCCAGGTTCCAGGCATAGGCACCGGCGGCGTAACGCGTCGGATCGCCCATCCCCCCCGGGAAATCATTCAATACCACCAGAATCCCCTCGGGGCCCAGGTCAGGCCAGACACAAACGGCCACATCCGCATCCCCGTCGCCGTCCAGATCATCCACGGCCACACGGGCCGGAAATTCACCCAGGACCACGTTGTCAGCTGTGCGGAAGCCTCCATCACCCCGGCCGAGCAGGACACAGGCGTACTCTTCCGCCCCGGGCACCACCATCATCGCATCGAGGTGTCCGTCGCCATCCATGTCGCTGAGTGAGACCTGCTCGCCTTTGCCGAAACAGTATTTTGGTTCACCGAATGACCCATCCCCGCTGTTGAGAACCACGGCAATCGCATCACGCAACTCGTCTCGATCGCAATTACTGACGATATCCAGATCTCCGTCCTCATCAAGGTCTCCCAGGTCCCAGGATCCCGGCGATTCGCCGATATCGATCATCGCCGTGGCCGGAAACGTTCCATCGCCGTTGCCCTCGCGAAGCGAGAGGCGCTCCTCGGGATAGTCGTCCCCGGTCAGCACATCGAGATGGCCGTCACCACTGAGGTCCACCACGGCCAACTGCACCGGCCGGGAAGGAATAGTAATGGGTGGTCCCTGGGTAAAACTGCCGGCACCATCATTGAACAAAACCGTGAAGTGATAGTCGCCGGAATTGTAGTGTCCGAATACCAGGTCGAGGTCTCCGTCCTCATCAACATCGCCCTGTCCGGAAGTCTCCACATACCAGCCGATCACACCTTGCGGGCCGGGGGCGAAGGTGCCGTCCCCCTGACCGAGATGGAGTTTCACCGACAAGCCCTCTGGGTGGGCCACATCGGTGACACCGTCACCGTTGAAGTCACCGGTCTCCAGGGTATAGATTGTGCCGCTGCTACC
Source organism: uncultured bacterium (assembly GCA_965531145.1). GTDB lineage: Bacteria > Acidobacteriota > JAQAZP01 > JAQAZP01 > JAQAZP01 > JAQAZP01. The sequence goes on along the minus strand of CBESOE010000199.1, from coordinate 911 downwards.
GGTATAGGTGGGCCCCTCGGTAAAGGTCCCGTCACCGTTGCCCATCATGGTGGTGAACTGCCAGCCTTGACTACTTCGATTGATCACCAGATCCGGATATGGATCGTCATCGAACCAGGTGACATGCAATCCCCAGTAGTGCGATTCCACCAGAGTGGCCACGGGTTGGGCAAATTCACCGTTGCCACTACCAAGTCGGACGAGAATGGCATACTGGTCCGTTCCCTGGTACCACTCGCAGATGCACACCAGGTCATTCAACCCGTCGTTATTGATGTCTGCCGGCGCGATACGGCCCAGCTCCCGCCCGGAGAAATAGAACTGACGTGCGGTGTCGAAGAGGTATTCGGCCGCGGCGGGCAGCGACACCGAGAAGAAGATGGCCGCAAGAAGGAGCAGCAGCGTGGCCAGTCGAGCGGATTGTCGGGGGATCCTCATGGCAATGATCCTCGCAGCCCCCCGACCTTGACCCCGTGGGTCACCTCGGTGGTGGAATAGGCATTGAAGTCGACCCCGCTGATCGCGGTGAGCGTCTGGCCGTCGTAGTTCCAGCCCCGCACCCGCGGAGCATGGCTTTCACCCGGCCCGGGCCCGGTGAGGATCTCGTCAATGCCGTCATTGTCCAGATCACCGCAGGAGACATTGGCCCCCCACTGGGTGTAGCTGTAGGCGAAGAAGCTCACCGCCGGGATGCTCTGGGCCGAGCCCGTCCCGTCCCAGTTGAACGCCCGCACGTGGGGGCCGAACACCGCGCCCGGTCCGGCGCCGGTGACGATCTCGTCAATACCGTCCCCGTCGATGTCACCGCAGCTGACGTTGACCCCGAACTTTAGGGTGCCATAGGCGAAGAATGAAACCCCGGGGATGGAGGAGGCGCCCCCGCCGTCGCAGTTCCAGCCCCGCACGTGGGG
>CBESOE010000198.1:0-6533 GCA_965531145.1 uncultured bacterium | reverse complement strand
GCCGGGCGCATCTCGGCCTGGAAGCCGCGGTTGATCAGCCCCAGGGCCGAAATGGGCAGCACCCGTTCACAGGTGCGGATACAGCGGGCGCAGAGGATGCACTTGTTGGGGTCGTAGATCACGTAGGGATGGCGGTCGTCCACCTTGTGCTTGCGCACGTAGCCCTTGAAGTGGTCCATGTCCACTTCGTATTCCTCGGCCAGCAGCCGCAGGTCGCACCAGTCAAAGGCCAGGCAGCCGCAGGAAAGACAGCGGTCAGCCTCGTGCTCCAGGTCATCGTCATCGTACCCGGTGGACACCTCGGCAAAACTGCCCACACGTTTCTCCACCGGGATGGTGTGCACCTCGTGGCGCGGGCTCTGGGGAATCTCCCCCAGCTCCTTCTTGCCCGGCCGGGCCCAGAACTCCTTGGTCACGCCGAAGGGCTCCTGTTCCAGCGGTTCGCCGGAGAGGAAGGCGTGGATCGCCCTTGCCGCCAGCTGGCCGTCACGGATGGCGTCGATCACTACCGTGGGGCCGTCGTCAGCCGCGTCGCCGCCGGCATAGAGGCCGTCGACGTTGGTTTCCATGGTCTTCGTGTCGATGTCGAATGTGGCCCAGCGGGAGACGCCCGGCTCGGCTTCCTGGCCGGACAGGATCTCTTCCACCAGCGGGGTCTGGCCGATGGAGGGCATGGCCCAGTCGCAGGGCAGATCGTAGTCGGAGCCTTCCTGGGGCACTGGCCGGCGGCGGCCCGAGGCGTCGGGCTCGCCGAGGGTCATCCGCACACAGCGCAGCGCCTTGAGGCTGCCGTCCTCCTTGCGCACGATGCCCACCGGAGCGATCAGCTCCATCAGCTCGATCCCCTCCTCGAGAAGATCAGCCACTTCCACATCGTCGGCCGGCATCTCCGCACGGGTCCGGCGGTAGAGCACGATCACCTTGTCCGCCTTCAGCCGCCAGGCGGTGCGGGCCACGTCAACCGCGGTGTTGCCGCCGCCGATCACCACCACGGTGCCGGTCATCGGCTCCGGGTTCTGGGTCTTCTCCAGCAGGAAGTCCACGCCGCGAACCACGCCGGAGGTCTCGTCCTCGCCCTTAACATACATCCCCTTGCCGCCCATGGCGCCGGGCGCAAGGAACACCGCGCCGTGCTCGGCACGCAGCTGGTCGAGGGTGACGTCCTTGCCCACCCGCACGTTGCAGCGGATCTCGGCGCCGGCCTTGCGGATGTAGTCCACCTCCTGGTCCAGGTCGGCGTTGGGCAGCCGGTATTCGGGGATGCCGTAACGCAGCATCCCGCCGGCAGCCGGCAGCGCCTCGTAGATCACCGGGTCGTAACCCTTGCGGCCGAGGAACCAGGCGGCGGTGAGGCCGGCCGGGCCGCTGCCGACGATGCCCACGCTCTTGCCCCGGGACGGCTCACGCACCGGGTCGTGGTCAAAGGCTTCGGGCATGTCGGTGACAAAGCGCTTGATGTTGTTGATCCCCACCGGGGCGTCCACGTCGCAGCGCCGGCAGACCACTTCGCACTTGCGCACGCAGATGCGGCCGCAGATGCCGGGCAGCGGGTTGGTCTCGCGGATCAGGTCCACCGCCTTGCCGTACTGGCCCATGTTGGCCAGGGCGATGTAGCCCTGCACGTCCACGTGGGCCGGGCAGCCCAGGGTGCAGGGCGCCAGGCAGTCGGCGTAGTGGTTGGAAAGCAGCAGTTCCAGCGCCGTGCGGCGGGAACGGACAATCCGTTCGTTCTTGGTGGTGACCTTCATCCCCGGGGCCACCGGCGTGGCGCATGACGGGGCGAGTCCCGGCCGACCCTCGACCTCCACCACGCAAAGGAAACAGGAGGCGTAGGGTTTCAGTTCCGGCGAGTGACAGAGCGTGGGGATGGTGTCCAGCTTGTGCTCCTGCACCACTTCGAGAACGGTCTGTCCCGGCCGGGCGTTGATCTCTGTTCCGTTTATTTCCAGGGTGATGGTGCTCATTCTCCCACCTCCTGGCCCACGGCCGTTTCAACTGGGGTGGGACATGTCTTGAGAACAGCACCGAAGGTGCAGGCGGTGACGCACTTGCCGCACTTGACGCAAAGCGATTGATCCACGGTGTGCAGTTCCTTCTTCACGCCGGTGATGGCATCCACCGGACAGTCCCTGGCACAGAGGGTGCAGCCGGTGCAGGCTTCGGCGTCGATGACGTAATCGACAAGGCTGCCGCAGCTGCAGGCCGGGCAGATTTTCTGGTCGATGTGCGCCGTATACTCATCCATGTAGTAGCGCATGGTGGAGAGCACCGGGTTGGGCGCGGTCTGGCCCAGCCCGCAGAGGCTGGCCTCCTTGATCCGCTCGCCCAGCTCCTCCAGACGGGCCGGGTCGTCCGGCTCGCCCTCGCCCTTGACGATCCGCTCGAGGATCTCCAGCATCCGCCGGGTGCCGATGCGGCAGAAGGTGCACTTGCCACACGATTCGTCCTGGGTGAAATCGAGGAAGAAGCGGGATATGTCCACCATGCAGGTGGTGTCATCCATCACCACCATGCCGCCCGAACCCATGATGGCGCCGGTCTTGGGGATGTTCTCGAAATCCACCGGGGTGTCCTTGAGCGAGGCCGGGATACAGCCGCCCGAGGGGCCGCCCATCTGCACGCCCTTGAACTCGCGGCCTTCCTTGATCCCGCCGCCGATGCCGAAGAGGATCTCCTCGATGGTCATCCCCATGGGCACCTCGGCCAGCCCGCCCTTGGCCACCTTGCCGGCCAGGGCAAAGACCTTGGTCCCCGGGCTCTTCTCGGTGCCGTACTTGCGGTAGGCCGCCCCGCCGTTGGTGATGATCCAGGGGATGTTGGCATAGGTCTCGACGTTGTTGTTGTTGGTCGGCTTGCCGAAAACCCCTGACTCGGCCGGGAACGGCGGGCGGATCCGGGGCATGCCCCGTTCACCCTCGATGGAGGCGAACAGGGCCGTTTCCTCACCGCAGACAAAGGCGCCGGCGCCCTGCTTGATGGTGATGTCGAAGTCGAAACCTGAATCGAGGATGTTCGTGCCCAGGTAGCCCTTCTCCCGGGCGGCGGTGATGGCTGTTTCCAGGCGGCGGATGGCCAGCGGGTATTCCGCCCGGCAATAGATGTAGCCGACGGATGCGCCGATGGCCTTGCCGCAGACGATCATGCCTTCCAGCACGGCGTGGGGGTCGCCCTCCAGCACCGAGCGGTCCATGAAGGCTCCCGGGTCGCCCTCGTCGGCGTTGCAGACCACGTATTTTTGGTCACCGGCATTGCCGGCGGCAAAGGACCACTTGAGACCGGTGGGAAAGCCGGCACCGCCGCGGCCCCTGAGACCCGAGCTCTTGACCTCCTCGATGACCTCCGCGGGTTCCATCTCCAGCAACACCTTGCGTGTGGCCTCGTAGCCGCCGCTGGCCTCGTACTCCTCGATGGACTCCGGATTGATCACCCCGCAGTTGCGCAGCACGATGCGGGTCTGCCCCTCGAGGAAGCTCTTCTCCTGGCCGGCGGTGGCCGTGCCGTTAATGGACTGAAAGACCACCGCGTCGGCCAATGGTTCACCACCGCGGATGTGGGTCTCGAAGATCTCCTCGGCCTTCTTCGGGTCGACGTCGCCGTAGATGGTCCGCTTGTCGCCCTCGCGCACCTCCACCAGCGGCTCGCGGAAACACATCCCGATGCAGCCGGTGATGTCCAGCTGGTCGTCACCGCCATCCAGCAGCTCGGCCAGCTTGTTGTATGTGTCCCTGGCACCGGCGGATATGCCGCAGGTGCTCATTCCCACCAGGATCTTGCACATTCACTTACTCCATTCCCCGTCCAGGTAACCGGATGGTTGCCGGTCAGACGGCCGGGGGCGCGGGCGTTTCCGCCGGGGCCGGGATGGTAACGGGAGGCCGCTCGCCGGCCAGGGCCTTGCGCCGGATCTTCCGCACGATCCGCCGCGCGGTGTTCGGCTTGAGGTTGCCGTAGGTCTCGTCGTTGACCATCATCACCGGGGCCAATGAGCAGCAGCCGATGCAGGCCACTGAAAAAAGCGTATACACCCCGTCTTCGGTGGTGTCGTTGACCTCGATGCCCAGTTCGTCCTCGATGGTATCGAGCAGCATGCTGGAGTTGGCCACGTGGCAGGCCGTGCCGGTGCAGAGCCGGATCACGTACTTCCCCATGGGCTGCAGCCGGAACTGGCTGTAGAAGGTGATCACCCCGTAGATCGCCGACTCGGGGTTGCGGGTCACGCCGGAGATATACTTGATCGCCCGCCGCGGGATGTAGCCGAAGTGCTCCTGCGCTGACTGCAGCAGCGGGATCAGCTCCCCGGGCGCGCCGTCGTGCCGCCAGAGGCGATAACTGAAATCTGCTTCTTTCTGTTGCATGAAGCCCCCTACATATCCTCCAATTTGATGATACTGGCCTCTTTGACCCGCAGGACCCCGTCGATCTGTGAAAGTTTCTCGATGATCCTGGGGGTCTTGCCGAAGGCGCCAACCTCGGAGATGATGCCGATCAGCTTGGTCCCGTCATCCACCATGTCGCAGAAGAGCACCTCGTCGAGGAAGGTGAGGGTGGTGAAGACCTGCTGGAAATATTCCTTGTCGATATCGACGATGACGTAGCTGCGAAGCGCCGACGGGTCGGGCGGTTCCTGGTCCGCCGGCTCGTTGATCGCTTCCTTGTAGGTGCGAATGAACTGGTGCACGTCCCGGTCGAGCTTGGGCCGCTCCACCCGGGAGAGGGAGACCACTTCCAGCCCCGCCAGCGACCGGATCTTCTGTTCCAGCGCTTCGATCTCCCCCTCGTTGGCCGCCTCCAGCTGGCAGATGATGTCCACGGCGCCGCGCACCGCATCGCAGGAGGCCACGCCATCGAGATCACTCAATTGCCGGTACAGTTCCATGTCCCGGGCCGGGTCGGTGATCCGCAGGGTGACGTAAGCCGTCATCACCTCGCGGATCTCGGCTTCCTCGGCCACGTCAGAACCGTTGGCCGTGGTGGCCCCCGCTTTCAGGCCCTGAAGCGCTTCCACCAGCTGCGGAATCTCGAACGGCTTGTCAAGGAACCCGGTGTTCGGCTGGGCCAGGGCCTCGGCCTCGATCCGCTCATCCCCGAACCCGGTGATGATCAGCACCGGCAGGTCGGGGAAGGTGCGCTTGATCACCTTGAGGATCTTCAGGCCATCAATGTCGGGCATGAAGATGTCGGAGATCAGATAGTCGTAACCCTGGCCCTGCTCCCGCGAGCGATAGAGCTCGTGGATGGCCGATATCCCGTCGGGGCAGGCCGTACAGGAGTACCCTTCCTGGGTCAGACCGAAGGTCAGGTTACGGCGGATTTCCGCTTCGTCGTCGATGATCAGGACACGCTGGCTCACTGAATCTCCTCCCATCCCCCCGGGGCCGTCCATCGTGCTGCCGCGGGAGCCTTTCGGGTTGGCCCGGAAAAGCGACAATCGCACCCCGAACCCTCGTGGAAAGCCAATACTACATAAAGCTTAGAGGCGGAATCAACCGGGGTATTTCCGTTCCGTCAGGGGAAAACGGGGATTGTCTGGGGAACGGTGGCCAGGGCTTTCAGGATGGTCGGCGCCCGTGCGCGGGTGAAGGGCGCTGCAGTACCGGGTTTTAAGTGCTACGAGCCTGTCAATTTTGAGAAAATGACTTAATATGTGGCAAATAAGCGATATATTTACCTAGGCGAGCGCTCGACCCAGTAAAATCCTCGGCTTTTTCACACCTGAGGAGTACGTCTATGCGTAAAGGCTACTGTTGCAGTTCAAACTTGATGTCACGAACACTATTATTCCAATGTATGTGGTACCTCTCGTAAATGAGCAGTCGCACGATATTTTGAAGCAAAATCTTTGTATGCTCTTCCAACTGCATCTTCAGAAAGAACCAGTACTTTAGCTGCCTTATTTGTGGGAACTTCATGCTCCCATGCATAAAGGAGATAATCCAGCTTATCAAATGAAATCCTGAAAAAGAACTCCTGGTCGCTTACAGGAAGACTAAATGTATCAGGACTTGGTTGACGATCAATAATTTCCGGAATTACGTCGAGATAGTCGGAAAGTTGGTATATTTGATTTTTGTATAGATGGGTAAATGGTTCAATATCAGTGCCACCATCACCATATTTGCAGAAATCTCCCAATATATACTCAGTGCGATTGGTAGTTCCGGCAACAAGGAGATTACGTCTTTCTGCTTTTGCATATAGATGTAACATTCGAGCCCTGATTTTAATATTTGCAAATGATGTTATGGTGAGAAACTCACCCTGATTCAACCGTTTACTCTTTAATTCACCATCTGGTAATTGAACTTGAAGACGATAGAAGCTGAAGCTGGCTCGCTCCAGAAGATCTGTAGGGAGGACTATATTATATTTATATCCAGGCTTATATTCGGGAATCAATTGTTGGAGATATTCATCTCGGCATTTATACTCAACAATACTATTTACAGTGGAAGTGATATTGATTTGTCGATGTTCTATGCCTAACGCTTGAGCATGTTTTATTGCATATTCACTGCTAATTGGATTAGACTCTG
>CBESOE010000197.1:0-6664 GCA_965531145.1 uncultured bacterium | reverse complement strand
TGGGCGGTGATGATCCCTTCGATGCGCAGCAGCACGTCCTGCTTGATCTCGTGGAAATCGGTCCAGACCGTGGTGTGGGTGAAGCAGTAGATGAAGAAGTCGAGGGACGAGGGGGCGAAGCTGTTGAAGTTGACCATCAGGGTCATGGTCTCGTCGATGGCCGGGTGATCGGCCAGCATCTGCTTCACCTCGGCGGTTATCGCACCCATCTTGCCCGAGTCCTCGTAACGGATACCGATGGTCTCGTTGATCCGCCGGTTGGTCATCCGCGAGGGATTTTCCACGGTGATGGTGGAGAAAACCGCGTTGGGCACGTAGATCGGCCTCTTGCTGAAGGTGCGGATGCGGGTCAGCCGCCAGCCGATCTCCTCCACCGTGCCCTCGATGTTCTGGTCCGGCGAACGGATCCAGTCCCCGGGGGAGAACGGCCGGTCCATGTAGAGCATCAGCCCGCCAAAGAAGTTGGAGAGCAGGTCCTTGGCCGCCAGGCCGATGGCCAGGCCGCCGATGCCGCCAAGGGCCCAGATGCCGGCGATGTCGAAACCGAGGGTCTGCAGGGTGACCAGGGCGGCAGTGATCATCACCGAGATGCGGCCCAGCTTGGCGATGGCCTCCACGGCCACCACGTCCACCCGCTTGCCCCTCTCACGCTTCATGGCGATCACGTTGCGCGAGGCGTGGCCGATGAAGCGGATCAGGAACCAGGCGAACAGGCCGATGATCGCCACCCGGCGAAGCGGCTCCATGGCCTCGAGGATGATGGTGTGCTCATCCGAGATGCGGGCAATGATCTGTGCGGAAAAGGTGATGCCCACCACCCAGATCAGGATGGCAAGCGGCCGGCGGACCGAGTCGAGGAAAGCGTCGTCCCAGGGCGTGCGCGTCTTGGCCAGTTGAACGGCCAGGCGGTTGACGATGCGGCGCTGGACAAAGTCGATAATCGCTGCCCCGAAGACCACCAGGAAGGCCTGGAGGACCAGCACCCCGTGATTTTGAAAAATCTGGTCGAGTAACGATGACAGATTGGCGAAGACGTTATCCACCGCGATGGCCCTCCCGGATAGTTGTTCCGGGCCACCATAGCCGATCTGTTCTTCGTGTCAAGGGTCCGGTTTCACATGACCCTGGTGGTCAGCACGAAGAAGAGAAAGGAGAATCCTGCGATGGTGAAGACAAAGGCCAGCAGGAATCTTTTGAAGTCGGTTGCACCACTCATGATCGCATCCCCCATGGAGCCTGCCGGGCTGCCCCGGCCGGCACCGCATCACTGATAAACGATTCACCTCTTATTTCAACGTCCGGCCGGCGATAATTGATAAAAATATCGCCGCCGGGCGGCCACGCTGATGAAATTGCAGGAGTCGTGCCAGGTGGTGGCGGAAAGGGAAACGAATCGTTCAAGATGCAATTAATCAGTCACTTGGCGCAATTATTGGAGGAACGAATGAGCGGTGACGGGGGGATGGGACCGGCAAATTTCTTGGCAGTCGCTCAATATTTTACGGTTGGATCGCCGGAGTCTCCTGTCACCGCCGGCGCGACACGGAAAAGAACGGGGTAAATACACCATTGCCCAAACCAGCAAAACATATTATTATTTCAATAGTTTGACGTCGAACGGCCCGGCAGGCCATCCCCCGGAGGTATGCTCATGCCCCGTCTCGCCCCCTGGCTCATTCTCCTCGCTCCCCTGATGCTCGTTTCCACCCTGATTTCGGCAGATGAGACGGAGGGTGATTACCTGGTCCGGCACCGGGTGGAATTCACGATGGCGGACCTTTCCCTCTCCCCGGCCGGTCCTGACGGCATGGTGTCGGTGAAGCTTGACGGCGCCGCCCTCACCGGAACCCCGGGCCACCCGGCCCTGCCGGTGGTGACCCTGCGGATTGCCCTGCCGGCGGGAATGACCGCCAACGGCGTGAGGCTGGTGGAGAGCCGGAACGAGACCCTGGCCGGGATCCACCTGATCCGGCCCGCCGGACTCCCGCAGGTGGTGGGGGAAGGCCGGAGGACACCGGCACCCGTCCCCCCCGACCCCTCCATCTACCGCTCCGCTGAGCCCTGGCCGGCGACACCGGTGGCGCTGTCGGGCCAGGCCGACCTGGCCGGCCGGTCCTTTGCCGTGGTCCGGGTCCACCCGCTGGTCTGGAACCCGACCTCGGGTGAACTGACCCTGCACACCTCCCTGGTCTTCGAACTGATCGGCTCGGGTGGTTACCGGTGCGGGGACTACCTGCCCGCCGGGATCTCCGCGGCCGGACGCCGGGGGTATGAAGAACAGCTGCAGAACCTGGTGGTCAACCCCGAGGATGCCGCCCCACGGACCGCACCCGCCGCGCCGCTCCTCCGCGGCGTGGGACCGGGAAGCTACGACCACGTGATCGTCACCAGTACCGACTGGGCGGACGACTTCCAGCCGCTGGCCGACTGGCGGACCGCCACCGGGGCCCGTTCAACCATCGTCACCACCGAGTGGATCTACACCAGCGGGGCCTACATCGGCTCGGCGGTCCAGCAACTGCGCGCCTTTGTCCAGGACGTCCACGACACCTGGGGCGCCACCCGCGTGCTCTTCGGCGGCGACTCCGACCTGATCCCCTGCCACGTGCGCTCGGTCACCGTGCCCGGGTACTGGACCGACGACATCCCCAACGACACTTATTACGGCGATTTCGACGGCGATTTTGTCTGCGAAGTGGCCACCGGCCGCGCCTCGGTGCGCAACACCGCCCAGATCGCCACCTTTGTGGGCAAGGTGCTGACCTACGAGCAGAATCCGCCGAACAAGGACTACCTGGAGATGGCGCTGTTCCTCGGCTTCGACAACACAGACGGTGACGGCAAGGGCGAGACCGAGAAGGAACTGCTCCGCGCCACCCACCTGCCGCCCACGTGGGTGCTGAACACCGAATACGACAGTGAGCCGGGTGCGCACAAGACGGACATGATCGGCTACCTCAACCAGGGCCACCACCTGGTAAACCACCACGAGCACTGCAACTGGTATGGCATCGGCGCCGGCGCCATCTGCCACGGCGATGTGCTGGAGGTGGCCGACGCCAACGGGCTGAGCAACGGCAACAAGCAGAGCATCGTCTTCGCCATCGGTTGCTGGCCCTGCGACTTTTCCTACGACATCTGTATCGCCGAGGCCTTCCTCCGGCGGTTTGGCGGCGGCGCGGTGGCCTTCCTCGGCAACACCCGTTACGGCTGGGGCGCCCCGGCATCGGATCCGGTCCACTACTCAGTGCTGCAGGACTTTCTTTTCTACGAGTCGCTTTTCCAGCTGGATATGCACAACATGGGGGACATGTTCAGCCGGCTGAAAAACCTGGCCTACGATCCCGACGACCCCTACAACCTCAACGACTACTGCTTCACCCAGATGCACCTGCTGGGCGATCCCGGTATGCAGGTCTGGACCGCCACCCCCACGGCGGTGACCGACGTGGGTTTCCCGGGGGAGATCGCCACCGGCGGCCAGACCTTCACCGTCACCGTGGACCACGGCGGCCCGTTGGACGGCTTTTCGGTCTGTCTCTGGAAGGGTGACGAGGTCTACGGGATTGCCACCACCGATGCCGCGGGCCAGGCCGAGCTGACCATCGCCCCCGCCACCGAAGGGACCATGCTGATCACCGTCTGCCGCGAGGACACCCTCCCCTGGCAGGGCAGCTGTCTGGTAACCGGCGGACCGCTGCAGACCCTCTCGGTGGGGTTCTCCGCTGTCCCGGACAGCGGCACGGTGCCATTCACCAGCACGCTCCAGGTCACCCTGACCAACCTCACCGCGGAAAACCGCCGGGCGGCCGGGCAGATCGACGTGTTGCCGGCGGGCGGCAGTCCGGTCACCAACTGGCGGGCCGGCTGGACCAATCTCGCCCCGCTGGAGGTCTTCACCACCGGCTGGAACCAGTCCTTCCCGGCGCTGGGCAGCCTGATCGGCAGCAACCTGTTCACCCTCACCGGAGCCGACACCACACCACCACCATACAATCAACCGCCCTATGCGCCGTCGGGAAGCAGTGACACCGCATCATTCACGCTGAGCTGCACGGCGCCCTGAGCAGGATCAGCGGGAACCGAAATATTTCTGTGCAGGAGCGTCCGCTGGCTCCTCGGCCGGTGCGGGTGTCTCTTCGATGCCTGATTCCTGGGCAATCCAGGCCTTGAACATTTCGTCCTTCCACCGCATGAACGTCTCACCGCCATCCTCCTGGGAGAGCGCGATGTTCTGCAGGATTTCCCAGTACCCGTCATGGGAGATTTCCATGAATGCGCGGATGCCGTCATAGGCTTCCTGGAAATCCGCCGCCTGGAACGTTACGGTCTGGTCCTGGTAGTCGATGCCGGGAACATTTTCCAGTGCGCTGAGGTCCGCGGGATGGACCACCCGCAGCTGGGCCTTGATCGGTTCGGTCAGTTTCACCGCCCGGCTGCCGGGGATGTTGTGCACGGCACGCTCGGCAGCCGACCGCAGGTCCTGGTGAACATCCTCGAAGGGCCGGAGTTCAGCATCGTCCTGGCCCAGGGCCGTCTTCACCGTCACATACTCCAGCCAGTTCATCCAGGAGAGTTCTTCACCCAGCTTGTCATCACCGGAGACGAGAATCAGGGGCACCCCGGCCCGGCCCCAGGAGTACGCCAGCAGCTCCGTCTCATTGATCGACATGTCGTTGAGGATCCAGTCCGTGCCCAGGTTGACAGTGTGCGATCCGAATCCGCCGCCACCCGTTCTGGAGTGCATGCAGAGCGCCACGACGGCATCGTATCTGCCCTCTTCCAGCAGGTCGACATAGGGCCCGAACTGCTTGTCCCGGTACAGCATCTCCGCTCGGGGATCCATCTTTTCCAGGAGGATATCCGGTTCGGGGTTGAAACTGCCGTGAGCGTCCACAACCTCAACCGCATCGGCTCCGCCGGCGAACAGACCGTCCACCACCGCATTGACATCGTTGGTCAGCCACTCCTGAGCATCAGGATAGGCTTCGCTGCCGAAATCGATGGACCGCAGAATCTTCTGGCCGGAGATTCCTTCCATGTCGTAGTAGAACAGGATTGTGATCTGGCCGTCCGTGTCGGCGGCCGGTGAAAACAGCGCTCGTGGTGCGGGCGGTTCGACCGTTTTCTCGGGGGCGCATGAAAAAGAGATCATTAGACAGCATGTGATGGCCAGTGAAATACATGATTTTCTGCAAGTCATCCGGATTCTCCCTGAAGTGGTCGGCTCATGCAGGAAATAGAGAAGAGAGTCGCTCCCATATACTAACGAAAACCGGTGGAATCGGGTGCAATAAAATAATCCATCTCATCACATAAGCCGAACGAATCCCCGACCTTTGCGTTCTAATTCATATGATCCACTCTGAAGTGTCTCTCAAGCCAGGTTTCCACTTGACCACCGATCAGCTCATTCATGGAGAACCGAGATGAAACGAATGGCTCACATTCTCATCGGCGTTATGATTCTTCTTCCATTGGCCGGGATCGCAGACGAGGAATTGCAGGCCTGTTCGTCCTTCATGCTCAAGGGTGATTCCACCGTGCTCGCCGGACACAACCTCGACAAGGGAAAACACGCTCACGGCGTGGTGGTGGTGAACAAGCGAGGGGTGAAGAAGGAGTGCAGGTCCTGGACCGAACTGGCCTACGACCAGAAAATCCCCAATCCGCCCATGCACTGGAGATCGAATTACGGTTCGATCACGGTAAACCGGTTCTGCCGCGATTTCCCCGACGGCGGAATGAACGAAGCGGGGCTCTTCATTGAAGAGATGTCACTGGCCGGGACCAGCTTCCCCGAGGACCCGTCAAAGCCGCGGATCTTCATGTGTCTCTGGATGCAGTATGCCCTGGACAACTTCGATTCCATCGACCAGGTGGTGCAGAGTGCGCACGATCTGATCATCGAGGGGTGGAGCTGGCATTTTTTCACCGCGGACAGCCACGGTAACGCGGCGGTCATCGAGTTCATCGACCAGAAGGTGGTCGTGTACCAAGGTGAGGATCTGCCGATCCCGGTTCTGGCCAATACCAGGTATGACGAAGAACTGGCGATGATCAAGGAGTACGAAGGATTCGGCGGGGCAAAGGAAATAGATCTGTCAAACGATGAGATGCCGATCTTCAACTACGGGGCTAAAATGACCCGGGATTTCGACGACTCGAAGGATTCGGCCATCGACTATGGATTCAAGATGCTGAAGAAATTCAGCTGGAGCGGAACGCAGTGGTCCTATGTCTGCGATCTCAAGTCACTGAAGATGTATTTCAAGACCAAGCCGTCTTCCGAAATCAAATCGCTGGACTTCAATAATTTTGACTTTTCCTGTGACGCGCCAGTGAAGATGCTCGATATCCATGCCTTCTTCAGCGGCCCGGTTGAAAACTATTTCCATGACTACAGCCTCGAATACAATGCCGGGTGCGTCAGGACTACTTTTCTGATCAGCGACTACGAATCGGTGTTCACTTCACACGGAAGCACCCTGGAGCAGGCGGTATCAAACTTGAGCACATATGGTGAAACCACTATTTGCACCGGAACTCCGCACCGAGCTGCGGATTGACCGGAATCTGCAAGAAGAGCCCAACCCCACACGCAAAAGCTGTGTGCGAACCGGTTGCAACCGTGCCCCGCAGAGCATACCCCCCCCTCAATATA
>CBESOE010000196.1:0-6712 GCA_965531145.1 uncultured bacterium | reverse complement strand
GTCGGATTCTCGCGTGCCATGCGACGAATCAGGCTACGGACTTCAACGTCAGCCCTCGGCCGACCCAGTGGCCGAGATTTTCTCCGCCAGTACCAGTGGAATCCTCTTCTATGCCAATGCACAATCGTTGCCGGCTTGACGATGACAAGCGCGCTGTTCCACTTCGACCACAGCTTCCTGAGCAACACCCAGAATCCCCGATCGATCCAGGTGAGGTGTGGCCTTGGTCCTTTCATCTTGAGTACAGCCAGTTGCTGTCGCAAGGCCAGATTCTCGATGGTCAAGTCTGTTCTCGATCGAAAAAACGATCCAACTGAGCGGAAAAGCGCGGTCGCAATGCTGTAGAATATTCTCATCATACAGCGATTTTACTCTGTAAGCGCGATCCCATCAATTTGTTGATTTTACAACTGTTTCGAATTTAGGCGAGCGACAGGCGTTTCTGGCGCAAGGACGAACCGATCCCCGTGCTCCAGTGAGGCCGGGCCCGCGGAATTGACTACGATCTCTATGTTCTGCTACCCTTGTGACATTGGATCTTCCTGCTGCGGCGGTTATCGCCGCGAGTATCAGAGACAAGCGAATCCAGGGTGCTCCCCACGGAAACCTGCTTGACCGCAAATACATCGCCCTGGAAACAGGTTCTCAATGGCCGATCGCAGAATTCTGCTCCTCTTTCGTGAGCTGTCGCCGCCTTTCTACGGTGGGGCCTCAATCTACATTCACGAACTCTTTTCCCGGCTCCCCCGTTTCAGGGTGACGGTGAGTACCAATCGCGGCCCGAACCCGCATGCTCCGGAAACTTTCATCAACGGCAGGGTGATCCGGCACCGCCTGCTGGGCGACTTGTCCTCGCCCTTCCGCTGGGGGTTACCGAGGATACTGCGGCTGGCCTTGTCCGTCCTGATGATGCTCTTCTGGAATCTCCGCGTTGTGCTCCTGGGACTGGCACAGCGCCACCAGCTCCTGGTCCTGGGCCGGGCGGACTATGTCATTCCAGCGGCCGTCCTGCTCCGGCGGCTCACCGGTGCGCCACTGGTCATGGTGCTCTATGGCGAGGAATGGTATCCGCTCCAGGCTTCACCCACCCGCTCCTGGGCCCTCAAGCGCGCCTTGTTCGACTGGGGAATGAAACGCACCGACGGAGTTGTCACCCTCTCCCGGCGGCTGGGCGCCCGGGTTGCCAAGGCCGGCTATTCCATGCCGCGGATCACGGTCCCTCCGGGAGTGGACGCTGATCGCTTCCGACCGGCGGATCAGAAGGATGAACTGAAGGAGCAGGTGATGCCCGGTGCAAGTCTGCTGCTGTTGTCCCTCTCCAGGCTGGTGCAGCGCAAGGGACACGATACGGTGATCAGGGCGCTGAACATCCTCCGCGACGAACTCCCCGGACTACAACTGATCATCGGCGGTGCCGGCGAGGGGAAAGACCGCCTCGAATCTCTGGTCGCCGAATTCAGCCTCTCCTCCAGGGTCCGCTTCGTTGGACACATCGATCCGGACGACCCCCGCAAGCTGACTCTTTTTCAGGCGGCCGACATCTTCATCCTGCCCAATCGTCCCGGCAAGGAAGGGGAATCCGAAGGCTTCGGCATCGTTTACCTCGAGGCCGGAGCCTGCGGCATCCCGGTGATCGCCGGGGACGATGGCGGCGTCATCGAAGCGGTGCGGAACGGTGAGAGCGGGATCATCGTCGACGGCCGGTCGGTGGATGAAACGGTAGCAGCCATCAGGCGGCTGGCCGGGGACAAAGCGCTCCGCGCCCGGCTTGGCGCCGGCGGGAGGACCATCGTGGAACGGCTTTTCAGGTTGCCCAACCTGGCGGTGGGGCTGGAAGCGTTTTTTGATCACTTGCTGGAAAACAGCGGGGGGGGAGAGGCAAACCGATGATGCACGGATTATTCTGCTGGATCAAACGACGTATCCGGGGGACGGTGTATCGCCTCGGCTACCAGATGTTCAAGATACCGATCACCCGTCCCGACGCCTATGAATGCATCCACCCTATTGCTGATTATGCGCCCTGGAACCTAGACCCCGCCTTCAAGGAAGTGTACGGGAAGATCGAACACGCCACATACGTGGACAAATACCGCTGCCACGAGCTCTGGTGGCTGGTGTTCCAGAGCGCCAAGCTGGAGACCGGTTCGCTGCTCGAGGTGGGTGCCTGGCGGGGCGGCACCGGGACGATCATCGCCAGCCGGGCCCGGCAGTGCGGGCTGACCGACCCGGTCTATATTTGTGATACGTTCCGCGGCGTGGTCAAGGCCGGCCGGCACGACCCGGTCTATCGGGGGGGAGAGCATATGGACACTTCCCAGGCCGAGGTGGAACGGCTGCTGCAGAAGACCATCGGAGTGGACGGTGTTCGGGTTCTCCCCGGTGTCTTCCCCGACGAGAGCGGCGCCGAGCTGGGGAATGACCGTCTCCGTTTCTGTCACATCCACGTGGACGTTTACAACTCCGCCAGAGATGTCACCGACTGGATCTGGGGGCGGCTGGTGATGGGTGGAATCGTCGTTTACGACGACTTCGGCTTCCAGGGCTGCGACGGGGTCACCCGGTTCGTGGAGGAGATGGCCGACCGGCCGGACCGGGTGGTGATTGCCAACCTCAACGGTCACGCCGTAGTTGTGAAAATCGCCGATCCACAGCTTCAGGCATCACCGTCGATGTGATCGGAATCCCCCTGGGTCACATACCAGTTCTCCGGATCGAATAACCGGCCGGGGTCGGCCACTACCCCCGGGTTGACCACCAAAACGAAACCGCTGGTCCGTCGGAAGAACCTGTGCATCCTGAGCTGACGAGACATCCAGCTGTTTGGAAGGGCCCATGCGCGTACCATGTGACACCTCTGGTGAACGAACCGTTCCACCGCCTCGTGGAGCAGGCGGTCAAAGACCCCCTCTTCCGATACCGCGCAGAGGCAATCCACCAGAGCCCCCATTCTCCGGCCACGGGCTTCAGTGACGGTCAAGACAGCGTACCCCAGCACTTCGGTGGCGGCGGCATTCTCCACGGCGATGACCTGGTAGTTCACCGGTGAGGCGATATAGCGCCAGTTGAGATAGTCAGCCCGGCGAATCGTGGCCACCGTCCAGCGGAATTTCTCCTGTTCCCACAAGGTGTCGAACCGTTCATCAAAAGTCTCGATCTCCCGCACGTTCAAGTCCGGCCGGCAGTCGCCCCGCCGGGTTCGGGTCAATCTCAACACCGTATTGAGGCATCCGGCAACCGTACGGACAAGAAACGGCAGCTTGAAAAACCGGGCAACATAGGGTGTGGCATCCAGGACACGAATCAGATACTGGATTTCTCCCACCGTCCGGCATCTGACCAGCGTGGCGGCCTGTGCGCCTTGAGCGTTGGGAAAGCCAAACAGAAAAGCAGGCCCTTTCACGGAGAGGTCACCTACGATTTTGGCGGCCAGCCGCCTGAACGATGCGTGAGACCGGTGGTGGGAATCGATATACAGATCACCTGAAAGCACGGCCGTGACTTCGTCTCCGTCCACGATCATCTGACGGCGGTTGGAACCAGACATGCCAACCACCTTCCCCTGCTGATCGAGGCAAAGTCGGGTATGTGCCATCCCGGGCCGTGCCCCCTGGAACCACCACGTCCAGAACGACGCACTCCGCTCCAGCCCGAAGCCCCGGCGGATCAAGTCCGAAATACCCGCTTCATCACCCGGCAGGACTTCCCTGATCCGAATCTTCCCCGAAGTTGTCGCGGGCAGCTTGTTCATCCCCGCACCGCCTCCCCGTCCTGGTCACCATCCGTCCCGTCTTCCAGATGATCACCGTGCAGCCCGAAGGGGAAGGAGGGGCGGGCTATGAAGAGGGAGCATGACGTGATTGCTCCAGGCTGACGGGATACCGGAAAGGGACCATGAACATACGTTCCAGTATATTACCCTTTTAGAGGAACCAACTCAAAACCATGCCGCAGCACAGCATCTGATGCGGACAATGCTACCGGACCACTGCCGGCGGAACAGCGACACACCCGGCGGGCAGCACCCTGTCCCCCCAGCCGGTGTTTCCGACGCAAGGACGAACCGATCTGTGCCTCCTGAAAAATACGTACTTCCTGATAACGTTGGGCTTAGCGCTGCAGGAGTTGTGGCTCCTAAATAGTGAGCGTCGTTCGTAACCGCTTGCACCCGGGGAGCCAAGCACATCAATAGGTAGAACTTCTCTAGCGAGCGGTTCTGCCTTTTTTTGTGGCCAGAGCGGGATGGTGTAGCGATGGAATATACGACCTTATTCTGGAGCGGGATGGAAATCCTACGGGTTGGAATTACGGACGCCTATCAATAAACCGTTCTCGCTTCGGCTGCGGTAACCGTTAGATTAAATGGTAGTCAGCAACACTTCCCGGATGAAGCACCACTCCTTTCGCTACGATGGTAGCATGGTGTCCGCCAAACCGGGTCAACTCCAAATTCACCGTTCAATTTGGTTGTTGGGGCGTCAGGTCGAAGGAAAAATGGGCATTTATGCTGATCAAAACTCGGTGGCGGGGTACAGGGATGGTGGTTGTTTTTAGCCGAAGTAGGGTAGGGGATCGGCTTCGCTTAGCAGCTTAGCAACACTTCCCGGATGAAGCACCCTCTTTCTCCTCGATCTCCGGAAACGCCGAAAGGACCAATTCCACCAGGTGCTCTGTTGGCCGGCTCAACGCATCCGTAACGGGGATGCCCAGTTCGAGCTCATAGAGCGTGATGGCTGCGGTGACCTCGGCATCAGTCATGTTCTCGTGGTTGATCGTCAGGCCGATGACCTTTGTGTCGGCGAAGGTCTGGATGAGATTGATCTCGCTGGCCGGCGTCGGCATCGCCATTTTTCCGAAATCGCAGCGACCGATCCGTCCCGGAGCGTGCTGCAGCACCACGCCGTCGGGGCAGCTGCCACGGATGATGAAGGACGATGTGGAGAAAGCCGGGTGACTCAGTGCGCCCTGCCCTTCGATGATGATCACGTCAGGGCTCTCGTTTTCGAACGCTTCGACGATCGTGGCTTCCAGCTCTCCCGCGCAAAATTGCGACGGGACGGCATCGAGCGCAAGGCCGTAGCGGGCGCCCTGGATCAAGCTGGTCTGACCGGTTCCGACCAATACCGCGTTCACGCCGCGCTCGTTGAGGGCCCGGGTCAGGATAGTGGCAGTGGTGCGCTTGCCGATGGCACAGTCTGTGCCAAGCACGGCGATGCGCGGGCAAGTGACGTCGGCGATTCGCCCGCTGAACATCCGCAGATCCTTCTTGGCCCGGGGTTTTCGGACATCGCGGATTTCCACGTTTCTTGCTGCGCTCGCGGCGGCGAACTCCGGGTCGTCGTTCAGGAATTCATGGAGACCGTTCACCACGTTCATCCCCAGACCAATGGCCTCGAGTACGAGGCCGCGCTCGTGCGTCGACAACATGCCACTCGACGGGGCCATCCCGAAGATGTAGTAGTCGGGGACCGTTCCCGCATGCGCTAGTGCCTCGGCGAGATCGCGACAGATGGGGATGGCATTCGGTTCCTCACCGAGCACCACGCCGGCGTCGAGGCCTGCTTTTTCGCTGTCGATGACCGAGAGGATCTCGTACTTCTCAGAGTAACGGACGAGCCCATTGGCCGTCTTGCCGTCGATGGCGCCGAAGTTCGCTTCACAGTAGATGACCGCGGTGGCGGCTCGTTCCTGCTCACCAGCGGTCCGCGGCAGGGCTAAGATCGCCATATCGTTTCCGTCGGCATGATCATGATGAATGGGAGGTGCGTGCGGAGATCCGGAATGGGGACTGGACATAGTCACTCCTCGAGTTGAACGGTGCTTCATTCACCAACTGTTGTTACGCCGCTAGACGAAACCGATCCTCTACCCTACCTCGGCTAAACACAACCACCATTCCAACGACAACGAAATACCTCACGACCTCCACGGCCGTGAATATCTCACGGAAGGATAGCCGCTTGGTTGCCAAGCCGGCCTGCATTGCCGGCGTTCTCAGCTCCTGACCAAATCTCAAGGCGCGGTGAGGCCGTATAAAGTTATAATAGCACCGCAGGAGATTCAGATGGTGCTCGAGATTTTCTGCCACTCGTGCGTGGCATGCGCTCTTTCGATAAAGATAGGCCGACCCTTGCCTGATCGTCAAGTTTAATCTTTCAATGAAAGAGGTGTTAAGCTTCGAGGGGTGCTTCATCCGGGAAGTGTTGCTTAGCCGCGAGATGAAGCCGATCCTTTACTTTACCTGTGCCTCCTGAAAAATGCGTAGTTCATGATAACGTTGGACTTAGCGTTGAAGGAGTTCTGGCTCCGAAAAAGTGAGAGTCGTTCGTTACCGGTTACACCCGGGGAGCCAGCTTTTTGTACCGCGAACTTCAGGCACCGACGGGTTAACAGGAAGCCAAAAGCCTACGGCCATCCACACTTCCCTATATCCTTAAGTATTCAAGCAGTTACGCACCTCTCCCTAATCCCAGCCGACTCTCTTTTTCGAGAGGGTTACACCCGGTCACCGAGACGAACCCCCTGCTTCGGCCCCGAAATTACCAAAACTCTCTGACTCTCTGTTTGGGTAGTGGATTTGGTTAACAGGGGATCGGCATTCAATGAGAATGGCAACTTCTTTTGAGAAGGGATTTCGGTGATTTGAGCCATTTTGGTCCTCCATGAACTCTCTCACGCTCATCATCACAGAGGACAATATAAGTCTTTTTAC
>CBESOE010000195.1:0-6724 GCA_965531145.1 uncultured bacterium | reverse complement strand
TTTCCCAAGGATGCGCCCCGGGTGGAAAGGATCGTGGTCAACAACGCCCGGCGGTTCGAAAAGGAAGTGTTGCGGTCGCTGACTGGACCCGGATTCTGCCCGGCGGGCATTTTACGGAAGGGGAAATAGCACCCGTTGACAAAAGAAGAGGCTCCGCATATATTGGCGGACACTATCCGGGAAGTTTTTTGTTTTCCTGATTTATGTTAATCCATTGTTAATAAGGAGGTTAGCAATATGCGTGCTGGAGCCGCTCTGATCGCCCTTCTCTTCGTGGCCCTCTTTGCCGCCGGGTGCGCGGAAGTGCCCCAGGCCGAGATCGATTCCTCCATGGCTGCCTATGCTCTGGCCGAGAAAGCCGACGCCGAGCACTATGCTTCAGCTGCCTGGCGCGAGTTGCAGGACGCCAAGACCGCTCTCGACACCGAGTTGGAAGCCCAGTCCGCCAAATCCGGGTTCTCCAAGTCCTACGTCGACGCCCAGGACCTGGCAGCCAAACTGCAGTCGGCCGCCGAGTATGCGCACAAGGAAGCCCAGAAAGGCCGGGACCGGGTCAAGGTGGAATACAGCGAGTTCCTGGTGAAAGCCGAGGATGCCGTTGTCGCTGCCGAGGAGCAGGTATCGAAGATCCGCAAGAGAAATCGTAAGAAAATGAACTACGATGAGCGGATGGCTGTGATTGATGCCGCCAAGGTCACCCTGGAAGAGGTGGTGGTGGACTACACCGAAGGCCGGTTCTGGGATGCGCGGGAAAAAGTCCGGCTGCTTCCCGAAAGTCTGGCCGTGGCCACCGAAGGCCTCGACTGATCAGCTGAAGATGACAACACCGGCGGGAAGGCCCAGAGCCTTTTCGCCGGTGTTTTTGTGTACGGCCCCTACTTTCCCTCTCCCCCCAGCAGCCGGCCCAGGGCGCGGCGGATGGCCCCACGCGGCTTCCCGTCCGACGGCGGACTGACCACACCGGTGACCAGCACACCCAGTTCCCGGCTGTCGGCGGAATCCTCGATACAGTCAGCGGGAATCCAGGGGTTGAGCGTCTGGATTCTCAGCAGCCGGCTGGGCAGTTCGGTTTCATCCTCACCGGCGGGCGGCGGAGGCAGGACGGGGACCAGCACCTGGCGGTTGGCGTCCAGCCGGACCTCGGCGCTGCCGGTCTGGCCGTCCCACTGGAAGCGCAGGTTGGTTGTGGGAATGTTGTCACAGCGGATGGTGTGGATCTCCAGCAGCAGATCCAGGCGATCCGGTTTCCCTGCCGCCGGGACCAGCAGGTCGCGGTTGAGATAGAGCTCGGCAACGGGCGAGGTCCAGCGGGCCGGCAGCTCCCCGGCACGTTCGGGATACCACCAGCCCCGGCCCAGGTGGAAGATGCGTCCCTCATTGGCCAGCAGAAACGGGACCTCGTGTTCGTCCGGTTCTCCATCAAAGCCGCGCTGCGCCAGCCACTGCGCCTCTTTCGCCCGGACCTCGCCCAGCGGGCAGTCCCGGCAGAGGGGTGGCAGATGCCCCTGCAGCATGCAGTGGCGCATCTCCCGGGCCAGCGGCGAGTTCCAGACCTCCTCGAATGAGCTTTCGTGCAGGTCGCCGATCACCGCCTCGGGCCGCGGCAGGTGGCAGCAGAAGCTGACCTTGCCGTCCAGCAGGATAAAGGCGCTGGTCCAGGGCCGGTGGCAGATGATCGGCGGGCTGCCCTTCACAGCGGCACCTCGGAGGTATTGATGGTCAGTTCCACGCCCAGCTCCAGGGCCAACACGCGGCAACGCTCCATGCAGGCGATAAATTCTGGATCCTGCTCGTCCAGACGCTGTTCGGTGTAGCGGAAGGTGAATCCGTCGTGCTCAGTGGCGTAGTCCTGTGTGTCGTTGAGCAATCCAAAAACCACGAACCGCGCGCCCAGGTCGGCGGCCAGTTGCACGAACTCCTCGGCCTCGCCGATGTTCAGCCGCATCAACGTCATGTTCAACTCCACCAGCGGTCGGGGTTCGCCGGCCTCCTCCTTGATCCGCTGCAGCCGGCGAATGTTGTCCACCACCTTTTGCAGGTCGGCGTGCCGGATCTTGCGGTAGGTCTCCGGCCGGGCGGCGTCGATGGAGAAGCAGAGACGGTGCAGTCGGCGCTCCACCAGCAGCCGGGCCCACGATTCGGTGAGCAGCAGACCGTTGGTGTTGAACTGCACGAAGGCCGGCCGGTCGCCCAGCTCGTCCAACAGGCGGCGGGTTCGTGTGCTGCAGAGGGGTTCGCCGATACCGTGGAGCGACAGCGTGGTTGCGGTTTCCATTGCGGGCCGCACCGCGTCCAGCAGCCGGTCGTCCAGGTCGCGGGGCCGTGGCGGAGAGCCGTAGTGGGGATTGGCCTTGGGGTAGCACATCACACAGGGCGGATTGATGTTGCAGGAAGTGGTGGATTCCAGTTCGATGGTGTCCGGCAGACGGTCGGCGTCCATGCGGAGCAGCCGGATATCGCGCACGGCAAGGCCCAGTTCCCGGGGATCGCCATCGCGGGGGTCGAGCCAGTGGTCCACACGCAGGGTCAGTTCCACCTGGTCGGAACTCCTTCCGATCCCGGGTGGTGGCAGAGGAAAGGCATATTCCTCCCAGCGGTATGGTCCGACGACGGATTGGCCGATCACCCGGCCGCCTGTTTCAACGGTGAGTGTCGGTCCACCCAACTGGCCGCCAGGGTCGACGGCGCTGATCGAGAGAAAGACGATCTCGCCTTCGGGCAGGGATGGATTGATGTGCAGCACGGCCGCAGACCGGCGCTCCATCCAGCGGAAGGGCAGTGGCCCGCCCATCTCTTCATCATGCCAGCCGCTGATCAGTTCGACGTTCTTCATCGTATCCGTCCGTGGGGCCGATGGTTACTCGATCACCTGTCGAATCGAGTCGAGCACCGTGCCGTCCACCCACTTGACCACCGCCACCACCTTGTCGCCCAGTGTCGGCGTCCGGGGCGCGCCGCCGCAGATCCGTTCCACCTCGGCCTTCAGCTCTTCGATAGTTTTCAGCGGCAGGTCGGTCTTCCGCGCCGCCTCCAGCAGGTCGGTGCGCCGCGGGTTGATGGCGATGCCCCGCTCGGTGACCACCACGTCCACCAGCTCCCCCGGCCCGCAGAGCGTGGTCACCCGGTCGACGATCACCGGGATCCGGTCGCGGAACGAGGGGATGGGCAGGATGGTACACCTGGAGAAGAGGCAGTTCTGCCAGCCGCCGATGCCGTGGAGCAGGCGGCCGTCACTGTGGGTCACCACGTTGGCGTTGAAGTTCACATCCACCTCGGTGGCGCCCAGCACCACCGCGTCGATCATCGAGGCGAAGTTGCCCTTGCCGTGGTAGTTGTAGCTGGTGAAGGGACTGGTGTCCACGTGGTTCGGGTGCTCACGCATGGAGCGCACCCCCTCCAGGTCAAAGGTCTGGCCGTCGAGGATGTAGTGGGTCAGCCCCTCCTCCAGCATCTGCACCAGGTGCTGGGTGCTGCCGCCGCGGACGAAGCGGGCCTTGACACCGGCCTTGATCATCATCTCCTTGAGGTAGATGGCAAAGGCCAGGGCGGTGCCGCCGGCGCCGGCCTGGAAGGAGAAGCCGTCGCGCATGATCCCGGTGTCGCGGACAAAGCGGGCGGTCATCTCGGCGATGAGCAGCCGGTCCGGGCTCTTGGTCAGCTGGGTGGTGCCGGAGACGATCTTCTCCGGTTCGCCGATCTTGTCCATCACTACCACGTGGTCCACGTTGTTCCCCTGGATCTGCCAGGGGTGGCAGGGGAAGGGGATCAGGTTGTCGGTGGCCACGATGACCTTGTCGGCATACTGCGAGTCGGCCAGGGCAAAGCCCAGCAGACCGCAGGCCGAAGGGCCGTTGAGGCCGTTGGCGTTGCCGAAGGGGTCGGATGTGGGAGCAGCGATCACCGCGATGTCGATGTGCACCTCGCCGTCCTGCACCGCCTGGTAGCGGCCGCCGTGGGAGCGCAGCACACCCAGAGCGCGCATCTTGCCCGCCGTGCAATAGTCGCCCAGCGGGCCGTTCATGCTGCCCTCGATGTGGTGGATCAGGCCGCTCTCCATGTGGTCGATCTGCGGGGCGTGACAGGGGAAGGAGGCGCTGGGGAACCAGCGCAGGTCTTTCACGCCGATCCGCGCTGCGGCCTCGAAGACCGCATTGCCCACCAGGTCACCGTTGCGGAAGTGGTGGTGGGTGGAGACGGTCATGCCGTCTTTCAGCCCGGCGGCACGCAGGGCCGCCTCCAGGTCGGGCAGCACCTTGTTGCCGTCGGCCGGGTAGTCGGCGCAACTGACCAGCGGCGGGGCGGCCTTCCGTCCCTCGGGCCGGTATTTCCCCACGCCCTGGAACGGTACGGCCTTGAGGCCGTTGACCTCTTCGGGAACCATTCGCTCGGCAGCATTTTCAACCAGTCTGGCCGTCATTTGCCTTCACCTCCACTGCTCGAACCGGTTTCGGCATCCAGCCAGTTCCCGTCCAACTGCCCGCCGGCCACGGCCAGCTTTACCGTGCGCAACGCCCGCTTGACCACAGGGGGATCGATCATCTTGCTGCCCAGGGAGACCACGCCGAGACCCTGGGCCTCGGCCTTGTTGAACGCCACCACGATCTTTTGTGCACGTTCCAGCTCTTTCCCGCCAGGGGCCATGGCCTCGTGGATCACCCGGATCTGCCGCGGATGGATGCAGCCCTTGCCGTCAAAACCGAGGGCCCGGGCCTCCAGCACGCTCTCCCGCAAGGCCTCCATGTCGCCCACATCGGAGAAGACGGTGTCGATGGGCTGGACCCCGGCGGCCCGGGCGGCGTTCACCACCTGGGAGCGGGCCCAGAAACTCTCCCGCCCCTCCAGGGTGCGCTGGGTACCGATGTCGGCGGTGTAATCTTCCAGGCCCACGGCCAGGGCGATGACCCGCGGTGAGGCCTTGGCGATCTTGTAGGCCTTGATCGCCCCCCTGGCGCTCTCGATGATCGGCATGAGAAAGATCTCTTCCTCGGGCTTGCCCGCCGCATCCAGCAGTTCGCGGCAGCGCCGGTCCACCTCCTTCACCTGTTTCTTGCTCTCGCACTTGGGGATCAGGATCACGTGGACGTTGCAGGTGGCCACCGCCTCCAGGTCTTCCAGGCCTAGGGGCAGCTGGTTGATCCGCACCATCCGTTCGGCGCCGTAGAAATCGACCTGGCAGAGCGCGTTGCGCACCAGCAGACGGGCCGCATCCTTCTCCGCCGGGGCCACCGAGTCCTCGAGGTCGAGGATGATCCCGTCCGGCTGGTGCAGTCCGGCGCTGAGCATGAACTTCGACTCGTTGCCGGGCAGGTAGAGGCGCGAACGGCGGAAGCGCTCGCGGGTGGTGCCATAGGTGCAGCAGGGATCCATCTCGGGGAGAATCCCCACGCCTTCATAGAGGCCGGCCCGGCGGGCGGCGGCCTCGATACGGGCCATGATCACGAAGGGCACGGCGCCGCTGTCCACCAGGTCCACCGCGGCGTGTTCCACGTCCAGGCCCGCCAGGGTCTCCTCGGCCAGACGGCTGATCGATTCGCCGTACATCGAGGCCACCTTGCTTTGCAGCCTGATCTCGAGGCCACCCGATTCCCGGGGCTCAATCTGCACCCAGCAGTCGGAGCGGACCCCGGGGCCCTTTCTCCCGGCCGAGGCGGTTGAATTCATCTTTATCTACTCCTTGCTTCACATCAGTTCCAAACCGGGGCCGATGGGCCGCCGGACCACCTGCGAAATATATGGCCACGGACGGGTCGTGTCAACGAATTCAAAGGAAATCGATTGACAGGGGCCGGGGGCGATCCTATAGTACAGGTGACACTTCCCACCCGGGGGCGAACTGGATTCGACGGGGTTGAGGAGGCGTTGAGTAGCATGTCGAGGTCCTCATCCCCTCGTTAAATAGGTGGGAAATAACTTAATTGCCGACAACGAGTTGGCTCTGGCTGCGTAGCTAACGCATCCCGTTCACCTTCCTTTCCTGCGTGGGGGGATGGACGACATCAGCAGGATAGCGCGATCCCCGACGCCGGTACGGGGTCCGCGAAACATCGCCGGCTGGCCTTGTGGAGTGCATGCTCGCTCCCGCTTCACAGGGTAAGAAAACAGGGCGAGCTAAGCATGTAGAAGCTCCTCGCTAACCTTCTTCGGACGCGGGTTCGATTCCCGCCGCCTCCACCAGTATGAGGAATTCGAACATTCGTCAGTTCACGGTAGGTTCCCATACACCAGGGGGCCCTACATCCGCAGTGCTCTCTGGATGACGATTTCTTCCAGGTCCCGGCGTCTGTCCAGCACGGCCAGGATGCCAACAGTTCGTCCCGTGATTCGATAGAAAACACCATACGGTGAGATGACGAGTTCCCGGTATTCCCCTACCCCAAGAGTGCTCAGTTCGGGAGGAATACGGCCGCGGGTGGGATGAACACAGAGGTCCTCCACTTTCCCCATGATTTTCTGATACACGGCAACCGCCTCATCTGCCGTGTCGCGCACGGCGATATATTCGAGGATCTCATGGAGATCGCGCTTCGCCACGGGTGCCCACTCGATCTTGTATCGATCAGGCATTCTGGAGATCCTTGAGCGTTTTCTCCATTTCCTTCTTCAATTGAGCGTGGCTGATACCCTCCCCCCGGCTCAACTCCAGATCACCCTGGGCAAGAAGTCTCAAAAGGTGCAGAGTTTTCCTCTGCTCCTCGTACGACTCGATGTCCTGCAGAACGGCTGA
>CBESOE010000194.1:0-6755 GCA_965531145.1 uncultured bacterium | reverse complement strand
GAATCTCGGCCCGCTTCTGTTGGCAGCTCGGACAAACCCCGCGAAGTTGACAAGAGCAGGGTGGCGGCCACGTCCAGCAGCTCCACCCGCCGGCCCACCACGGCCGGCTGGGGGTAACCGGGCTGCCGCGGAAAGCGGACCAGGGCCGGGACCCGCAGCAGCTCTTCGTAGACCGTGTGACCGTGACCCAGCAGTCCGTGCTCGAAGAACTCTTCGCCGTGATCGGCCACCACTGCCACCACCGTGTTGGACAGCAGGCCCCGGCGGCGCAGCTGGGCCAGCAGCAGCCCCAACTGCCGGTCGAAGTGGCGTACCCCTTCATCATAGGCTCGGGCCACCATCTCCCGGTCTCCAGGCCCCAGCGTGCTGACACCATGACCGATGATATCCCCCACGGCCGGCCCCAGCCACCCCTCCCATGGCACACCCGCCAGTCCACCTTCGCTGAAGCATGGGCCGACGTCGGCCGATCGTTCCACCGGGTACGGGTCATGGGGGTCCATGTAGTGCAGGTAGGCGAAGAACCGGCCCCGGGACAGGGAGGGCAGCCGCTGAAGAAAACGGGCATTGACCGCCTCGGCCGGCTGATGCACCGGCAGTTCCTCCCGGCCATGAAACGATCCGACCTCACCCGGCAGGAGGTGGTATTCATCAAAGCCGCGGGCAAAACCGGTTTCCGGCAGGAGCAGCGGATTGGCCACCACGGCCATGGTGCGGCAGCCTTCATCGGCCAGCGCCTCAGCCAGCACCGGCAGTCCCGGGGGCAGGCATCGTCTGTCCGTCCAGCTGGTGAGGCTGTTGTAATAGCGTCCGGTAAAAAAAGAGGAAACCGAGGGAAAGGTGCTGGGCGCCTGGGCCATGGTGTCGATAAAATGAAGGCTCTCGGCGGCCAGGACGTCCAGGGACGGGGTGAGCCGGTCGGCTGATCCGCCGCTGCCCAGCCGGTCGGCACGCAGCGTGTCGGCGAAGATCAGGATCAGGTTCGGACCGTCCCCGGCAACAGCTTCCCGAGCCGGGTCCTCTCCGGGCCAGCTGAGGGTCAGCGGTCCCCAGGCCCCGCAGGGCCCGCCGCCACTGAGCCGCAGCCGATCCGGCCCATCAGGGAGCCGGTCCAGCAACAGGGTCTGGTCGACCCATCGGTCATCCTGTCCAAGGAGATGCTCAGCGCCGGGGACCACGGCCTCCACCTCGAGAAGGAGTTGCCAAGACCCGTCCCGGCGGCACGCCTCCAGACGGTAGCACCCGGTCTCCGCCGCGGCCGCCCCGGGCCGTGAGGCCAGGGCCAGGGAGAGATCGAGCCTGGCGCCTGCGGGGAGCGGGCGGGGAAGGTCGACCAGCAGAGGCGCCGGAGAGATGAGGGCCCGCCGGGTGGTATCACCCACGGTGATGTTCACCCGGGGCCCGGGAAGCGTGAGGTCGATCCGCCGGAAAGCGGCCCGGCCCGGTTCACCGTTGAGCACCAATTCGTTGAGCCCCTGGTGAAACCAGTCCGCGGACAGCACGAAATCGTGGTCGGCCCACTCGGCCCCCGGCACGATGCGGGTGACCTTGTGCCCGTTGAAGGTGACGATCACGCCGGCCTTGCCGCCCGATGCTGTTGCCGGGTCGCGAAGCTGCAGCACAATGCCGACCTCTACGCCGCCAACGGGACCGAGGGGGAAGTGGATGGAGGCATGCCGCTGGCTGCTCACCGCCATGGTGACGCCATTACCGGTATCCGGGCCGGAGTTCCAACCCTGACCCAACAGGAAAGAGTGCCCCGCCATGCTGAGGCGGACCGGGGGTGACGGCTGTCCCGCGGCGTGATCAGCCCAATGGGCCAGGGGCAGCAGGTCAAGCGATCCGCCCGGCCGTGCCGCTTCCGGCTCCCGGCACCCGATCAGAGCCATGAGAATGGACCCGCAAAAGAGCAGGAACATTCCCCCTGCTGTACTATTCGATGTAGCCAAGCGCACGAAGCCGCTCCTTGGTGTCCTGGTCCATCTCCTTTTTCTTCCCCTTGCCCTTTCCCTTGCCCGTGGATGGCGCCCCCTCAAAGCCGCGCAACTGCTCCAGCTCCTCCCGCATCCGGGCCGCCAGTTCAGGAAGTTCCGCCACCAGGTTGTGCCGCTCGCCAGGATCGTCCTCCAGGTGGTAGAGCTCCTCCACCGCGGGGCCGCTCTGCCAGATCCAGATGCCCGGGTAGGTGTGGGGAGCCTTCCCGTCGGTGGTCTCCCGGTTGAAAAGCACATACTTGTAGGGTCCCCGGCGAAGACAGAACCGGGGGGGCACCTGGCCGGCAAAGGTCTCGCTGATCAGGGCCCGTTCCTCCGGCGGCTGGAAGAGGTTCCGACCCACGGTGGGCATCCGCTCCGGCTCGATGCCGATCATCTGGAACAGGGTGGGGAGGATGTCCACCAGGGATACCGGTGAATGGACGCGACTCCCGGCAGCCGATTGTTCAGACCGCGGCGAGAGGTCCGGCGGAAACTTGACCATCATCGGCACATGCAGCTGCTCCTGGTAGAGGGTGTAGCCATGGGACCAGAACCCCCGGTCGTGCAACTCCTCGCCATGGTCGGCCACCAGGATGACCACCGTCTTCTCCAGCAGGCCCTGCCGGTCCATGGAGGCCAGCAGCCGGCCGATCTGGTGATCCACGTAGCGCACCTCGTCATCGTAGGCCAGGGCCACCCCCTCCACATGCTCGATGGACCCCAGCGTTTCCTGACCCATCACCAGGGGGAATATGTCCCCCTCGCGGTAACCGCCGATCCGGAAGGGATCGAAGCTGTGAGCATTGGACGGGGAACGGCGGCCCGAACCGGGCGGGGCGTAGGGGCTGTGAGGATCCATGTATTGCAGGTAGCAGAAAAAGGGCCGCTCGCCACGAGCGGCAAACCAGGCTTCGGTCCGCCGGTTCAGTTTGGCAGCCGGCATGAAGTAGTCCTTGAACGGGGCGAGATAGAATGTATCGAACCCCCGGGCGAATCCCTGGAGCGGATTGATGATGCAGTTGGCGCTGAAACCGGCCGTGTCATACCCGATGTGGGAAAAGCCCTCGGCCAGTGTGGGGAGCCCCCGGGTCAGCCGCATGGTTTGACCCGTGCCCACCTGCAGTTCACCGGGGTAACGCCCGGTGAACAGCGCTGCCACCGATGGCAGTGTCCAGGATGAGGGCGCGAACGCGTTGGTGAAGAGCACACCTTCACGGGCCAGCCGATCGAGGTGCGGCGTGGTGCGCGGGGCGCTGCCATAGAGCGAGAGCCGGTCAGCACGCAGGGTGTCCACCAGGATCAGCAGAACATTGGGCCGCCCGGCGGCCGGCTCCGTTTTCAGGGCCGGCATCACTGCCGGCGAGCCGATGAGCGATACGGATCCCGGGTCGTTCCCGGTCACGTGGAACCGCAGGGTGACCCGCTTCCCTGACCAGGCCCCCAGGTCCACGGCATGTTCGGTCCAGTCGCTGCCCGGCGGCCCGGCATCGATGGTGGCCAGCGGGTGAATCGTCCCGCCCCGCTCCTCCAGTTCCACGGTCAGACAAGACGGCAGTTGCCCGGCCAGGCAGCCAAAGGCGAATCTCAGATCGGAGGGACTACCGGGCAGGCGGAGGGCGACCTGACGGCTCCCCGGACCCACCAACCTCCAGCAGCGGCGATACTGCTGGCCCAGGCTGACCCAGCCCCGGGAAAGCACATGGCCGGCAAGATACTCCGGGTCACGGGGCACCAGGGCCACCCGGCGCACCACGGCGCTCCCGCCGGTGAGCGCGGGATAGAGGCGGAGCACCCTGATGGGGGTTTCAAAACCGTCCACACCGGGAAGACTGAACCCGTAGACCGAATTGCCGGCGGCGGCGCGATACGTGATCCGGGAGCGCAGGTGCCGCTCGTAGCGCGGCGGATCGGCAAAAGAGTAATACAGTGCGGCCGCGGCAGCATCGCGGGGCTGGAGGCTGATATTGAGCCGGCCAAAATGCAGCGGGTCGATGCCGCTGTCAGCGGTGAAATGCAGTTCCAACCAGGGAAGTTTGTCCGGGTGCTCAAGACGCACCCCGTCATCCTCCTGCACCACCGAAACACCCTCGGGTCCGGCGCGCCAACCGGCGGGGAGCCCCTTACTGAAATCCCAGACCCGTCGTTCCGCCCTGGTGAGACCGTGGGCCGGAGGGGTCTGGGGCAAAGTGAGTTCCAGCAGGTCCACCATCCCGGCCGGCGGTAAATCGGCAGGGCCACAGGCCGGAAACGCCAGCAGGAACAGCAGGAGAACCGCCGCACCGGCCAGCCCGCATTTCCCTGCCCTGTCCCCCTGACGGTTCATCTGCCCTTCTCCCTTCACCGGTTCCGATCTGTTTGCCGGCTTCACGGCCGATCAGTGTTCGAGATAGCCGAGGGCATCCAGTTGCTGCAACTGGCGGTCCCCCAGAAGCGCCCCTTCACCGGACGCCTCCCCGGCGATCGCGGCATCCTTCAAATAGTGATCCAGCCGGGCCACCATTTCCATCGACCGGGGATCACCGGCGTCGTAGATCGACCGCAGTTCACCCGGATCGGCCAGCAGGTCGAACAGATGGTATACCCCGGTTCGCGGCTGGTAGACAAGCTTGTGATGGCCCAGACGCAGCCCCCTGGCCGCCTCGACCCAGCCCGGGGCCAGGGGATTGCGCGAATAGGGATTCAACTCAAAATAGGCTTCCCGCGCATCGCCCGCCGGATCACCATCGTCAAACAGACTGCCGAAGGAACTGGCATCCACCTCGCCGGGGAAACCCGTGGCCCCGGCCAGGTCCAGTAGCGTGGGGCCCAGGTCGGCGGCCCGCACCACCGAGTCGATGCCCCGTCCCCGACCGGCCGCCCGGCCCATACCGGGAAGCCGGACCAGCAACGGCACCCGCACCAGCTCGTCAAACAGGGATGTGGCGTGGGCATATTTCCCATGGTCGGCAAACTCCTCGCCATGGTCGGCGACAAAGACGACCACGGTCTGCTCAGCCAGGCCCTGCTTCCGCAAGCCGGCCAGCAGGCGGCCCACCTGGAAGTCGGTGGCCGCAATCTCACCGTCATAGAGTTCCAGTAGCCGGCACTCCTCGGCCGGCGTAAGCCGGAATGTTTTGCTCCCCTGCATTCGATTGGCCACGCCTCCGGCCTGCCCCTGTTCCACAAAGGGGCGTATGACGGCATCTTTGGGCGGGGGGCCGGGGTGGAACGGCTGCCGGGGCTGGTAATCGGCATGAGGATCCATGTAGTGCAGGTAGAGGAAAAAGGGCCGGTCCCCGTGGTGTTCAAGCCAGGAGAGGGCCAGGCTGGTCACCGCCTCGGCCTTTCGCATGTCCACCGTATCCGGCCGGGAGACAAAGCAGCGGAACCCCTGGTCGAAACCGTTGTCCGGAACGATCAGCAGGTTGTCGGAAACCGCGCCGGTGAACCAGCCGGATTCGAGAAACCGTTCGGCCAGGGTGTCCAGTCCCCGGGACAGCTCGAGGGTGTCCACGTATCGCACACCGTGCCGATAGGGGTGAAGGCTGGTGAAGAGCGAGGCTACCGCGGGCGCGGTCCACGAAGAGCTGGAGAGGACGTTGCGCAGCAGAAAGCTCTCACGGCGCAGACGGTCGATATGCGGTGAGGTCTGGCTGGAGTGACCGAAGCAGCCCAGCCGGTCAGCGCGCAGGGCGTCCACCAGCACCAATAGAACGTTGGGCTGCTCCCCCCGGCGGCCGGGCTGGACCAGGGGATTGGCAAAGGCCGCACAGCAGGTCTGATCGTTGCCGCCCCCCCCGGACTCCACGGAAAAAACCAGCCCCAGTGAACCACCGGCATATCGGCCCAGGGGCACCCGCGCCTCGAGCCAGCCGCGGTGTGACCGAATACTCGGGTCGAGCCGCTGGTCAAAGATCGTCTCTCCCCCTGTGGTACGGATCAGAAAGCGATGGGGCGCCAGGGGTACCGCGGCCCGGCCGTCCGGCCCGGCGGCAGCCAGGCCGACGGCAAAACAGAGCTCCGGGGCCGCACCGTCAACGGCCCCGGACAGGCTGATGTCGATGCGAACCGGGCTCCCCGGGGTGACCGCCAGCACCCGCCGGCGGTCCTGGCGCAACTCCAGGGCCGCCTCGGGCAGACCGAAACGGGCAGACAGCAGATCGGTTTCAAGGCGGTTCAGCCCGCCCATCAGGGTCACCGTCTGGATCTCCGCCCGGCCCGGCTCGTCAAGGATATGGAGCCGGATCCCGGTGACGGCTCCCCCCCACCGGGCATGCTCCCCAACCTCAATGATGTAGGTCCTGAAGGCATCACCGGGATGGAGCCAGAACTGGATCGAGCGTTTGTCGTCATGGGTGGGCTTGTCCCGGGTGACCCAGGTGAGGCGCCCGCGATGGCCATTGTCCATCCTGGCACGGACCAGCACACGGCGAACCCTGCCGCAGTCAACGCCGGACGGCAGGGACAGATCCAGGCCCCCGGCACCGCTGTCCTGTTTCTGGACCCGGTCCGGTCCTTCAAAACGGAATTCGTGGATGACCTCTTCGGCCTGTTCGAGAATCCGTTGAGCCTCGAGTCTCCCACCAGCCCCCTGTTGAGCCGCGGCCGCCAGGGGCACCAGATCGATGGCGCCGGTGTACGAAGTGGCCGCCGCCTGTGCGTTCCCCGGCACCGGCCGGTCGGGCGACATGCAGGCGAAGGTCAGCAGGAGCAGCAGAACGCAGGGGATCAAACGCACCGAAGGATAGGTATTATACGAGATATCCCATTTGACGCACCGCTTTCCCAGGAACCAAAGCC
>CBESOE010000193.1:0-6790 GCA_965531145.1 uncultured bacterium | reverse complement strand
ACGAAGGGGATCCAGCGCGAATTCACGCCCAGGGTGGCGTCGCAATCGTTGTCCGAATCCTGGTCGCAGGTGTCGAAGGCTTCGGCTTCGAACTTGTAGGCGCCGGGTGTGTCGTAGGCCACGGTGGTGGTGAAGTCGCCGCCGAGGTCCAGGTCGTCAATCTTGTCGCCGTCGAGATAGACCTTCACCGCAACCTTGTCCAGGTCGCCGGTGGCGGCCGTGGAACCGGAACCGTCAACGATGATCTCTTCACCGGTGTAGAACTCACCGAGGATGGCGGCCTTCTCTTCGTCGTCGTAATCACCGGCGACGTCGAGGCCCAGGTCGCATTCCGGCGGGCAGGGCAGCACTTCGAAAACGGCCGTTGCCGCCTTGTCACCGGTTTTGCCGCCGGCCACGGTCACGGCCTTGAACTTGTAGGTGCCGGGCTTCTTGTAGTTCAGTTTCCACTTGTAGGGAGTGTCGGGGGCGCCGAGACCCTCGGTGGTGCCGTCGGGCATGGTCACCTGGGCCATCACGTTCTCGAGGATGTTCTTGCCCTTGAGGGTGGCCACCGAGCCGGTGGCGTCGATGACGAAGTCGGTGCAGACACAGCCGCTCTCCGGTGCCACGGCGAGGACCACCTTGGTCACCGCTGTGTACGGCGTGGAGTCGAGGGCGTAGAGCGCGATGTTGGCACAGGCCTTGGGCACGATGAATTTGTAATCGTAGTCCTTCTGGTTCTTGGTGTCGTCAACGTTCAGCGTCACTACGAAAGCATCCAGGGGCTTCTTTCCGGACCAGATGAAGTTGTAGCCCAGGGTCGGTTTGCCCCGCTTGCGGAACATCATCCACTCCAGCTCGCTGCCCACCGGCAACTGCATTTCCGCGAACTGTCCGGCTGCCACTGCGTCGAAAAAGACCTCGGGGCCCCACTGCCATCCGGCCTCGTAGAGCAGGGTAGTGATTTCTTCCTTCTTCTCCACGCACATCGCCTGGAAGGCTTCGGCGGTCAGGCCGCCCGGGGCCCTGAAGAAAGCGTTGGCCCCGCCCACCCGGGTGATCTT
The DNA here is from genome assembly GCA_965531145.1 of uncultured bacterium. GTDB lineage: Bacteria > Acidobacteriota > JAQAZP01 > JAQAZP01 > JAQAZP01 > JAQAZP01. The sequence continues at coordinate 5,744 of CBESOE010000193.1, read as the reverse complement.
TGTCGGACCTTCCTGCTCTCCGGCAAGACTGTCGACTCCGGCAAAGACGATCAGGGCCGCCGCGCAGAGCACGATCGTGCCACAGAACAGTGAGAACTTTTTCATGGCGTCATCTCCTCTTCAATGTTGACAACTTGTGGACAATACGTTGGCTCGATGCGAAGATTGAATCAGTCAAAAAACCGCAAAAAACCAGACACAGCTAAACTCTTCGGAACAGACTTAGTTCACAATAAATAAGAAACGTAGATCGACTGGGTCTATTTTCCTGCAAAACAGCCCGTTTGTCAAAGCAAAAGTGTAGAAAACCAGTGGGCCGGTCACTACTGGAGGGAAGCGGCCGGGGATGTCTCCGGTGAGGGGAAAAATCGGGAATTTGCCAACCCCATTCCAAATTTCCCCTTTCTTTTTTTAACGAGATGGTGTAAATGACATACTTCCATTGGCCTTTCATTGGCATTCTGCAACCAGAGGGGGAGTGACCATGCCCTTGAACGACGAACTTGTGGAGATCCTGTGCTGCCCGGTGAGCAAGGTGCCGGTTCGCCGGATGGACAGCGGTGAACTCGACCGCCTCAACGAGGCCATCGCCGCCGGCCGGGTCCTGCACGTGGACCGGAGTGCGGTGGAGCAGAAGCTCGAGGAAGGGCTGATCACCGAGGATTCCAAGGTGATCTACGCGGTGGACGCCGGGATTCCGATCATGCTCGAGGAAAAAGGAATCCCCGTGGACCAGTTGGACTGACAGTTCCGGCGCGGATCACTATTTAACGGCAATCGAGCCGCCCCATACGGGCGGCGATTCTCTGAAGAGACGAATGAGCAAGAACCTGGTTATTGTGGAATCCCCGGCCAAAGCCAAGACTATGGAAGGCTACCTGGGCACGGACTTTTCGGTGAAATCCAGTTACGGCCATGTGCGTGACCTGAAGAAGAAAGGTCTTTCCGTCGACGTGGAGAACGGTTTCGAGCCGGCCTACGAAGTCATGGAAGACAAGGCCGACCTGGTGCGCGAACTGAAAAAACATGTCCGGTCGGCGGAGATGGTCTGGCTGGCCACTGATGAGGACCGCGAAGGGGAGTCGATCTCCTGGCACCTCCAGCAGGCGCTGGAGCTGCCCCCGGAAAAAGTGCGCCGGGTGGTCTTTCGGGAAATTACCAAGACGGCGATTCTCCGGGCCTTCGACGAGCCGCGGACCATCGACCAGAAACTGGTCAACGCCCAGCAGGCGCGCCGGGTGCTGGACCGGCTGGTGGGGTTCGAACTGTCCCCCGTGCTGTGGAAGAAGATCAAGCGGGGCCTTTCCGCCGGGCGGGTCCAGTCGGCAGCCGTACGCATGGTGGTGGAGCGGGAGCGCGATATCCTCAGCTTCGATCCCGAATCGTTCTTCAAGGTGGCCGCGTTGTTCTGCCTGGAGGACGGGCGGACCTTTACCGCCGAGCACCCCCGCCGGCTGAAGTCGGAAGAGGGGGCGCGGACCTGGCTCGAACAGTGTGTTGGCGCCGTTTTCACCGTGGGCAATCTGGAACGCAAACCGGCAAAGAAATCGCCCGCCGCCCCGTTCACCACCTCCACTCTCCAGCAGGAGGCCAGCCGCAAGCTCGGGTTCTCCGTCTCCAAGACCATGGTCCTGGCGCAGAAACTCTACGAGGCGGGGCACATCACCTATATGCGGACCGACTCGCTGGTGCTCTCCGAGGACGCGTTGTCCTCAGCTGCCGGCCGGATCGGTGAGCGCTACGGTGAGGAATACGTCCAGACCCGGCGCTACCGCACCAAGGACGCTTCGGCCCAGGAGGCCCACGAGGCGATCCGGCCCAGCGATTTCGGGATCGACGAAGCGGGAAAGGGCCGGGACGAGAAACGGCTCTACCAGCTGATCTGGAAACGGGCCATCGCCTCCCAGATGGCCGACGCCCGGCTGGAAAAGACCGTGGCCACCATCGCCGTATCCGGGGTGGAGCAGACACTGGTGGCCCGCGGCGAGATGATCGCCTTTGACGGGTTCCTCAAGGTCTACGAAGTCTCTTCCGACGATAACGGGAACAGTGAGGAACAGAAGGGCATGTTGCCGCCACTGACGGTGGGCCAGCAACTGGATCTCTCCAGGATGACCGCCACCGAGCGGTTCACCCGGGCCCAGCCCCGCTACACCGAAGCGTCGCTGGTCAAGGCGATGGAGGAGAGGGGCATCGGGCGGCCTTCAACCTACGCCCCCACCCTGACCACCATCCAGCAGCGCGGTTACGTGGTCAAGGAGTCGCGCGATGGCCGGGAACGGGTCTACCGTGAGCTGGAACTCTGCCAGGACGTGATTTCCGAGGCGGAACTCTCCGAGGTCACCGGCACGGAAAAGATGAAGCTCTTTCCCACCGATATGGCGATGATCGTCAACGATTTCCTGGTGGCCAATTTCCCCAAGGTCATCGACCTCTCCTTCACCGCCACGGTGGAGAAGGAGTTCGACTCCATCGCCGCCGGGGAAACCAGCTGGAACGAAATGATCGCCAACTTCTACAGCGAGTTCCATCCCCGGGTACTGGCCACCGAGGAGAACGTCGATCGCGCCGAAGCCAGCCCGGTCCGCGAGCTGGGCACCGATCCCAAGACCGGCCGGCGGATCGTGGCCCGGATGGCACGCTACGGTCCGGTGGTGGAACTGGTCAGCGAAGACGAAGAGGTCAAACCGAAGTTCGCCAAACTGGGCCAGGGGCAGTTGCTGGAGAACGTTACTCTCGAGCAGGCCCTCAACCTCTTCCTCCTGCCCCGGGAAGTGGGCAGCTTCGAGGACAAGCCCATGGTGGCCGCCATCGGCCGCTTCGGCCCCTACATCAGGCACGACGGCAAATTCGTCTCCCTGGGCAAGGAGCACGACCCGTACACCGTTGACCAGCCCGCGGCCATCATGCTCATCGAGGCCAAACGGGAGGCCGATGCCAAGAAGCTGATCAAGCAGTTCGAGGAGAACCCCGATGTCAGGGTGCTCAACGGGAGATGGGGACCCTACATCTCGTTCGAGAAGAAGAACGTCCGCATCCCCAAGGATGAGGAGCCCGAAAACCTGACCTACCAGCGGTGTGTGGAACTGGCCGCGGCGACACCGGAGAAAAAGAAGAAAACCACCAGGCGGGTTGCCGGAGCGAAGAAAAAGAAAACTGCGGCCAAAAAGAAGAAAACCAAGAAAGTGACAACGAAGAAGGCGGTGAAAAAATCGGCCGAGAAGAAGCCGGAATGAATCACTTCTACATCACCACCCCCATCTACTACGTCAATGATGCACCGCACATCGGCCATGCCTACACCACGCTGCTGGCCGACGTGCTGTCCCGTTACCACCGGTTGCTGGGCACACCCACCCACTTTCTCACCGGCACGGACGAACACGGCCAGAAGGTCTTCGAGGCGGCGCGGGCTCAGGACATCACCCCGCAGGAGCAGGCGGACAAGACCGTGGTCCGCTTTCAGGAGTTGTGGGCCAAACTGGGAATCACCCACGACGATTTTATCCGGACCACCGAACCGCGGCACACCGCGGTGGTGCAGAAGATCCTCCAGGACCTCTACGACAGGGGTGAAATCTACCGTGGCGAGTACGAGGGCTGGTACTGCGTCAGTGACGAGACTTTTTACACCGAGGACGATCTGGTGGACGGCCTGAGTCCCACCGGGCGCCCGGTGGAGAAGATCACCGAGTCGAATTACTTCTTCCGCATGGGCAAATACCGGGACTGGCTCATCGGGTACATCAATGACCACCCGGAGTATATTCAGCCCGAATACCGCCGCAACGAGACATTGGGATTCCTGCGCCAGCCACTGGGCGACCTCTGTATCTCGCGACCCAAAACCCGTTTGCCCTGGGGTGTGCCGCTGCCCTTTGACGAAGACTTTGTCTGCTACGTCTGGTTCGACGCCCTGGTGAACTACATCAGCGCCGTGGGCTATGGCAGCGACGAGGAAGCGTTTGCCAAATGGTGGCCGGCCAGCATCCATCTCATCGGCAAGGACATTCTCACCACGCACACCGTCTACTGGCCCACCATGCTCCATGCCGCCGGCCTGGAGCAGCCGCGGACAATCTACGCCCACGGCTGGTGGCTCACCGGCAAGACCAAAATGTCCAAGTCGTTGGGCAATGTGGCCGATCCGATGGAGATGGCGGATACCTATGGTGTGGATGCCCTGCGCTACTTCCTGATGGCCGAAATGACCCTGGGCCGGGACGCCAGTTTCACCAAAGAGGCCTTTGTCCTGCGCTACAATGCCGACCTGGCCAACGACCTGGGCAACCTGGCCAGCCGGGCGCTGCGCATGGTGGAACGCAACCTGGACGGCAAGGTGCCGGACCGGGGGGTGGACGGCTCCGGCGAGGCGGAAGAGGAACTGCGGCGGCACTGCATGGATGCGGTGGAAGCGATGCAGCGCCACCTGCAGGGGATGAGTCTCGACCGTGGGCTGGCCGAGGTGATCGGTGCTGTTCGCGCCGCCAACAAGTATTTTGACCACCAGGCCCCCTGGAACCAGCTGAAAAACGGTGACTCGGCCGGCTTTGCCCGGACCATTTACAGCACCATGGAGTGCCTGCGGATCGTGTCGGGCCTGCTTTATCCGGTGATCCCGCAGAAGATGAGAGAGCTGCGCCGGGCCATCGGTCTCGGTGAAGAGGACGTCGAGCCCCGCCTGGAAACCCTGAAGACCTGGGGCTCGCTGGAACCGGGCCGGGAGGCCGGCGGTCTGGAGTCGCTCTTCCCGAGGATTCAGCGCGAAAAAAAGACTGGAGCGGACCAGGCGGCTTCGAAGCAGAAGAAATCGGCCGGGAAGAAAACGAATGAAGCTGAGGGCGTGGCCCTGATTCCCATCGACGATTTTGCCAGGGTCAGGTTGAAGGTGGCCCGGATCCTGGAGGCCGAGACCGTGCCGGATGCCGATCGCCTGCTCAAGCTGCAGGTGGAGATGGGCGGTGAAAAAAGGCAACTGGTGGCCGGAATTGCCGAGCACTACGCGCCGGACGCCCTGGTGGGAAAACTGGTGATCGTGGTGGCCAACCTTCAGCCGGCCACCATTCGCGGCATCCCTTCCCAGGGGATGGTGCTGGCGGCGAAGAAAGGCAAGGTGCTCCGTCTGCTCACCGTGGACGGCGACCTGCCCAGTGGAGCCAGGGTTTCCTGAGCGGTTCTTCACCTCCCCGTGAGGTGTTTGATAGAAATGGCACTGTTTTTTTAACTAGTGAGGATGTCATGGCCAAGAACATCGTACTTTTCGGACCTCCGGGAGCCGGCAAGGGCACCCAGGCCGCCAAACTGATCGACCTGCTCAATGTCCCGCATATCTCCACCGGCGATATGTTCCGCTACCACATCAAGAACGACACCGAGCTTGGCAAAACCGCCCAGTCCTACTCCAACAAGGGACAGCTGGTGCCCGACGACGTGACCATCGCCATGGTTCGCGAGCGGTTGGGGCGCGATGATGTAAAAGTCGGTTTCCTGCTCGACGGTTTCCCGCGCAGCGTGCCCCAGGCCGAAGCCCTGGGCGGAATCCTCGAGGAGCTGGGCCTGCCCCTGGACCACGTGATCAACATCGCCGTGTCCGAGGAAGAGATCTTCGGCCGGCTCTCCAAGCGGGCGGACATCGAAGGCCGGGCCGACGATGCCGACAGCTCCATCGTGCAGAACCGCATCGACACTTACACCAACCAGAGCGCGCCGTGCCTGGGATATTACGAACCACAGGGCGTGGTGCG
>CBESOE010000192.1:0-6869 GCA_965531145.1 uncultured bacterium | reverse complement strand
GTGGCCCCGCCCAGGGCCTCGTCAAACCCGCCCACGGCCTCGAGGGCCGACCGGCGTACCAGAACACACTGGGAACCGAAATTGGTCGGGGCACCGTCATCGGCCTCCAGGTAGGTGAAGGCCGAAAAGCAGGTGGTGAAGTGGGAAAGCCAGCCGCCGGCGAGGTTCCGTTCACGATACACTGCCACCGCCGCGGCCGGCCCCTCCTCCCCCAGGGTCTCCAGCAACCGGGGCAGGGTGTCGGGTTCCAGTACCACGTCGCTGTCGGTGAACAGCAGCAGGGCGGTGGCGGCATTGCCGGCTCCCAGGTTTCGGGCCGCGGCAGCGCCTCCGCTCTCGGCCAGCTTCAGGAGACGGCACCGGCCGTTTTCGGCAATGAACCGCTCAACCGCTTCCGCAGTGGCGTCGGTGCTGCTGTCGTCCACCACGATGATTTCCGCCGGCGGTGTCAGACCGTTGACCAGCGAATCCAGCGTGCCGCGGATGGTATCGGCACCGTTGCGCACCGGGATGACGGCGGTGACTGCCCCCCCGGCGCCATTTTCCCTTGTGCTGACGGCATCGGTTTCCTGTCCCATGTCGCCAAGTGTACACCAGGCCCTGCCGGGTTGCCAGAACGGCCGTCTGGTTTCGGTATTTGGAAGCGGGAAGCAAAAAAGGGGGCGGGAGGAGGTCAGGCCGACCTCCTCCCGCTCTCGCAAATACCTTTCGGCATTTCCCGGTTCCGTTTCGGGCGAATGTACCACGTCCGCCCCGGTTCCGGGTATCCGGTCACCAGTGGATGAGGGGTAAACATCCTCGGTTTCCGGGTTTGTTGTGTGAACCCGGAACCAGCAAGGAAGCAACCAGCAACCGGTGTCATTCACAACGTATGTTGCCCTGGAGATATCGCAATCTCCATGCCAGTGGCTGGATTCGAAACTGATCCATGAAAAACCTGTTATTTCAGCAGTTAGGAAATCGCTCGCACTGAGGCGTGTTTCACGGCCCCGGTGGAGTGATTACAATAGTGAAATTCATGGTGCCCAAAATGGTAACCTGAGGTGACGCCGAGATTGACTCCATTCCAGGCCGACCCTATAATTTTCCGGCTCCAATCCGGTTTTGGTGACAGGCTGTGCCAGAATGACATGGCTCCAGGTGCGGCCTGGGGGGGCGGTGAAGGTGTTTCAGTCTTAACGTATAGAAAAATAGCAAGATAGATGTATGTCTCCAGTGGCATGAGTACTGGCATCTGTTTTGCTATTCAAGTATTGTTTGTTCCGGAGGTTGCCACATCGGCCCCGGCCGCTGGCAGCGGACTCATTCACATAATCATCAGCGGGGAGGTCAGAGACCCGAAATGGACGTTCGAGAAATCAACGAAAAGGTCAAGGACGAAAGCGCCTTTGTGGATTCGGTCTTCAACGAGGTGCGCAAGGTCATCGTCGGGCAGGAATATATGCTCGAGCGGATGCTCATCGGCATCCTCAGCGGTGGCCACATGCTGCTGGAGGGTGTGCCAGGCCTGGCCAAGACTCTCTCCGTCAGTACCTTTGCCAAAATAGTCGACACCGGTTTCAAACGGATCCAGTTCACCCCGGATCTGCTGCCCGCCGACCTCATCGGCACCATGGTCTTCAACCAGAAGGACGGGACCTTCTTCCCCAAAAAGGGGCCGATCTTCTCCAACATCGTTCTCGCCGACGAGATCAACCGTGCTCCGGCCAAGGTGCAGAGTGCCCTGCTGGAAGCGATGCAGGAGCGTCAGGTCACCATCGGCGACACCACCTGGCCGCTCAGCGAGCCTTTCATTGTTCTGGCCACCCAGAATCCCATCGAGCAGGAGGGGACCTATCCGCTCCCCGAGGCCCAGGTGGACCGCTTCATGCTCAAACTGAAAATCGACTACCCGGGGAAACGCGAGGAGCGTCTGATCCTCGACCGGATGACCGAGCTGGAGATTCCGTCGGTGAACATGGTGATCAGCCCGGAGGACATCGTCCGCACCCGCGCAACGGTGCACTCGATCTACATCGACGATCGGATCAAGGACTACATCGTCGACCTGATATTCGCCACCCGCGCACCGGCCGACTACGGGCTCTCCGCGGAACGGCTGATCCAGTATGGCGCATCACCCCGGGCCACCATCTACCTCACCCTGGCCTCCCGGGCCCACGCCTTCATCAAGGGGCGGGGCTACGTCACACCGGAAGATGTCAAGGCGGTGGGCCCCGACGTCCTGCGCCACCGGATCATCCTGACCTACGAGGCCGAGGCGGAAGAGATCACCACCGACCACATCGTGAGCCAGGTGCTCGATTCGGTGGAAGTGCCCTGAGCGGCGGCCGCACGCCCCATCAATCCCTCCAGCGGAGCGCCAGATGTTCTTCCGACGTCGCAGGACGAAGAAAACCCGGACCGCCGACGGTCTCGCCGGCAACCAGCTGCCCGCCGAGATCCTGAAAAAGGTCCGCCGGGTGGAGCTGAAGACCCGCCGCCTGGTCAACGAGAGCATGGCCGGCGAATACCACAGCGTGTTCAAGGGGCGGGGTATGGCGTTCGCCGAAGTGCGCGAGTACCAGGCCGGGGACGACGTGCGGATCATCGACTGGAATGTCACCTCGCGCATGGGCCACCCCTACGTCAAGGTCTACGACGAAGAACGTGAACTGACGGTGATGCTGCTGGTGGACGCCAGTTCTTCCGGCCAGTTCGGCACCCATTCGCAGCTGAAGGGCGAGATCGCGGTGGAAATTTCCGCGCTGCTCGCCTTCTCGGCGATCAAGAACAACGACCGGGTGGGCCTGGCCATCTTCACCGACCGGGTGGAGAAGTACATCCCGCCGAAAAAGGGCCGGGACCACGTGCTGCGGGTGATCAGGGAGCTGCTCTGCTTCCGGCCGGCCTCCCAGGGCACCGACATCGCCGCCGCCCTGGAGTATCTGAACCGCGTGCTGCGCAAGAAGAGCGTGGTGTTCCTCCTGTCCGACTTCATGGCCATGGAGTTCGACCGTCCCATGCGGTTGACCAGCAAGCGACACGACCTGGTGGCCATGTCCATCTCCGATCCGCGCGAGGTGGAGATGCCCGACGTGGGCCTGATCGAGCTGGAGGACGCGGAGACCGGCCAGCGGACCCTGGTGGACACCGCCGACGCCGGATTCCGCCGGCGCTATGGAGAGATTGCCACCGAGCGCCGGGCGGACCTCAAACGGCGGCTGGGGGCGATGGACGTGGACTATGTCGACGTACGCACCGACGAACCCTATGACAAGCCGCTGATGCACTTCTTCCGCCGGCGGACACGAAAGATACACTGACACGAGGATGACGACCATGCCCGGGCGCCGAGCAGCCACAAGTGGAGGAGGATGGACGGGGGGGCTGCGGTGGTTCGTGCCGGCCCTGGTCCTGTTCCTCGCCGCCGGGGCGCCGCTGGCGGCCCAGAGTGCCGGCGGTTCGGCTCTCAGCGGCGCGGCCGAGCCGGGACAGTGGACGGTGGGAGACCGGATCGGCTTCACCCTGGTGCTGGTGCACCCGCCGGACCTGGAACCGGCATTGCCCGAGGTGGGCAGTGAACTGGGCCCCTTCCTGGTGCGCGACTTCGAAGACGGCGGCAGCCGCACCCTGGACGACGGCCGGGTGGAACAGACCTGGCGCTTCTGGCTCACCGCCTGGGAAACCGGCGACCTGGAGATCCCCGCCGTGACCGTGGCTCTCAGCGGTGGTGCCGCCGGGGTTGAACAGGTGAGCTCATCACCGGTGACCCTGACGGTCCAATCGGTGATCGAGGGCGAGGTGGAGGACATTGCCGATCTGCGCCCACCGGGCGAAGTGCCGTACAGTTTTCTTCCCCTGGCCCTCTGGAGTGTGGCCGGTCTGGCTGTTCTGGCCGGCCTGCTCTGGTTACGCGTCTGGTGGCTGGCCCGCCGCCGGCAGGATGCCCTGCGCGACGAAGCGAGCCGGCTGCCCCCCCGGGAGCTGGCGATCAGGGAACTGCAGCGGCTCACCGCGTCGGACCTGTTGAAGCACGACCGCTTCAAGGCGTTCTACATCGCCATTGCCGGGATCATCCACCGCCTGCTGCACGGCGCACTGGGGGTGCCCACCGTGGAGCGCACCTCCGGGGAGATCATGCGCGACCTGCGGGAGAAAGCAGCGGGCACACCGCTGGTGCCGGCGGCCGGCGACTTCTTCGAAGCCTGCGACCGGGTAAAGTTTTCCCGACATGTGCCCGGGGACGCTGAGAACAGCAGCATCATCGCCGCAGCTTACCGCCTGGTGGACCTGGCGGCACCCGAAACGGCACTTCCGGAAACGGCCGGGGGGGAGGAGAGCTGATGGAGAGCCAGTTCTACCACTTCGCCTTCCCCGAGTTCCTCGCTGCCGGCGGTGTGCTGCTGATCCTGCTGGGCTGGTGGCGCTGGTCGGGTCTCTTCCGCCGCAGCCGCGGCAACCTGCGCATATCAAGCCTCGGGGTGGCGGCCAGCATCCGTCCCTCGGCCACGGTCCGTCTGGTTCGCCTGGTGGACATCCTCCGTCTGGTGGCCCTGGCCCTGATGGTGGTGGCCTTTGCCAGGCCCCAGGCCGGGGAGCGCTACGAGGAACTGCTCACCGAGGGGATCGACATCATGATCGCCCTGGACGTCTCCGGCTCCATGGCTGCGGTGGATTTCCGGCCCAAGACCCGGCTGGACGTTGCCAGGGAAGTTACCGCCGAGTTCATCGAGGGGCGCCAGACCGACCGGCTGGGTATGGTGGTCTATGCCGGAAAGAGTTTCACCCGCTGCCCGTTGACCCTCGACTACGGAGTACTGCTCGATTTTCTCGATGACGTGGAGCTGGGCACGGTGAAGGAGGACGGCACCGCCATCGGCAACGCCCTGGTCACCGCCATCAACCGGCTGCGCGACGCCAGGGGGAAGAGCCGGGTGATCATCCTGCTCACCGACGGGATCAACAATGCCGGCCAGATCGACCCGCTCACCGCTGCCGATCTGGCCAAGGCCATGGACATCAAGATCTACACCATCGGCGCCGGCAAGGACGGGCAGCCGTACTTCCTGGTGGATGACCCGATCTTCGGCCAGCGGTACGTACCCGGGGGTGAACCGCTGATCCTCGACGAGGAGACCCTGGGTGAAGTGGCCCGGCGAACCGGCGGACTTTACTTCCGCGCCAAAGACCCAGAATCGCTGAGCCGGATTTTTGCCCGGATCGGTGAGATGGAGACCACCGGCGTGAAAACGAAACAATACAGCCTGTTCACCGAGTTGGGCCCCTGGTTCCTGCTCGCTGCGCTGGCGCTGCTGGTGCTGGCCACGCTGCTGTCCGGCACCAGGTTCCAGGTGGTGCCATGATGAGATTCGGATCGCCGGAATTCCTCCACCTGCTCTGGCTGGTTCCGCTGCTGGCCGGCTTTTTCGCCTTTGTGCGACGCCGGCGGCGGATCCGCCTGGAGCGTTTTGCCGGACAACAGTTGCTGGGTCGGCTGGTCCGTTCCGCCGGTGGGGAGCGTACGGTGATCCGTTACCTGCTCTTTCTCCTCGCCCTGACGTTTCTGATCCTCGCTGCCGCCCGGCCCATGTGGGGCACCCGGGTCAATGAAGTGGCCCGCCGTGGCGTGGATGTGATCATCGCCATGGACACCTCGCTGAGCATGGACGCCGAGGACGTGAAACCCAGCCGGTTGCGCAAGGCCAAGCTGGAGATGACCGGGCTGGTGGACCGGCTGCGCGGGGACCGGGTGGGCCTGGTGGCCTTTGCCGGATCAGCCTTTGTGCAGTGCCCTTTGACCCTTGACCATTCGGCGGCCAAGATGTTTCTCGACATTCTGGACACCGGCCTGATCCCGCGGCCGGGCACGGCCATTGCCCGGGCCATCACCATGTCGGTGGAAGCCTTTCGCAGCCGCGAGCACAAATACAAGGTGCTGGTACTGCTCACCGACGGCGAGGACCACGAGGCTGACCCGGTGGCCGCGGCCCGGGCGGCGGCCGAGGAGGGTGTGGTGATCCACACCGTGGGCATCGGCTCCCCGGCCGGAGAGCCCATTCCCATGCGCGACGCCCAGGGTCAGATCAGCGGCTACAAGAAGGACCGCAGCGGGGAAGTGGTCACCTCGCGTCTCGACGAGGAGACGTTGCGCGCCATTGCCCGGGCCACCGGCGGTATCTATGTCAGGGCCACCCAGGGTGAGGTGGAGCTGGACACCCTGGTGGCCGAGATCTCCGGCATGGAGAAACGCGAGCTGCAGTCGCGGATGCACGCCGGGCTGGAGGAACGCTTTCAGTACCCGCTGGCCCTGGCCCTCTTGCTGCTGGTGTCCTGGCTGGCCATTCCCGACCTGGGCCGTCGCCGTCGCAGTGACAAGGAGGAGAGCCGATGATCCGTATATCTCTGATCAGGGGATTCGTCCTGGCGGCAGCGCTGGTCGTGGTTCCGCTCATCTTCGCTCCATCCCTGGCCGCCGGCGGGAACGAGGTGCGGAAGATCAACCAGCAGGGGAACCAGTTCTACACCGGGGACCAGTGGGCCGATGCCCTGGCCGAATATACCGCGGCGGGTGAGATCGACCCGGAGAACCCGGTGCTGCACTACAACCTGGGGAACACCCTCTACCGCCTCAACGATCTGGACAAGGCCGAGACCCACTACCGGGTTGCCGCCGCCGCCGAGGACCCGGAACTGGCCAGGCGGGCGCGGTTCAACCTGGGCAACACCGCGTTCCGCCGGGCCGAGACCCTGGAGGGGGCGGGGGACTGGCAGGGACGGAATCAGGCCCTGGCCACATCCATCGATCACTGGCGGTCGGTGCTGGATACGGAGCCGGGCAACCTCGACGCCAAGCTCAACCTGGAACTGGCCCGCCGGAAACTGCTGGA
>CBESOE010000191.1:0-6888 GCA_965531145.1 uncultured bacterium | reverse complement strand
GGGCGGTGAAGGATCAGCGCCACCGCCGCCACCACGACGAAGAGGTAGAGCGTTGCCAGGCTGTCGCCGAGAAAGATCAGCACCAGTCCGAACAGGCCCACCGCCTCGCAGATGCCGGCGGCGACCATGGAGGCCATCCTGTATCTGGATGCGACGGCCTGTTCATCCGGCTGTTGGGCTGAGGCAGCACCGGCCAGCATCTTCCGGCGGATGAAAAAAGAGCCCACCAGCATCAGGCCACCGGCCAGGGCGAGGAGGTTCCTGATCCAGACCACGGAAACATCTCCCAGGTCCACCAGAGCCTTGCCATGGAAATAATGGCCGATGGCCACATAGACCACCAGTGCCGCCAGAATGACAATCCAGATCACCTGAGTGACGCGGAACTCCTTCTGCAGTATCTCCGATGTGGTGTTCATGGTCAGGCCTCCCATTTGCAAAACCTGGGACAGTCACCAATTTCCTGCGGAAATTGTTGTGACAGTCCCTGTTTTTCCAATGACAACGCTCAATCAATCCCGAACACGATTCCCGCTTCCCGCCAGGCGGCCACCTCGTCCTCGCCGGCGCCGGCCTCGTCGAGGATGCGCACCGTGTCCTGGCCAAAGCGGGGAGGCGGTCCCAGCACCGCCGGTTCGTCGTCACGCTGCACCGCTGACGGCTGCAGCTTCACCACTGTGCCGTCGGCCAGTGTGGTGCTCTTCAGATGCGGGACGAGCCAGTCCGCCTCCATTACCTGCGGAATGGTGCTCACCGCACAGGCCACGATACCGGCCTTGTTCAGCGACTCCACCAGGGTGGTGGTCTCCCAGCCCCTGGTCACCTCGGCCACTTCCTCATGGATCTCGTTCCGCTCGGCCTTCCTGCCCTCGTTGGTGGAGCGCACGTCATTGGCCAGCTTTTTGAACGCATCCAGACCGGTGAGCCGCTGCCACTGCACGTCGTTGCCCACGGCCAGCAGCAGGTGCCCGTCCCTGGTGGGATAGACGTTCACCGGCACGAACTGCCGGTGCTCATTGCCCGCGCGGTCATATGTGTCGGGCGGGGCGCCCATCCCCACCATGGGCAGGGTGGTGATCAGCCAGCTGGCCGCCACCCGGGCCATGGAGACGTCGATGCGCCGGGCCCCGGCCCCCTCGGCCTGTTCGGCCAGGGCCAGCATGGTCTGGGCGAAGACCTCGTCCCCGGCCTTGAGGTCGGCAAGCGGGGCGCCGTTGAGCATCGGCGGCCCCTTGGGGTCGCCGGTGATGGCCATGTGGCCGGTGGCCGCCTGCACCGCCGGGTCGTAGCCCGGGGTTGTCGGCGCCTCGGGACCGTAGGCCGAGATGCCGGCCCAGATGATCTTCGGGTTGTGCTTTTTCAGTGTCTCGAAGTCGATGCCCAGCCGCTCGTAGCGGGCAGGCAGGGTATTGCAGCAGAAAACGTCCACCGGCAGTTCCCGCACCAGGCGGTGGAGGATGGCCTGGCCCTCTTCGGTCTTGAGGTTGATCGACATCGCTTCCTTGCCCGCGTTGGGCGCCACGAAGTAGGAGCAACAGTCGGGCCCGCCCACCGGGTCGCCGATGTAACGGTTGGGATCTCCCGGCGTGGCCTGGCCCGGCGCCGGGGTGGGCTCCAGCTTGATCACCCGCCAGCCGAGACAGGCAAAGCGCAGCGTGGCATAGGTCATGGAGAGGGCCTGCTCCAGGCTGAGCACGGTGCGTGGTCTCACGTCATCTCCTCCGGAAGAACCTCACGGCCGGCGCGCAGCGAGAGCAGCACCCGCTCGGGGGTCAGCGGCAGCCGCCGGAAGCGGATACCGGTGGCGTCATACACCGCGTTGGCCAGCGCCGGAGCGACACAGATCGCCGGCGCCTCACCAATCCCCTTGGCCCCGAAGGGACCTTCGGGCGCGTTGGTCTCGATGAAGTGCATCTCCACCTCGGGCATCTCCGGTGCGGTGATCAGCTTGTAGTCGCGGAAGTCGGGGTTCTGCACCCGGCCTTCCACAACCTGCAGGTCCTCGGTGAGGCCGTAGCCCAGGCCCATGGCCACCCCGCCCTCCACCTGGCCCTCGATGCCCAGGCGGTTCAAGACCCGTCCGGCGTCGTGGGCCGTGGTGACCTTCAGCGGCCGCACCACCCCGGTCTCGGTGTCCACCTCCACCTCCACCACGTGGGTGCCGAAGGCATAGGTCGGTGAGACATTGCCCTTGAACTCGCGGTTCTGCATCTCGCTGGATGGCTCATAGTAATTCTCGGTGATCACCGTCTCGAACTTCTTCGAGAAGTGGAGCTTGCGGATCACCTTGCCCAGCTCGATCAGCGCCTCGCCATCCTCGGCCTTGACCACCTGGCCCTGGCGGATGTCCAGCTGGTCCACCGGCAGTTCCAGCAGCTCGGCGGCAGCGGCCAGCAGCTTGGCCCGCGCCTTCTCCGCCGCACCCTTGGCCGAGTTGCCGGCCACAAAGGTGGTGCGCGAGGCATGCACCCCCACGTCCCACGGCGTGATCGCGGTGTCGTTATTGATCACCTTGATCCGCTCCAGCGGCACACCGAG
The DNA here is from genome assembly GCA_965531145.1 of uncultured bacterium. GTDB lineage: Bacteria > Acidobacteriota > JAQAZP01 > JAQAZP01 > JAQAZP01 > JAQAZP01. Next base: position 4,350 of record CBESOE010000191.1, on the reverse strand, counting down.
CACCTCGGCCACGATCATGGAGAGCACCGTCTCAGAGCCCTGGCCGATCTCCGAGGAGCCGGTGATCAGGGTGAAGTTGGCGTAGTCGTCGGCCTTGAGGATGGTGCCGCAGCCGTCCGAGTGGTAGATCTTGGCCCCGCCGCCCACGTGGACCATGGAGGCCAGGCCGATACCCCGCTTGAGGTGCGCTTCGGGCGCCTCCATCTTTCCGTGCTTCTCGGTCCAGCCCGCCGAGTTCGTCGCCGTCTCCAGGCACTCACGCTGGCCGCAGGTCTCCAGATACATCCCCTGGCCGGTGGTCTCGCCCTGCTCCAGGGTGTTCTTCAGCCGCAGCTCCAGCGGTTCGATGCCCAGTTCTTCAGCCAACCGGTCCAGCTGCGATTCCACGGCAAAGGTGGCCTGCAGGTTGCCATAGCCGCGCATGGAGCCGGAGTAGGGATTGTTGGTGTTCACCACGGTGGTGTGAAATTTAACGTTGGGCACGCGGTAGAGCGAGGAGAAACAGTGCATCATCACGAAGGGGGTGGTGGCCCCCCAGGAGGTGCGGCCGCCGTTGTCGTGGATCAGGTGGGCGTCGCGGAACGTCAGGGTGCCGTCCTTCTTCGCTCCGCAGCGCAGCTTGATCTCGGTGGGTTGCCGGGTGGGCGACGCGATGAATTCTTCATAACGATTGAACAGCAGGCGCACCGGTTGTCCGGCGGCCCGGGCCAGGTGCACGGCAATGGGTTCGAAGGGGTAGATGTCGAGTTTGGAACCGAAACCGCCGCCGATGGTCACCTGGATCACCCGGATCTTCTCCGGGGGAACGCCGACGATCCGTGACATGTCCCGCTGGTAGAGGAAGGGGACCTGGGTCAGCGAGTAGAGCGTCAGGTTTCCCCGGGCGTCGAACTCGGCAAGGATCCCCGACGTGCCCATGCAGGCGTGGGTGACGAACTGCAGGTGGAAGGTGTCCTCCAGCACCACGTCGCTCTCTTTTTCCGCGGCCACCACGTCGCCGTGGGAGTAATCGTAGCGGAAGGGCACGTTGTCCTGGCGTTTCTCGTGGATCACCGGCGCCCCGGGCTTCAGCGCCTCGTTGGGGTCGAACACCGCGGGCAGATCCTCGTACTCCACCTCGATCAGCCGGCAGGCTTCGCGGGCGATCTCCTCGGTCTCGGCGGCCACCGCGGCGATCTCGTCCCGCTGGCAGGTCACCTTGTCGCCCTTCAGGGCAAAGTTGTCCCGGCCGTGGCCAAAGGGGACATTGTTGATGTCTTCGGCGGTGATCACCGCTTTGACCCCGGGCAGCAACCGCGCCCGTTCGGTCTTGATGGAAAGGATCTTCGCGTGGATCCGGTCGGTGCGGCAGATGGCGCCGTGGAGCATCCGCGGCCGTACCAGGTCGTGGATGTAGACCGAGCGACCCGAAGCGCGCTCCGGCCCGTCCATCTTGGGAATGCGTTTGCCGATCAGGCTTTCCCGGGGGATCTTCGGAGCAGAGTCAGTGCTGTTGCTCATCACTCCACCCCCTCTTTGGCCAGCCGGCGCACGGCGTCAACGATCTTGACGTAGCCGGTGCAGCGGCAGATGTTCCCCTCCACCGAACGGCGGATCTGCTCTTCGGTTGGATTGGGGTTCTCGCAGACAAAAGCGTAGGCCCGCAGCACCATCCCCGGGGTGCAGAAGCCGCACTGCACCGCCCCCTGTTCGACAAAGGCCTTCACCGCCGGGTGCATCTCCCCGTCCGTGCCCTGCAGCCCCTCGATGGTGGTCACCGTCCGGCCGGCCGCTTCCGCAGCCGGGTAGAGGCAGGAGTTCACCGCCACGCCGTCCACCAGCACGGTGCAGGCGCCGCAGTCCCCCTCCTCGCAGCCGGTCTTGGTCCCCTTGAGGTCGAGCCGGTTGCGCAACAGGTCCACCAGCCGTTCAGCGGGCTGAACCTTTGCCTTCACCGGCTCGCCGTTGACGATGCAGGATATTTCAAGTTCTGCAGGCACGAATGAGCCTCCTCACCAGCGATGCCGCCAGCTCGCGTCGATAGGTCTCGCTGCCGCGAACGTCGGAGATGGGCGACACTTCCTGCCGCGCCGTTTCCGAAGCCCGTTCCAGCGTTTCTTCATCGAGTTGTTTCCCGCGCAGAGCCGCTTCGGTCTTTGGCCCGCGGATCGGCCGGTCGGCCAGCGCGCCAAAGGCCACCCGCACGTCCTGGATCGTGTCTCCGTCCAGCAGCAGGCCCATGCCGGCCGAGGCGTGGGCACAGACCATGGCCGGCCGGGTGCCCGGCTTGTCCGAGGCGAAGCGCATCCCGGCGGGTTGAGCGGGGATGATCAGTGCACGGAGCAGTTCGTTCTTCTCCATCACCGTGGTCCCCGGGCCGGTGAAAAATTCAGCGAGAGGGACACGCCGCAGGTTCGGCCCGCCGTCTCCCCCGCAGGAGGCCAGTTCCACATCGGCGTCCAGCAGCAGCAGCGGCACCGCCAGGTCGGCAGCCGGAGAGGCATTGGCCATGTTGCCGCCGATGGTGGCCACCGCCCGTATCTGCGGTGAAGCCATGTGGTCGGCGGCCAGGGCCAGCACCGGGAGTTTCTCATTGAGCAGGGCATCGGCAGCCAGTTCACGCATGGTCACCGCCCCGCCGATGCGGATGGCATCACCGTCTTCGGCGATCCCCCCCAGTTCGGGCACCCGCTTGAGGCTCATCATCTCCCAGGGCCCGGGCGGCATCTGCCGGCGGTGGTCCTTGACCAGCAGGTCGGTCCCCCCGGCCACCGGCCAGAGCGGCACCTCGGCATCGGCCATCAGGGCCAGCGCCTCGCGCAGAGACGTGGGCTGGTGGTAGTTGCGGCATTCGCTGACACTCAAAACCTGATCGCCTCCTGGTACCCGCCGAACACCTCCTTCAGTGTCCGGGTAATCTCCCCCACCGTGGCCATGGCGCGCACAGCGGCCATCACCGGGGGAACGAGGTTTTCGTTTGAACCGGCTGCCCGGCGGACGTCAACAAGCGCCGCCTCCACCGCGGCCGCATCACGCTCGGCCCGGACCCGGGCGGTGCGCTCCGTCAGTTTCTCCTCCTCGGACGGGTCGTAGGGGTGGATTTCCACGTCGCGGGCCTCTTCCCCCTCGTCCATCACAAAGCGGTTGATCCCCACCTTGGGGATGACACCATCCTGGATGCCCTTCTCCCACTCATAGGCCCGGCGGGCCACCGCGGCCTGCACGTCGCCGTCGGCAATGGCCTGCAGGATCCCCTTCCCCTCCTCCAGCTCGCGGACCATCTTCTCGATCCGCTCCTCCAGCTGGTTGGTAATGGTCTCCACATAGTAGGACCCGGCCAGCGGATCCACCGTGTCACAGAGACCCATCTCCTCCTGCAGGATCTGCATGGTGCGCAATGAGATCCGCGCCGCCTTCTCGCTGGGGATGGTGTATGCCTCGTCGTAGGAACAGAGGGCCATGGTCTGGGTGCCGGAGAGGGCGCTGATCAGGGCGTAGTAAGCGCCGCGGACGATGTTGTTCTCCGGTTGCTGGATGGTCAGTCCGCCCCCGCCCCCGCCGGCGATCATCCGCAACAGCAGGGAGCGCGGGTTTTGGGCGCCGTAGTCTTCTTTAATCATCTTCGCCCAGAGCCGCCGGCCGGCGCGGAACTTGGCGATCTGTTCGAAGAAGTTGCCGTGGATATCGAAGTTGAAGGAGAGCCGCGGGGCGAACTCGTCGATGGTCATCCCCCGGGCCAGCACGTGGTCGATGTAGGCCCGGGCGATGGCAAAGCCGTAGGCCATCTCCTGCACCGGGTTGGCCCCCGACTCACGAATGTGGTAGCCGCAGACCGAGACCGGGGAGTACTTGGGCATGTGCTCGGCGCACCAGGTGATGGTGTCGCCCACCAGGCGAACCGACGGTTCCACCGGAAAGACCCAGGTGCCGCGGCCGACGAACTCCTTGAGGATGTCGTTCTGGGCGGTGCCCCGCAGTTTGGTCAGGTCGTAGCCCCGTTTCTCGGCCAGGGCGAAATACATCGCCATCAGGGTGATGGCAGCGCCGTTGATGGTCAGCGAGACGGTGATCTTTTCCAGGTCGATGCCCTCGAAGGCCTCTTCCATGTCGGCAAGGGTGTCCACCGCCATGCCCACCCGGCCCACCTCCCCGGCGGCCATGGGGTCGTCGCTGTCCAGCCCCACCTGGGTGGGCAGGTCGAAAGCCACGTTGAGACCGGTGTTGCCCTGGGCGATCAGATACTTGAAGCGCTGGTTGGTGTCGGCCGCCGAGCCGAAACCCGAATACTGGCGCATGGTCCAGGGCCGCTTGCGATACATCTCGGGGTGGATGCCCCGGGTGAAGGGATACTCACCGGGCTTCCCCACCCGG
>CBESOE010000190.1:0-6950 GCA_965531145.1 uncultured bacterium | reverse complement strand
AACGACGCTATCGCCTGAGGTTTTCGCGCAGCAAGCGATACTTGATGAAGACGCTGTTCGCGGACTGGCGGGCCATCTGCCAGCCGATGACCCCGGAGCGGATCCAGCCGTGCAGCAGGTAGTCGCGGATGAAGGCCGCGCCCGGGCGAACGAGTAAATCCGACAATCCTGCCCGCCGCCCCCGGGATTCAGCCTCTCCGGCCCACAGTTCAGCGTAGCGGGTCTGGCGAGTGAACATATCGTTCCAGTCACGGTAGGAGTGGTGGCGCAGTCGCCCGGGAACACGGCCCACGCTGTCGGCCACCACCGACTCGTGGATGCTGCTCTCATCGAAACCGGCACGGGTTCGGTCGTAGATACGCACCCGCCGTTCACGGGCCCAGGGCCAGTGATGGAGCGGCTGGCCGAGCATGTGATTCTGTCGCCACACGGCATAGGCCGAAAACGGCGGATCCGCGGGCAGGTTTTGCACGGCAGCAGCGAGGACCGGGTCAACATGCTCGTCGGCATCGATGTTGAAGATCAGGTCATGGCCGGCCAGTTCGGCGGCGCGGTTCTTCTGTGGGCCATAGCCGAGCCAGTCCTGTGGCACCACCGTGGCTCCCGTCTGCTCGGCGATGGTCACGGTGTCATCATTGGAACCCGAGTCCAGCACCAGCACCTCGTCAGCCCAGGAGACGGTGGCCAGGGTGGCGGCGATACGGTCGGCCTCGTTGAGGGTGATGATGGTGACGGTGACCGCAGCCATACCTCAGACTCCCAGGGCCTTGCGATAGCATACCTGGTGGGCGGCCACCAGGCGGTTGATATGATACCGGTCGTGGGCCGTGGCCCGGGCGCGTTCACCGGTCCGTGCACGCCACTGCGCATCACTCAGCGCACGGATCAGGCCGGCGGCCAGGCCGGCAGCATCGCCCGACGGTACCACCAGGCCGGTCACACCGTCGTCCACCAGTTCGGGAAGCCCGCCGGCATCGCTGACCACACAGGGCAAGCCGCTCCAGAGGGCGACCTGGGCTGCCGATCCCAGCCCCTCGCTCAACGAGGGCTGCACTGCAAGATCCACCGCGTTCAGCAGGTCGGGCAGATCGTCACGATGGCCGAGGAAGGAACTGCGCGGGGGTGCGCCGGCCTCGCTGGCAGCCCGCAGCCCGCCCTCTCCGGCCAGCAGGAGGTGGGCCGCGGGAACGGCTTCGGCCACCCGGCGCCAGGCCTCCAGCAGGATGGCATGCCCTTTCTCCGCCGTGAACGCAGCGGTGCAGAGCACGGCGATGGTCTCATCGCCCAGACCCAGTTCTGCCCGCACCGCGGCGCGATCACGGATCGGCACCAGGCCCCCGGGATCAACACCGTCGGGAATCACATCCACTCGCCCGGCGTCCACTCCCCCATCGATCAGCGCCTGGCGCACGGCATTGGAAACGGCGATGAAGCGGGCCACACGAGAACCGTATTTGCGCCGCGCCCACCAGCCGCGGCCGATGGTGAAGGTGACCTTGCGGCTGACCACTACCGGCACCGCCAGACCCAGGGTGGCGATCAGACCGGCACTGTGTGTATTGGGGGTGTGGGCGTGAACCAGGTCCACATGGTGGCGGGCGGCAATACGAATGGAGCGGATGAGCCGCGGGTCCAGACCACCGGAGCAACGCACCGCCTGGTGCGGCAGGTCGGCCTCGGCAACACGCCGGTGCAGATCGCTGTCCGCCCGGCAGAGGACCGTGCACTGGACATCGCTGCCCTGCAGGCCTCTGGCCAGCAGCAACAGCTGGTGTTCACCACCACGCCAGCCTCGCTCGGTGTTGCAGGCCAGAACGCGCAAGGGCTCTCTCATGGGCCTCCGTCTCCTCACCGGCGGCGGCGGGTGATTTTCGTTGCGTTCGTGGCTGAACAGGCCGAAGTTGACATGGTCGAGGAATACAGTTTAAGTATAGGGATTGCCCGGTTATGCGTCAATAATTCGGCCGGTTTCATCTGTCCACAAGAGAGGTCGGAGGAGGGTGGCCGCCGGTCAGTGGTGCAGTGCCGGGGAGTTACAGCCGGTGATCAGATCGAGGCCCCCCGCGGGCCAATTGAAGCGCACCTGCTGCTCCTCGCTCACCGGCAGGCCCCGGTCGTTGAGGATTCGCAGCAAAATCACGTAAGACTGTCCGCTTTCCATCGCCTCAACTTCCGGCAGGGGGATGTCATAGTAGTAGCGCGCCGTCATGAAGGGCGTATCCTCGATGGCCGTGGGTTCGCCCAGTTCAAAACTGGAGAATCCCAGGGTTGAATCGGCCTTGATCCCGCCGTCCTCGCGCAGGTCGGCCCGCAGGGTCAGGCCCTCCTCATATTGCAAGTCGCTGTACAGCCGCAATTTCCAGCACGGCGGCGACAAGGCGCCGGACTCCGGCTCGGCACCGGTGTTGATCAGCAGGTCGCCGCCTTTGAGGCGTGAACTGGAGGGTTCCACGAACTGGTCGCCCTTCCACTGCCGGCCGCCCCTGATGTGCTCCTGCTCCAGGGCGCCAACCCCCTGCTCTCGCACTCCCCGTTCATCCGCCAGCACCGCCTCCATGACATTGGCGATCCCCAGGCGGGAGTGGTGCTCGTAGGTGATGCCGTTGGTCACCGTCACCGGCCGCAGCATCTCATCGGTGAACACCTCGTAGTGGTAGCCGACCTCCGGCGCGCCGTCCCGCCGGCCCAGACGCACCATCAGGGTCTGCATGGCGGTGATGTCCCACCACGATTTCATGCTCCGGGCCAGGTATTTCAGGCTGTCGCTGCCCCGGGCCAGTTCCTGCAGATGGCCGAACTTTTTTACCGCACGCCGGGCCAGCCGGAGTCGTTTCCGCGGGGAGAGGGAGCTGGCCTTCAGGCCGAGGTCGTTGAATACCGGTGGTTCCCCTGTGGATCGGCGCTGTTGGCGAACATCCCGCTTCCAGGTTTTGCGCTTCTCCGCACTGCTCCAGGCATCACGATGGTCGTCCCCCAGCAGTATCTGCGCCAGCTCGGTCCACACCTGGTCTGTCTCGGCTGTGGCAATTCGTTCAAAATGTTCGCGGTTGAGCGACAATCGAAAGTTGGTCACAAAACGGGTCTGCAGATCCGGATCCACCGAGGTCAGCTCATCGAGAACCGGCTGGGGGTCCCAGTCGAGCGTGCGGTCGAGAATCCCCGCCATCCAGCGAACCGCCCGGCCATCAGCGTAATCGTCCCTCACCGAGGTGAGCAACGTCACCGCGGTGACATCCTGGTCGCCCTGGAGCCGCTGAGGGTCCAGTTTCCGGGGTAGCGGGTCGCCCTGATCCAGGTTGATCAGGTCGGACTGGGAGCGAGCAAAAAAGGACAGGGTTTTCCGCTTCCTCTTGCCGAAGTTTTTAACATAGTTACTTCTCCGGGTGCGGACGATTTCCAGCAACATATTGTCCCCGGAAACAACGATGTCGGAGGAGGAGGACTGGCGGTCCGTTTTCTTCAACAGGCCAAAAAACCGCAGGCGATTGAAACTGTATCGATCTTTTGCCCGCCGTGCTTCAGTGTGGAGGATTTCGGCGCCATCCCGTTCCTCTGCCGCTTCGGCCAGCGGTTTAAACTTTACGCGGGTGCCCTCACCCAGCAGCGCCTTGAAACTGGCCATGCCCCGCTCATCGTTGAGGTTGATACGGTAGGTAACATCGTAGACAGGCCCCCGGCCATTGCCATACAGCAGTTCATAAAAGGTATACCCGAGCTTGAGAATGCCCAGGATACGGACTTCGGGCCGGACCTTTAGCGGCGTGAGTTCGTTGCCCCGGGACAGGGCGGTGCGAACCCCCACCACCACGTGGCCGTCGCCCTCCTTGACGATGGTGGTTTCGCGAAACAGCCGGAAGTAGTAACTGTAGTTGGCTCTGATGCCGTACTTTTCCACACCGACGGCCAGGGGCACCAGGCCGATGAAAGTGACGTGGCGCACCAAATCGCCGGAGCCCAGCCGTGTGTCATCAGCGGTGAACAGTGCGGCCTCCACCGGGATATCGAGGTCGATGAACAGTGTCATGGGATCGGCGTAGTGCTCGAAAAATATCGCCGACTGTTCCGTGTCCACCACCCGGTCGCCGATCTTCCCCGAGATCCAGCGGACCAGTCCACCCAGCCCCTCGGTGCTCAGCCGCACCAGGCTGCGGTTGCCGTCCTCCGGCAGGGCCCGGGTCATGGCCTCCAGGTCGCAACCCGGGTCATCCAGGGCTTCCGCCAGCGGCCGGCCTCCGATCTTGAGCGGGTGGTGGATGCGGCCCAGGGTGAGGCTGGTGCCCCCTTCCACCCGGATCCCGATGCCGCCGAAACTTTCGGCAAAACCGGGCACATAGTTGTAACTGAACCGGCCACGGGATATCAGCGTCTGGAGATCGAGGTAGCGGGACAGGTCATCTCCCGTAACCAGGCTGCCCCGCGGAAGTTCCTGGTGCAGCGGCAGGACCCGGCGAAAGAAACTGTTGTCCCAGTCAAGCTCCACATCGTCGGTGCTGTAGCCCAGCCCGAGAGTGACGTCACCCAGGTCGCGGTAAAGGGCGCCACCGGCCTCCTGCTCGAAGAGCATGTCGTTGACCCGCTGCCACAGGCGCGAGCTGGTGGACCCCTTGAAACTGCCGATCCGCTCCCAGCCCTCGCTGAAGACCGGATCGGTTTCCAGGAAGTCTTGCTGCGCAACAGCGGAGGGGGTGGTAGCGAGGAGGATGAGCAGGACCAGGAGGGCCCATCCACCGGCGGTCCGGCAACGGTCTTCCGTCCATGAATGGAATAGAGGAATTCGGCTCACGGATTGCCCCAGCCGGGAAAGGTCTGCATGGAAGTGGACGATTATTGTCAGGATCGACTTTCAAAAAAAAGTATAGGGAATTCCCATATCAGCGTCAATGATTCACCGCGAGACTGACCGCGGCTCAAGCAGGCGGCCTGCAGTCCTGGCGATGCCCTCACCACACCACTCCAGATAAATAAGTTCCAGTAATTATTATCAGGAAAGATGCGTAAAGATATGGTATAAGGGATCAATTGATCATGTCGGGACACATCATCCTGAACGCAATTCAATGAGTCGTGGAACATGGCCGCGGGCAACACCACACTGGCCGTGACCGGAGCGGGTGGATTCCTCGGGGCCTCTCTGGTCCGCATGTTGGCCGGAAGCGGCCAGCCGGTGCGGGCACTGATGGGACCCCCGGGTTCCGTCGGGCACCCTCCTCCGGACGGGGTGGAGGTCTGCCATGCCGAGATCGATGACGCCCGGGCCATGGGTGAACTGGTGGACAGCGCCGCAGCGGTGATCCACCTGGCCGGCCCCCCCTCGGTGGCCGATTCCTTTCAGCGGCCGGCCGAGCACGCACGCGTTCATGTCACCGGCACGGCAACCATCCTCCAGGCCTGCCGGAATGCCGGGGTGGGCCGGATTGTCTACATCTCATCCGCTGAGGTGTACGGGCAGCCTCAAGTGGAATCGGTGGATGAACGGCATCGCCTCCAGGCCCGCTCACCATACGCGGCGGCAAAGATCGCCGCCGAGCACTTCATCCGGGCCCACATCATGGCCGGTGGTGGAGGGCCACATGGATATCGCGAATCCCCGCGGCGAGGAGCTGCCGGATGTTGATCTCGATGAGGGGGATGCCGCCGAGCCTGACCAGCGGTTTGGGCACATCAGGCCTTGTGCGGGCCATCCGCCGGCCTTCGCCGCCGGCCATGATCACCGCCGATGATCTCTCGGGCATCTGTCCGCCTCCGGATCTTCAGACCTTGACCTCGACCACGAAAAGTTTCAACGGGACATCGCCATCGTTGCGCAGGCCGTGGGTCCCGCCGGGACCATTGAGAATCACGCTTCCCGGGCGGACGTGGAGTTCCCGCCCGTCAAGGTGCATTCGCCCCTCACCCTCCAGCACGAGGTAGAGTTCCTCGTTTTCGCCATGGGTGTGCAGGCCGATGGAGGCACCCGGCGGCAGGACGGCATAGTCGACAAAATTCCAGGGCCCGCGAAACGCTTCCGGTCCGAAAGCCCTGTTGAACAGGATTTTTCCTTTGCCGCCGTGGGCCGTCACTTCATCCAGGGCGAGCTCGTTCAACTGGAGCACACGTTGCTGAGGATACTCAGGCTTGGTCATTTTGTGACGATATCACAGATGCCGTCGTGGGAAAATCCAGGCACAGGGCACGACTTCAGAGATCCTGCCGCCGCAGCACGTGCCGCCGCAGCCACCAGTAGCAGGGTGTGAGCTGAAACCGCAGTTGATCGGTATCGAGATGACTGCCCACGCCGATCCGGTGCAGCGTCATGGCCGGCGTACGCCCGATGACGTTGGCGCCCCACACCGTGGTGAAGGCGGCGATGAAACCGTTCTCCTCCAGCACGCGGCAGGTGGTCGGGTTGAAGGTACCCCGCCGGCCATTGGGATAACAGAAGACCGGGTGGTCCTGCCCCACCTCTTCCCTGATCAGCCGCTGGCTGGTCCGCACCTCTTCGGCCATCTCCAGCTCGGGCAGGCGGGTCAGGATCGGGTGGGTATGGGTGTGGGGTGCGATGTCCAGTCCTTCGCCGGCCAGCCGGCGAAGATCCTCCCAGGTGAGCATGCTGTCTTCACGATGAGGCGTTACGGCCAACTCCTGCTGCAGCCGGTCAAGGCAGGAGAGCCGCTGCGCATTCGGCAGGCCGATGAGGTGCTCGATGATTTCCGTAGTGGCTTCCCGCCGGGCCCGCCCCCCGTCCAGTTTCACCGGCCCTCGGCCCTCCACCGCCACATCCCCCCGGTCCGTCCGGCTGACCATCTGGTGCACCGCATCCCACCAGAAGACACGCGACTGGTCACCCGGGTAGGCGGTGGGAACAAAGAGCAGGGCGGGAAGGCCCAGTTCCCTGAGTACCGGCCAGGCGTGTTCGGCGAAATCGGAGTACCCGTCATCGAAGGTCAACAACACCGCACGGGGCGGAAGCG
>CBESOE010000189.1:0-6963 GCA_965531145.1 uncultured bacterium | reverse complement strand
AGCTGGGGTTGAGGTCGGCGGGTGGGTGATGCCTGTGTCGGCGATCAGCACTGGCCGAGGTGGACCACTTCATCCCCTGGTCCCGCTATCCCACCGACCAGGGCCAGGCACCAGCTATTAGTGCTAGGGAGGTGATGTGACAGTTGGGGGAAGGAATCAACCCTCAGCCGGCAAAGCCCGAACCAGCACATCCACCCACTTATCCCGAGGCACGAACCTGAGTTCCGTGTCGTTGACATGAACGGCGTCCTCGCTGTTCGCGTTGAGGACAAGGGCCTGCCTTGGTGAGTAGGTTTTGATAAAGCTCCTCAGCCCAGTCGGCACGGTGAGTCGCCCCAGGGGGCCGCTCTTCACCTCCACCGGCAGCGGACCGTCGGGAGTCTCCACGACAAAATCCACCTCCGCTTTGCCCTGGGTGCGCCAGAACCGGATTCTTTCAATGCCGACCATCGAGTGCAGAAGGGTGAAAACGTAGTTCTCGGCCAGGGCGCCGGCGTTGGCCGGCGCGGCACGGAGCTCCCCGGCCAGCAGGTTGCGCAGCCCCAGGTCGGCGAAATAGACCTTGGGCATTTTGGTCAGTTCTGAGCGCAGGTTGTGGAAGAACGGAGGCACAACGTGGACGATGAACGTCTCCCGCAGGAAGGTGAGATATCGGTCCGCGGTGTCACGGCTGATCTTGAGGGTTCCGGCCAGCTCGTTCAGGTTGACCAACTGACCCACCTGGTGCGCCAAAAGGCGGCAAATGTTCTCGAAGGCGTCGAGTCGCTCCACCTTCAGAAACCCTTCCACGTCGCGGTCGAGATAGGCTCGCAGCAGTTCGGTGAGCAGGGCGCCCTTTCTGGCCTGGTCGCGCTCGAGAGCCACGGCCGGGTATCCGCCCCAACGCATATACTCGTCAATCGACCACTCCGGGCTCTCGCCACCGGAACCGATCAACTCCCGGGGGCTGAGCGGTCCGAGGAAGAAGGTGATCCGGCGGCCGGCCAGGCTCTCGCGGATCTGGCTGCGGATCTCCAGGGACGACGAGCCGGTGGCGAAGAGCTTGATCGGCAGCCCCAGGTCGTGGACCGATTTCAGGAAGAGGCCCGGGTTGTCCAGCCGCTGAACTTCATCGATGACCACGATGGTTCGCGGTGAGCTGGTGCCCGGTGACAGCCCAATATAATCGATGAGACTGCGGTTCGACTCGAGGACGTCGGAGCAATTCATGGTGTCGAGGTCGAAGTAGTAGACGTTCTCCGGCAGGGCCAGACCCCTGGTGACCGCCTCACGGATCAGGTGGAGCAGCAAGGTGGTTTTCCCAGTGGCCCTGGCTCCCAGCAGGATGGTCACCAGCGAATCGTCGAGGGTCTTCAGCATCGGCTTGAGCAGAGACCTCTCGATGGCCGGTACACCAGGTGTAATCCCCTCTCTCCACGGATTTATTGCATTGAATATTGCTTGATCCATTAAATATCCGATAATATGACGATGGAATGTAATTCGTGGGCATAATATGGCATGATATTGATAAATGCAAGCCTTTTATCAGGTGTCATGGTGGAGCTGGTGGATGCCGAAGATGACGAGGAATCTTGGGATGACCTGGAGGATGACGATATCGTTCATTGAAGCGGATGGCTGAAAGAGCCTTGAGGCTGATGGGGGTTTCAATCTTATGAGCATCAAACAGGAAATCGACAACTATCTCAAGAGCTTGACCAAGACCCGGCTTATCGGGTTGATTCATAGCCTGGCTGAGGAGTTTCCCCGAATGGGGCAAAGCCTGGCGGACAGGACACGGCATACTGATGGCGGTGCCAGGTCGCTGGTCAAGCGCTTAAGGAAGGAAATCCATGAGGTGGGCAGCGAGCCCGGCTGGCAGGATCACTGGCACGACCGGGGATACTGCCCGGACTATTCAGGGATCCGGCGAAAGCTCGAAGCGCTGCTCGAGACGGGACACGCCGACGAGGTGCTGGCGCTGGGGCGCGACCTGCTGGCCGCCGGCACCGGCCAGGTGGAGCAGAGCCATGACGAGGGTGAGACCGCCATGGAGGTCGCCGCCTGTATGCCGGTGATCGTCAAGGCCCTGGACCGCTCATCCCTTAGTGACGCGGAAAAGCTCGGCTGGGCCGTGAAGGCCGTGCTCGAGGATGAGTACGAACTGTGCGAGGCATTTGCCGAATATATGTATCACCGGCATCCCCGGGGTGCCTGGAGCCCACTGGCGGATCAGTTGCTGGGGCGGTTGCACGAAATGAAACCGGCAAGCAAAGCCGATGACTTCCACTATAAATTCGAACGGGACCAACTCGGCCGCTGGGCTGTTCATGCTCTGGAGCGAGCCGGTCGGAAGGACGAGATCATTCCCCTCTGTATCACCGAGGCCAAACAGACGTGCAGCTATGACACCCTGGTGGATCGGTTGATCAAGGCACGACGGTTGGAGGATGCTGAAAAGTGGATCGGCGAGGGTATTCGTGCCACGAAAAATATCTGGCCCGGTATCGCAGCCAACCTCCGGGAGAAGATGCAAAAAATTCGATCCGCGCAAAAGAACTGGCCCGCGGTGGCGGTGCTGCGTGTGGAGGAGTTTGTCTGTTATCCCTCACAAGCATCTTTTTCGGACTGCAAGAAAGCCGGCGTCCGGGCCAGGATTTGGCCTGATGTAAGCAAATCGCTGCTGTGTTACCTCGAAAAAGGTGAACTGCCCTGGAAACAGGAGGACTGGCCGCTGCCGGAGTCCGGCTTGCACCTGCCTGATCCGGGTCGGCATGATCGATTTCCCATGGTAAGCGTACTAATCGATATCGCCATTCTTGAGAAAAATCCCGATCAGGTATTGAGATGGTACGATCTGCGTCTTCAGAGTCGTAATATGCGTTTCGCGGAGGGTGATGACTCCGTTGCCTCTGCTGTTCAGGTCCATTCACCGGATCGAGCGGTGGCCATATGGAAAGACCTGGCTGAATGGCAAATCGCCAAGGTCAAGCCCAGTGCATACCAGGAGGCAGCCAGGTATCTGCGAAAAGCCTCCAAGGTCATGCAACTGGAGAAAAAGTCTGCCGAGTGGAAAAGCTATCTCGGGGCGCTCCGGGAAACGCATGCCCGCAAGAGCAGATTGATCGAGGTCCTGGACGGGTTGACCGGCAAGCCGATCGTGAGCAGGAAGCGCAGAAACCGATGATCCACAGTTTCTGACTTGAAGTCTTGACTCACCGATCGTACTCGATGATGTAGTCGTCCTCGACGCAGTCCGGCGGGGTATACGTGCCAGCCGAATAGCCCATGGCCCGATAGCCCCGCACCGGCAGCAGCCGAACGGGCCACCTGGAAGTTTTACTGTTTCAGAGTTGCTGCGCAAGGATAACATCGCTCACGATGCCGAGGGACACTTGTCTTTACGGCTCTGTCCGAAAGTTCACACTACACCTGAAAATCTCTCATACAATCCCTGAAATCGATGCGCGTGCGATGATTGCGAATGGTGACGTAAACGCTATAAAACTAATCATATTGACAAAATTTGCTAATAACGCTATATTGGCTATTGAGCAGAGAGGAGGACAGCCATGGAAGATCGAGTTATTGCAGTGAACGTCAGGCGGTTGAGACGTGCTAAGGAAATGACCCAAAAAGGTTTGTCCGAGGCGGCCGACATTTCCCTGGGGGCTTGTCGGAACATCGAGGCTGGTAAATCGATCCCTCGTGCGGATACGTTGCAGGCACTTGCCAGAGGGCTGAAGGTACCTATTCAGGATCTTGTGACTCCCGTGCCTGAACTGCGGGCGGTTCGCTTCAGATCATTCAAGCGCCTCAAGACCCGTGAGCAGGTCCTCGCTGATGTGGCGCGATGGTTGCAAGACTTCAACTATCTCGAGGATGTCCTGAACGAACACAGGGAGTACCCGCTGAAGAAGTTCGGCGGTTCCAGGAATCCGGAGGGGCGTCCGATTGCTGCTGCCCGCTGGGCCCGGGACCGATTCAATTTGGGAGCAAGCGATCCCGTGCGTGACATCTGTGGGCTACTCGAAAGCAAGGGCATCAAGGTTCTGACCCTGAACGTGGCCTCTGATGCATTCTTTGGCCTGTCTGTTGCTTCCGGTGATGGCGGACCTGCCATAGTGGTCAATACCTGGGAGCGGATATCGGTGGAGCGGTGGGTTTTCACCGCGGCCCATGAACTGGGTCATCTGATTCTCCACATGGCTGGCTACGATGTGGACAGACGGGAGGAGGCAGAAGCTGAGGAACGAGACGCCAATATCTTTGCCAGCCACTTCCTTATGCCGGAGGAGGCATTTCTGGACGAGTGGGCTGACACCAGCGGCATGAGCCTTGTCGATCGGGTGCTCAAGATCAAACGAATGTTTCGTGTGAGTTATAAAACGATCCTTTACCGAGTCTCTGCGATACGTCCACAAACGGGGAACCTCTGGTTGGCGTTTCAGCTGGAATACAAGCGTACGTTCGGAAAAACCTTGATGAAATCCGATGAGCCGAAGGCTATGGCATCCGATGCGTTTCGGGCCAGTTTTCCCGAAGCATCAACGGCCGGCGAACCGGAAAAGTTATCTCGTATGGATTTCATAGAAGACCGTCTTGCCGCACTGGTGCGGAAGGCAATTGAAAGAAGCGCCATCACGCTTTCACGCGGCGCTGAAATTTTGGGGCTTTCACATCAGGAGATGCGTCAGCTTGCTGCATCCTGGGTGGGGTGATGCTGGGTGGAAGAGCGCAGGTCCTTGATCATCGATGCGAATGTTTTGATTGACTATGCACATACGCAGCCCAAAATACTCATACTTGCCGGGCGACATATCGGAACACTTCATGTCTCCCGGCTCTTGCTCCAGCAAGAGGTCTGTGAACTGAACGAGTCGGATGGTGATCAACTCGGGCTGACCCTGGTTGAACTGTCAACCGAGCAACTTCTTGAAGTGGGGCGTCTTCGCAGGTCTCTCTCCTTCCATGATCGAACCTGCCTGGTCCTGGCTAAAGAGCCGCTGGTGGCCGCAAATATGGCTATTTTGTGCGAAAATCAATATTGAATATTAATATTCTGTTGGAGGTATCTCTCCCTGCTCCATCAATCCTCAAACCACCGGATCATTCGGGCAACGGATTCATGCTGATTGAAAATTCAATTTTGAATTGACATAAGATTGCTTCTTCATTTTAGCTCCACCTGGCCTGTTTCGATATTCCCGGCTGCCTAAACACTTGACAGAAAATTTTTAATGGCATATATATAGTAGCTATTATGACTACACATAGTATGCCTAACGTCGAAGGCAATCTGGACGCCCAAGCCCTTGAGCTGGCCCTCCAATCGCTCGCCATCCGGTTGAAGGAAAACGATTCAGGGCCGTTCGAGATCGTCATCTGCGGCGGATCGGCCCTGATCCTGAGCGGCCTTATCAGCCGAACCACTAAGGATGTTGATATCGTCGCCCTTGCCGCATCCGGCCTCCTCCTTCCGCCCGACCCGTTGCCGGACGCCCTCCTGGAGGCGGCGGTCGAAGCGGCAGAGGATTTGGGGCTTTCCAGGGACTGGCTCAACAACGGCCCGAGCAGGGGCGAGGGCGGGTTGTTTCAGATGGGCCTGCCCGACGGGCTGTCGGGGCGCCTGCATACTCGACAATACGGTGTCCGGCTGACGGTGCACTTCATCGGCCGCCTGGACCAGATCCACTTCAAGCTATACGCCGCAGCCGACCGCGGCGGGTATCACATCACCGATCTGCAGGCACTGGGTCCCACTGCCGAGGAGATCGAAGCGGCGGCACGGTGGGCGATGACCCATGACGTCTCCAGTGAGTTCGCCACGATTTTGAAACATCTTCTGCGAGAACTTGGTTATGCGGAATCTGCTGACAGACTTTAGGCAAGAGTTTGGTGAGCGCCTGATCGACCTGCTGTGGCGGCAGTGGACTGCCCTGGGCGTGTCGGGGCATGTCAAACCCTGGTCCGGCGCCGTCATCGATCCGGATGCACTGCTGCTCTTTTCGTGCGCGGTCGCCCGCCATGATGCTCGCCTGTTTGACACCGTGCTGGCCTGGCTGCGGGACAACGGGCGCTTCATCAGCGTGCAGCGAATCAAGCGGATGGTGAAAGAGGAAGTGTTTTCCGGCGAGTCGGTTCTCGGGGCCATGGCCGCCGTGACGACAACGTCCGTCCAGCAGGCCAAGTGGGCGAAGATGGCCGGGACGGTCGAAGTGGAACGCGGCGACCGGGAACCGCTCTTCTATCTCGCTGATGGGACGCCCCTGCCGCTGGTCCGCGAGCCGGATCAGCGGTTCGCGGAGCACGGTTTTCTCCGGGACCGCTACGAGGGGACGGACGAGACCCTGTCTTTTCGGCCCGAACCGCCGTGCAACCTTCTGCTGCGCCTGAGGGCCTTGCTCGGCGTGAATGCCCGTTGCGAGATCCTGCAGTTTCTGCTGCTGAACGGGCGCGGATCGCCCCGGGCCATGGCCCGGGACTGCTATTATTTTCCGGCCACGATCAGCAAGGCGCTGGCCGAGATGAACCGGTCAGGTTTCCTGGTTTCTCGAACCGAGGGACGTCGCCATTTCTACAGGCTGGTGCCGGAGACGTGGAAGGGCCTGTTTTTCGACGATGTGCCGATGCCGGGCTGGATTGTCTGGGCGCGCATGTTCAGTGCACTGGAGCAGGTCTGGCTATTCCTGCTCCGGCCCAGTCTGGCCGATGAATCGGCCCTGGCGCAGGCCTCGTCCCTGCGGCGTGTGCTCAAGCTCTCCGTTGCTGATCAGCTTGAACGAAGCTGTCCCGAGTTCATGTTCGGGGACCTGTCGGCCCACCCCGGTGAGGCGCTCATTCCGTTCTTTATCGAACGGGTGAGATCAGCGCTGAACCAGACAGTGCCTCTGAAAAGGAAATAGATGTAAAACCGGAGATCGCCAATTGCGCGGAATGCCAACTTTCATCCCCCCAACCGAAATCATCGAGTCCGGCATC
>CBESOE010000188.1:0-6991 GCA_965531145.1 uncultured bacterium | reverse complement strand
GCCGGGCCGCTGACCGTGACGGTCACGCCGGGCATCGGGTCGCCGTTCTGGTCCAACACGAATCCGATCAGCTGGCCGTCCTGGGTATTAGCGAAGGAGGCGGGGACAGCAAAGAACGTTAGCACCAGGACCCCGCAAAACAGTTGCTTGATGATTCCGATCATGGCTGAAATTCCTCCTGAAGATCATCAGTCAGATGAATGCATCGCCAGCCTGGCGCCGTGTTCTCCGGTTCGCTGAGCACCTCCTCGTCATGGTGAAGCACAAAGAAATAAAATAATTGTTGTCGTGTCACTAATTTAGACAATGCCTCATGTTTGGGGCCATCCTATCACATGTCTCCACGTCGATTGCTGGCAGCCATCGATACGTCAGCGCAACCTTTCAGTGTTGAGGGTGAAGGCCTTCACCATCGAACCGCAGCAGCAGCGCCTCCTTGGCTGTCCAGACGGCACTGCTGATGGCGAAAGGGGCTCCGAATGGGATACGAACCACCAGCAATTCCACCCGGTCGATGGTGCCGATCATCTGCTCTGAAAGGACCTTCCACGAGGGTGTCGGGTCGCTCATGGTGCTCCTGTCAGCGGACCACGCGCCACACCGGAAGCGTGCCGTCGCCGTCCACCAGCTCTCGGAACATGGGGTACTGGAAAAGGCCGTACATCGAAGCAGGCTCCAGCACCAAGGCGGCGCGCACCGCGGACTCGCCTTCGAGTGGGATCCACAGGCTTCCGGCGGCGAGTTCGATTGTCCTGGCCTCGCCGCGGCTCACGATCTGCCGGCCTTTGTAACGGCTGTATACGTCATCGAACTCCTCTTCCACCCGTAGCAGGGTGCAGCGCTCGGCCACGAATTCGCGCGCCTCACCGAGTGTTTCGAACGGGATGCCGTGCCGCACCAACAGACCCCGGAAAGGGACCGCAACGGCAGCCGGGACCGCGTAACCACGCGGGATTGGCACTGTCCGCTTGATTGCCATCGTCGTCATCATGTTTGCGGTCTTGATCGGTACCACCGTGCCCGTGGCCTCTTCCACCACCGGGAACTCGGTCACCTGCGCCTCCGGGTTCACCCAGAGATAGTTGGTGGGCAGAAAGGCGGGCAGCGGCCGGCGCCGGGTCTCCTCGATGAGCGCAAAATCCTCGGCGCGGTGCCCGTCGTCCCGCAGGAGGCTCCGGAACAGCAGCAGGTATGCATCAATGCGGTTCCCCAGGTCCCGGTCGGGATCGCTGTCAGCGTGCCGCACCGCGGCCTCGATAATGAACGACAGGCCGCCGTACATCCCGATTGCATTGAGACCGCCGTCAATGTCCGGAGCCGAGTGACGCTGTTCCTCCTCCGGCGGCACGCCGCCCACCCAGTAGCGGAGAAACGGGTGCCCGGCATCCCCCTCGGCCGCGGCCGCGGTGTCCAGAAATCTGAGCCCCGCCCGGCGTACCCGCAGATCGAAGAGAGGATTGTTCAGCGAGTCCATGGTGATGTCGGGCCACTTCAGCCAGCCACGCTCGCGGTAGTCCTCGGGGTCGCGGCCGAACTCGTGACAGTCCACGGCCACGTGCGGCAAAAGGCGCCGGGCGAGCCGGTGGAGGGCCTGGGTTTCGGGCTGGGAGAGGACGATGTGGTCGCGATTGAGGTCCACACCGGCGGCGTTCTTTCTGGCCCCCGCCACCGCCCCGTCAGGGTTGACCATCGGCACCACCCACAGGTCGACGTCGTCGGGCAGCAGGTCGGGATTCTCGGCGATATCCCTCACCAGGTAGAGCAAGGCGTCCTTGCCTGAGACCTCGTCGCCGTGCTGCTGGGCGTATAAGAGAATCCGCCAGCTGCTCTTGCGGCCGCCCGCGTGGACCACATAGAGGGGCCGCCCCTGCAGGCTCTTCCCCTCCTCCGACACGGTGATCCCGTTTTTCCCGTCCACCGATCGGAGGAACTCCTCCATCTCGTCGAATGAGATCGTTCGAGTTATCGCCCGGTGGTCCTCGGGCAGCACGGCGGCTGGTGCCTGCTGAGAGGCAGATGTGGTAGCGAGCAACGCCAGTATCAAAGTTTCGATAATCATACCCGTCTCCAAAATCCAAACGCCGCCGGTCCGGTCATCCCCGATCTCCAGCCGTCGGCAATCTTGTTAATGTCAGCATCGGTTTAGTCCCGATAAGATTCCGGCTTGGAAAATTACCGAAATCACAATCTGGCGGCGAGCAGCACGGGTTTGATGAATTAAGCGAATGCTCGACAAACAATGCTTCAGTTAAAACCAACTAAAGCCACGCCAATAACGAAAAGCGATCCAAGTAAAAATAACATCCCCACAAGTTTTGCAACAAACCGCGCCCAAATCGCCCAATCCAGCCGAGCCACGCCCAGGACGCCAACCAGCGCCCCCGACGTGGGCACAATGATGTTGGTGAAACCGTCGCCCAGTTGAAAGGCAACCACCGCCACCTGCCGTGTGACGCCAACCAGGTCGGCCAAAGGCCCCATCAAGGGCATGGTTAAAGCGGCCTGCCCCGATCCGGAGACCACGAAAAAGTTTAGACCCGACTGAAACAGAAACATAAACCAGGCGCACATGAACGGCGGCGCCCCGCCAATCATCTCCCCGGTGCTGTGCAGAATCGTATTCAATACCGTGGGTGAGCCAGGGTTGTCACCGCCAAGCACCAGGACGATGCCTTTGGCCATACCAACAACAAGAGCGGCGTCCAGCAAGTCTTTCGCCCCGCTTCGAAAGCTGGCCGCCATATCATTGACAGTCATATCGTTCAGTTTGAATAAAACACCGATAATGCCGGCCACAATACCCATGATAAAAAACTGGGTGGCCAGTTCGGGAATATAGTATGCATGCGCGACAACGCCCCATATTATCCAAATAATTCCCAGCAATATCGTAAGTAAAACCAGACCATGCCCCAGACGAAATCGGATATCCATTTCTTTCGCTTGCTTGAAATCGTCTCGGAAATAAGCGTCGCTCTGATATGCGCATGAACTGGCGGGATTTTTCCGAATGCGTCCCGCGTACCACCAGGTGTAAACAACGCCAAGAGAGGTAAAAAACGTCCACATGAAAATCCGAAAACCGGCCCCGGATAATACGGGCACACCGGCAATTCCCTGGGCAATCGCTACGCTGAATGGATTCATCCATGAGGTGGCAAAGCCAATCTGGGTTGCCACATAGGTTATGAGCACACCAACAATCGAGTCATAACCCATTGCAATGACCAGCGGGACAAGAATCATGGCGAAAGCAATTGCCTCTTCACCCATGCCGAAGACGGCGCCGCCCAACGAAAAAAGGAAAAACATCAGCGGGATAATCATCACTTCAGCGCCTTTGGCCTTGGTGATCATCAGCAGGATGCCCGCCTCCACCGCGCCCGTTTTCAGAATGATGCCGAATGCACCGCCGATAACCAATATAAACGCAATAACACCGACAGCCGACCCCCATTTACTGCCGGAAGCCAGCCCCTCAAACATATAATTGAAAAGACCAACTCCCCCGCCGGGTTCAAAAAGCTTGATTCCTTGTCGCGCGGCCTGCCCGTTCGCATCCCCAACAATCGTAAAACTTTCTGGAATCAGCGCCATGTGCGTTTTTTCGCTGCCTGCTGCATCCTGATAGGTAATTTCATGGGTTTTAAACTGACCGGCCGGGATGATGTGGGTCAAAACCGCAGCCAGAACTACAACCAGAAAAATGATCACATAGGTGTCAGGGACCTTGAACCTTACTGGTTTTTTATCTTCAGTAGTCATAATTTATTTAATAACTTCATTCGTTTTCAAGTCAAATTGCTGGCCGGACATCAACAAATGCATACGCACATCATGGACGGCAATATTTCCGTTTTTATCCGTGGTAATCCCTCTGGCGGAACGGGCATCATAAATTTGAACAGCGCCTTCGCCCATCACCTCAAAAGTATCATCCGGTTTAACGAAAATTGCCGTTGACTCACTAATTCCGACTCCAACCAGTTCGGGATTTTCCAATACCAGGCTGATGAGTCGATTATGTCTTTTCCGTTCGATAAAGTGCTGATCAACAATGACGGTATCAAGAAACCCGAGACCCTCGGTGTGAACAACATTACCTTCTCTTATTGAATTGAATTTATTTGTTGAATCCTGATTTTTCAATTCGTCTCCAGTGATCATAATTTTACTCATGATGGCGGCCCCGGCGCTGGAACCGCCAACCATACCACCGTCCTGATAGATCTTTTTAATAATTTCCAACATTTCCGTGTTGAGCATTGCTTTAGTTATCCTGCTCTGATCACCACCAGTAAAATAAACCCCGCTTGCACCTTCAAAAGCAGCCAAATTGCTTTCCGTATCGATCGGTTCATCCAGTGGCAACAAGAGGAAGGTCACATTGTCAGCCCCGGCCTGTTCAAATTCGTGTCGTTGATACAGAACCGCTTCCAGTTGATCGCCGCTCGCCAGCGGTACGATCACAATTTTAGCACCATCGCCGCCTGCCAGATCGATAATACGTTTTACCATGTCCGTCGATCGTGAGCCACCGCCAATAATTACCAAGTTTCCTTTCGCTTCAAGAACTGAGCTGGATACAAATATCAACCCGGTAAAAATTATCAGAAAATATGAGAATCGTTTCATTACCTTCACTCCTTTATTTACTTCCACATGGATATCGGCCGACTCATACAGATTTCCCATCAATACAAGCTCGTCATTTGAATGATGGTTTTGAGCCCTGGCTCAGATATGTATGGTTCGCGATCAGAATGCCACAGAACAGCTGTTTGCGCCAATCGTCCGCGCAGCTCTCGAACCTCGGATGCAGCCGGACCGCCGGCGCCACTGTGGCAGCGGGGAGATTCTAGAACCCGGTGCCGATGGAGAGGTAGAGCCGGGAACGGCTGTCCTCGGCCAGGCCCCAGGCAAAGTAGATCGGACCGGCGATGGTGTCGGCCCCCACCATCAATGCCAGGGTCTCGCGCAGGTCGCTGAGGCTGATCTCGCTGCTGTCGTTCCAGGTGTTGCCCGCCTCGATCCAGCCGCCAAAGTAGAGGTTCTGGCCCAGGGAACTGGGGAGCTTCCAGAGGCTGGCATAGTAGCCGAGGCGGCCGGCCGCGGCATAGGGGCCGCGGAGTTCCATGTCGGCGAACCCGGCCAGGGAGAAGAGCCCGCCGAGAGTGAACTGGTGGTAGGGCGGAATCTCGCTGCCCAGGCTGGTCCCGCCCTCGACGCTGGCGAAGAAGGTGTGCCGGCCGCGGCTGAAAAAGGTCGACCCCGAAGCACCCAGCCGCTGATAGTCGTCGTCTGCACCAAGGCCGGTTTCCGAGAGGATGTACTCGACGTCGGCCAGGTAGCCCCGCCGGGGAAAGGTGACCCGGTCCACCCGGTCCAGCCGCACCCCGGCATGCAGCCCGCCCAGGGATGGGCTGTGTGGATAGAGCCCTGTGGAACCGTCTCCGGTGATCGGCGTCTGCGACGGGGTACCGGTATCCAGGGAGACCCGGGCCGCGCCATAATACAAACCGGCCCGCAGCTCGGTTGAGCCTCCCGGGTGCATGCCGATATCGAAGGTGCCCAGGGCCACCTGCTCGTCATATTCGGCGATCTTTTGCCCGTCCTCGTACTCGTCGAGGGGCCGGCGCCCGAACCGGAGCCCGGGGGCGATGAAGAAGCGGCCCGAGTAGTCCAGCGGCTGGTAGAACTCGGTATCGATGGAGCTCTCCTGCCCCACGGTGAGCAGTGTCCGCCACTCGGCGCCAAAGCGGTTGATCTGGGTGGCGTTGTGCAGCGCCACCAGACTGAAGGCCGCCCCGCGGCTTTCGTCGATCTGGAAGTTGAGACCGAAGCGGAGGTAGTTGGGGCCCCACTCCTTTTCCCGGGCATTGATCACCACCTCCACCCCCGTCTTGGCCGGGACCAGCGAAAAGTCCACCATCTCGAAAAAGCCGAGGCCGAAGATCCGGCCGAGATCATCGTGCAGGGTATCGAGGTCCAGCCGGTCTCCGGGCTGGATGTGGATCTGCCGGAGCAGCACCCGCGGGTCCACCCGCTCCAGCCCCTCCACCCGAACCGAGGCCACCAGGGGCGTCTGGAACTCGGGGGATTGCTGCCCGGCGCGGTGCGCCTCGTATTCTTCCGCCGGCAGGACCAGCGGTATCATCTCCGGCGCCACCCGCTTCGCTTCCTTCTCACCGGCCTCGATGATCCCCACAACGTTGGAGAAATCAAGGGCGCTGATCCCCTCCACTTCAGGCACCAGCACCATGTCGGCCTGGAGCAGGAACAGTTCCACATTGAGCCGGGTGAGCAGCCCCACGGTCTGGTTGCTGATGTCCAGCGAGGAGTCCAGCTCCTCCACCGGCTTGAGTGCCTCGCTGATGTCCACCGCGATGACGATGTCGGCGCCCATCTCCCGCACCACGTCCACCGGGATGTTGCGGGTGGTGCCGCCGTCCACCAGCATGCGGC
The DNA here is from genome assembly GCA_965531145.1 of uncultured bacterium. GTDB lineage: Bacteria > Acidobacteriota > JAQAZP01 > JAQAZP01 > JAQAZP01 > JAQAZP01. The sequence continues at coordinate 526 of CBESOE010000188.1, read as the reverse complement.
CATCCAGCATCACCGGTGAGAGCACGGCGGGAATGGCCATGCTGGCCCGGATCGCCTGCACCAGGTCGCCATCCTTCAGCACCACCATCTCCCCGTTGCCGATATCGGTGGCCACCGCCCGGAAGGGGATGGGCAACTTGTCGAAGGTGCGGGCACCGGCCACCGGCAGGGTCATGGCCCGCAGCTGGTTGGACAGCTTGCGCCCCTGGCGGAACCCGCGGGGCATCTTGAGGCGCAGCCCCCGGAGGCCCATCTCGAAATCGAAGAGGTAGAGCCGGTCCTCCTCCTTGCGCCGGAATGACTTGTGATAGCGGTGGGGCTCGTCGAGCATCATGTCGGTCCAGTCGGCGGTGAGGAAAAATGTCTCGATATCCGCCGCGTCAAGACCCGCGGCATAGAGGCCGCCCACCACCGCGCCCATACTGGTGCCGGCGATGTAGTCCACCGGGATGTGGTTGGCCTCCAGCACCTTGAGCACACCCACGTGGGCGCAGCCCCGGGCGCCGCCGCCGCTGAGGGCCAGACC
>CBESOE010000187.1:0-7046 GCA_965531145.1 uncultured bacterium | reverse complement strand
CACGGTGACGGAGAGCCTGATCCCCGCCTCGCGCACCTTCCGCCCCTCGCGGATCATGGTCTCGGCATCGGCCTTCTTCTTTATCTTCTGCAGCGTCTCGTCGTCCCCCGACTCCAGTCCCAGGTAGACGATGCCCAGCTTCTTCGCCTTCAGGGCCTGCAGGTCCTCGAGGCTCTTGCGCTTGAGACAGCGGGCGTTGGCGTAGATCCCCACCCGGGTGACCCAGGGCAGCTTCTCGTTGATCAGGGTGAGGATCTCCAGCAGCCGCTCCTGGGGGATGGCCATGGCATCGCCGTCACAGAGGAAGAGCCGTCGCTGATCCCGACAGCGCTTCGCCGCCCAGTCGATATCCTCCTCGATTATCTCCCGGCTCTTGATCTTGAACGGCTGCTCGTAGGTGCCGCAGAAGGTGCAGTGGTTGTGCGAGCAGCCCACGGTGACCTGCAGCAGGATGCTCAGGGCCTCGCTGGGCGGCCGGATGATGTTGCCTTCGAAGTGCATGTTCCTATTGTTTTCCCGATCCACCGGGATGTCAACGAACACCACCCGTACAGAAAACGCCGGCGGGGTGTCAGGATTTTTAACATCCCGGAAGGTGTGTAAGAAAATTTGCGATCAGGCGGGGGCCACTGACGGGCCTTCCTCAGCCTTCTTCTTCAGCTTGCGGAATTTGCTGGAGAACTTGGAGATCCTCTCGTCCCACTCCGGGTTGGGTGTCTGCCCCTCGATGGCCTTGAAGTAGACCTGCATCATCGCCGCCACGGCAAATGGCTCGATCAGCGCCGCCTTGAAGCACCAGGCGAAAACGATGGCCATCACCAGGCCGCCGAAGGTGGTCGCCCCAGGGAAGAAAGCGACAAGCGCCCCCACCGGGGCGAGGATCAGGAGGAAGATGACAAAGGTCATCAGCCAGATGGCCAGCATGAGGAAGAAGGCGTTCTTCAGCATGGTGGTGTAGTTCTGGGCGTAGAGGATCACCGCGTCCTTGCTGGTGGCCCAGGGGTTGTCCGAGCGGACACGGAAGTTGTGGGCAATGATGATCTCGTCGGTGTAGGTCAGCGAGAGGGTAATCAGCGTGCCCGCAACCCCCATCAGGCTGTCCAGGCCGGGGATGGGGATGAAGTTGCCGAGGCGGGAAAGGGTACGGTTAATCACCCGCAGGATCCCTTTCAGCAGCTGGTCCAGTCCGAAGAGGAGCGAGGACTCCACAAACCGCTCGCGCACCTTTGACTGGGCGTAGTCGATCTGACCCTTGCCCCCGGGCAGATCGGTCCTGCCGTCCAGCAGTTCCACCATCACCGCAATGTGCCCGGCCTTGACCAGGTAGAGGATGTACTCCCGTATCCAGTACATGATCCCCATGCTGACGGCAAAACCGATGGCCCCGCCGATAAAGGCGCCGGCCCCCGACTCGTCGGCAAAGGAGGTGAGCAGGAAACCGATTCCGGCGCCGATGCCGGTGACCAGCAGGAACCCGAAGGCGACGCCCATGTAGATCAGCATGCGAAAGATGATGAAGGGCAGTGTCTTCATCAGAATGCCAAAGGTCCTGCCGATGTTGAAATCCCACATGGTTCCGCTCCTTCTGGTATCCACTTGGTGGTATGTGACGCACGGCGCCGTCGCCGCTGACAGCTGAAGCTGATGGGTAATGGTATCCTCGATTGGTCGATTACCGCAAATGGGAAATGCGATCAGAAGGCAAGCTGGATCGCCACCACAATCAGCACCAGGCCGGCCACCCGGTTGAACCAGAGCTCGGAAAGCTTGAAGAAGACCTTGTTGCCGAGGTAGATGCCGAGGAAGAGCCCGGGGAGTGAGCAGAGGACATAGAGCAGGACCTGGGTGGTGATAAGGCCGGTGCAGCCGTAGGTCACGGTGCGGGCCAGGGCGGCGGCGAAGAAGATGGGCACCAGGGTCTGGCGGAAGGCGTGCTTGGCGAACTTGCGGCCGAACTGCCAGAGGATCGGCGGGCCGCTGATGCCAAAGAGGCCGCCGCAGAACCCGCCGATAAAGGTCATCGAGGTATCGGCCGTGCTGCACCGCGGGGGCAGTTCGTCCACCAGACCGCCGTTGTCCGCGGCCTTGCCCCGGCCGAAGATGAACCAGAGGCCGAGCACCATGATCGCCACGCTGAAGATGTAGTCAAACCAGCGCTCGGGGATGGTGACGATGAGCAGCCCGCCGATCACCGCGCCACTGACGATGGCCGCGGAGAGCGGCAGCCAGAATCCCGGCTTGCCCTTTGGCCGGTCCATGGCCAGCAGCAGCGCACCGGCGGTCATGTCGAGGATCGAGCTGGTGGCGATCACCTCCTGGGGCGCCATCAGCAGCGAACCGAGGGCGATGACCACGATGGCCGGCCCGAAACCGGTGGCGGCCTTGAGCACGAAGGCGGCCAGGGCGATCAGCGGGAGCAGGATGTAGACCAGGTCGATCACGGGTTCGATTCCGCCTCGGGAACGGCCATGGTCTCGAGTTCCACCAGGGCTTCACTCGCCCGGCCGGTGGGTTGACCGTCAGCGCTGGTTTCCCCGGCCAGGCGCTGCAGTTCCTCCCCGGCCAGATCGGAAACGGTGGTCAGCTCGGCCAGGGCGTGAAAGGCCGCCACCCGCGCCCGCGGGTGCTCATCGCCGGTGGCCTCCACCAGGCCCCGAACCACATCCTCGCTGCCGTTTCCCGATGCTCCCAGCATGCGGGCCGCGCGATACCTGATGTCGAGTTCCGGGTCAGCCAGACAGCCCACCATGAGCGGCGCATTTTCAGGGCCCAACTGCTCAAGGGTGGTGAGCGCGTTCGAGCGGAACTCCAGTTCTTCGGCGGCCAGGCCGGAGCGAACCGCATCGACGATGGGAGCCCCGTTTTCACCGAGCTTCACCAGGGCCCAGGCCGACCAGAGCCGCACCCTCATCTTCGGTGAGTCCAGGGCCTGGTAAAACAACGGGATTGCCGCGTCAAAGGACGGGTCGGGGGAATAGGAATCGATGATCATGCAGGCCGACCCGTAGACCATACGATCCCGGTGGCCCACCAGGGCGATCAGCGCCGGGACGGTTTCAGCCCCGCCCTGGTCCAGCGCATCAATGGCGGCCCTGCGAGTCTCCGGATTGGTCAGTTTCCCGGCCCACTCACGGCCAGGATCATCACCGCCGCAGGCGGCGGCCGCCATCACGATCATCAAACAACAGCAAAGCGCTCGATTGATCTTCACTGCTTTCCTCCCTGGCATGTGCATGGAAATCTCTGCAGGTTACGCCCCCTGGTTCGGGCTGGAGTATATACCAGGAAGCCGTTCCTTGACCCGTCCGGGAAAAGATCCTACCCTTGATTTTGTCATCCGGGAGCGGGATTCACCCGGTCCTGCCGGCACTATCTTTCAACACGAATCGGTTCCCGAAACCCATGACCCTGCCGCGCAAAGACCGACTTCTGCCGCTCTGGCCCCTCTTCGCCATACTTGCCGTTGGCTGTACCCTGCGCGCGATCCTGCTGGCCCAGTTCAGCCGGTTGCCCCTCTTCCGGCACCCGCTGCTGGACAGCCTGGTTTACCACCAGCAGGCACTGGAGATTGCCGGCGGCAAACTGGTGGGCGACCAGGCCTTCTTCTTCGGCCCGCTCTACCCCTACCTGCTGGGGCTGTTCTACACGGTTTTCGGCAACGGTGCGCTTGTTCCCCGCATGCTGAACATCGTTCTCGAACTGGCGACAATCACCCTGGTCTTTTTCCTGGCCCGGTGCTGGTGCGGCGGAAGGACCCGGCCCGTCTGCTGGCCGCGCTGCTGGGCGGCTGTTCCGGCGACGGGACTCCGCCGGCGGAGATCGCGGAAACGGCGGAAACGGCCAGCCGGCCCAACATCGTCCTCATCTCGGTGGACACCCTGCGGCCGGACCGCCTGGCCTGCTAAGGCCACGACCGGCCCACCAGCCCGGTGATGGACCTGCTGACCCGTGACATGCAGCAGGCCATGAACTGGATTGAGCGCTACCGCTCAGCCCTGCCGGTGGAGAAGTCACCACCGGAGCTGCCGGACGATCTGCGCCGGCACCTGGTGGAACTCGGGTATCTGGAAGAGGAGTGAAACAAAATGGGGTGGAAATTGGGGACTGTCACGACTTGGTGACTGTCCCCATTTCCTCAGTCCTGCCAGACGTGGCGCAGACAGCACGACCCACCCTCGGGGAGAGCCTCGATGGTCTCGAATTTGACCTTGCTGCCGAACTCCTGGTTGATGTCATCGATCAGGGTCTTGAGCCACATGTCGCAGCCGGGGCGGTCCTCCTCGATCAGGTCGAAACGCTCGTGCCAGTCCTTCCAGGGGCAGGCGTCGTGGCGCATGTAGGCGTGGCCCGGGCTCTCCTTCTCCGGCACCCGCTTGGCGTCCTCGCCCATGGAGACCGAAGAGAAGACAAAGGAATCGGCCACCATCTCGGCCAGTGAGGCGGCCGGGTCCTGTTCCAGCCGCTTCCTGAAGTGCTTGGTGTAGGCCTTGGCCGTGTCGTGGCCCACCTCTTCCCAGTAGGCCAGCACCAGCTTCATCGGGTCGAGGCCGGGGCAGGCCTTCAGTGCCGCGCGCCGCCACTCGAAGTGCGAGGCGCGGTTGATCTGGCTCAGGATCTCGAATCTCTTCTCCCACGACATCTCGCCCATGGGATTCTCCTTTCCGTCACCCCCGGCCTACCGGGGATTGTTATAGCACTCGTGAACCGCCACCGGTTCTTTCTCCGGAAGCTCGAAGCGGATGGCGTTGATCGGACAGACGTCGTTGCAGATGCCGCACTCCTCGCAGAGGTCCACCAGGATCGCCGCCTTCTCCTTGATCAGCCCGATGACCTGCGGCGGGCACATCTTGACGCAGACGCCGCAGCCGTCACACTTGAAAATATCAATGATCGGGACCATTTCATTCCCTCCTTTACAGTCTCATTCCTAACCGGTAGCCATCCAGCAGGGCGTTGACCGCCCGCCGCACCTGAAGAGAATCGCCGATGACGTAGGAGTTCTTTTTCTTCACCGCCTCGCGCAGCTCGGCCCCCACCGGGGTCATGTTGGCCAGCACCACCGTGTCGGCCTCCACCAGGGTGTCTTTGCTGTCCTTGGCGGTGACCACCACCCCCTTGTCGGTGATCTCCTTGACCTGGCAGAGGGTGACCATCTCCACGTTGCCCCCCCTGAGCTTGCTCATGTAACGCCAGATGTAGGAGGGATTGACGTCGCGGCCGAACTTCTTCTGCGGCCCGATCATGGTCACCGTGTGCCCGCCCTTGTCCAGGAGGTAGAGTGCGGTGGAGATGGAGACACCGGTGCCGCCGATGATGGCCACCCGTTTGCCGACGTCGACTTTCTGGTTCATCACGTCCAGCGCGGAGACCACGTTTGGCCCGTCACCACCCGGATAAGCCGAGGGATCGGGTGTGGCGCCGGTGGCCAGCACCACCACGTCGGTGCCCAATTCTTCCAGCATCTCCTTTGTGGCCTCGGTGCCCAGCTTCAGCTCGCCTCCGTGCTTCTTCAGCATGGTGACGTAGAAGTTGATCAGCCGGCCGAACTCCTCGTCGCCCCATGGGCCGTTGGCCGCGGCCGAGAGCTGCCCCCCCGGCTGATCGTTCTTCTCGTAGACCGTCACCCGGTGGCCCTTTTCGGCGGCGATCACCGCCGTCTGCAGGCCGGCCACACCCGATCCCACCACCGCCACCGCTTTCGGTTTCTCCGCCTTGGCAAAGCCGTAGAACCCGAACTCCGGTTCGGTTTCGTGGCCCAGCGAGGGTCGGACCATGCAGTTCAGCTCGGCGTCGCGGAAGAGGCGGGCCAGGCACAGATTGCAGGCCATGCAGGGGATGATCTCTTCCTGCCGGTCCTCGAGGATCTTCACCGGCAGCATGGGGTCGGCGATCATCGCCCGGCAGGACTCCCAGAAGTCGAGCTTACCCTCGCCAATGGCCTGGTCCGGCTGGTCGGGGAGGAAGAGGCGGTAGGCCATGGCCACGGTGACCTCGGGGGGCAGGACCTTCTTGTATTCCTCGGCGATCCAGAGCCACGAGCCCTGGGGGCAGTCGCGGCTGATCACCGACTTGGCCGACTCCTGCCAGCCGGCGGTGATGGAGAGGCAATCCACCCCGGCACCGACGATGATCTTGTTGGTGATCATCGTGTCCTCGGCGGTGTTGCCGCCCCGGTCGTCCAGCAGCTCGCGGCCGCAGAGGCGGATCACGATGGGGTAGTCGTCGCCCACCACCTTCCTGATCCCGGCGACGATGCGGCGGGGGAACTCGGCCCGCTTCTCCGGGGAGCCGCCGAAATCGTCGGTCCGCTTGTTGGTGTAGGGCGAAATGAAGTTGGAGAGCAGATAGCCGACGATGCCCGAGATCTCGATGGCGTCGAAGCCGGCTTCCTGGCAGCGGATGGCCGCGTCCACATGCTGCTGGACGCACAGTTCGATGGCCTCGACACTCATCTCCACCGGTTCGCGGAAACGGGGCAGCCGCTGGGGCACCACCGAGGGGCCCACGGTATAGTCGAGGTGCACCCCGCCCACCCGGCCGCAGTGCATCAGCTGCAGCACCGACTTGGAGTCATACTTGCGGATCACGTCGGCGATGCGCTTGAGACCGGGGATGAAGCGGTCGTCATAGATCGCCATCATCCCCACGTAGCCCTTGCCCTCGCCCGAGGGGTCGGTGAACGCCCCCTGGGTGGTCACCATGCCGGCGCCGCCCCGGGCCTGGGCCTCCATGTAGGCCACCTCCTTGTCCGAGACGTACCCATCGACGAAGTTGAAGTTGGTCTCGGTGGAGGCGTACTTGATGCGGTTCTTCACCTCCATCTTCCCCAGGTATCCCGGGGAGAAGACGTGGGGATATTTTTTTGCGCCCGGTTGCATGAGAACCTCCTGCTGGTGCTGATGACATCCGGCCCGGGCCGGACAGTGACTAATGTATCAGTTCCTCTTGTATAGATGTCTGTGCGTCAATGTATGTCATCGCGAGGAGCCCGAAGGGCGACGACGCGATCTCTCGGAATCTGCGCTGGCCCTCAGGAGATTGCTTCG
>CBESOE010000186.1:0-7066 GCA_965531145.1 uncultured bacterium | reverse complement strand
TCTTCGGTGAAGACCCGCACGTGGGGTTTGCCGGTGCGCTGGGTGATCTTCCAGTCCATGGTGCGGATGTCATCGCCAGGGAGGTAGCGGCGGATCTCCTCGAAGTTGAGGCCCCGGCCACGCATGCGGGAAGCGTGGCGCCCGGAGAGCAGGCTGTGCACCGGCTGGCGAGGCAGGAAGCTGAACCCCGAGGCCTTGTACTCCAGCCGGGCCAGGTCACCCAGATCGACGTATACGCCTTCTGATGTGCTGTCCGGCACCATCTCACCTCCGCGGGTTGCCCCGCAATGTCTTAGCGTACCCTGATCCAATTCCGTTTCCGGAATCACTCAGTCGGCTCACTCGCCGGCGGTCTGCCAGGAGAAGATCCGGTTCCAGTCGTTCTTCATGCTCACCACGGTCCAGCCGTTGGCCGCTGCTTCTTCCAGGCCCTGGTCCAGGCGTCCGATGTGGGAGTCCCGGTCATAGGCCCACTCGCGATCGGCATCGTCGTGGTGCACGTAGAGCATGAACCGCGCTCCGTCACCGGCAGCGGTGTACTGCAGCATTTGCAGGTCACCGTCGGAGTTGCCGAACGCGGCGATGGGACGGCGGCCGATGTGGCTGTTGATCCCCACCGGTTTTCCGGCCTTGTCATCGATGAAGTCGATTTCCGGCAGACGGCGAAGCACCGGGCCATCATTCGTCATCTCAAAGACCGTTTTAATGCTGCTGCCCACCACCTGTTCTGGAGGAATGCCGTAGACCCCCTCGGTCCAGGGTCGCATGAATTCGATGCCGCCGCCGGAGACGATGTAGGTCTTGAACCCGTTAGTGCGCAGATAGTCGAGCAGCTCCAGCATCGGCTGGTAAACCATCTCGGTATAAGGCCGGCCGGTTTTCGGGTGCCTGGCTTCGGCCAGCCAGCCGGTGACAACCTTCTCGAACTCGTCGGTGGTCATGCCGGCATGGGTGGCCATGACCAGCTCCAGCAGCCCGTGCTCGCCGGAGGCGGCGAGCGCGGCCATGTCGTTCTCCAGCACGGCCCGGAACGGCTGGGTCGCGACCCATTCCGGGTGGTCCGGGGCAATGGCCTTGACCCGGTCGATGGCGAACAGCAACTGGAAATAGGCCGGCTGTTCGGCCCAGAGCGTGCCGTCGTTGTCGAAGACCGCGATTCGTTCGGGCTGGGGCACGAATTCGGGGCCCTCCTTGTCGGTGACCGTGGTCACAAAATCAAGGATGGCCGAGCGGGATGCCCCTTCATTCCAGGAGGGCAGCGGGTCGGCTGCAGCAGTATCTTCGGGTGGCGCCGGTTGCTGACAGCCGCCGGCGAGAACCATCAGGCAGCACATCGCCGCCGCGCACAGCACGATCCTTACATGATATTTCATCTTCATTGGCCCCAATCTCTCTTTTACTGTGTTGCCGGTCTGGTCTTGATTCACGCCACCGCCACCAGCTTGACGATTTCGCTCACCACCTGGTGACTGCTCATCCCCTCGGCGTTGGCCTCGTAACTGAGCATCAGGCGGTGGCGCAGACAGTCGTGGACCACCGCCCGCACGTCGTCCGGGGTCACGTGGTCCCGGCGGTTGAGCCAGGCGTGGGCCCGTGAACAGCGGTCCAGGGCCAGGCCGCCGCGGGGGCTGGCGCCCACCTGGATCCAGCGTTTCAGGTCGTCGCCGAACCGCTCGGGGTAGCGGGTGGCGAAAATCAGCTGGACGATATACTGCTCCACGGCCTCCGAGGTGTGGATCTGGTGGATCTCGTGGCGGGCGTCGAACACCGCCTGCTGGGGGATCGGCTCGGGCTTGTCCCCTTCCCCTTCGGCCGCTGCCTTCTCCTCACCGCGCACCAGGCGGATGATCTTCGCTTCCGAGGCCTCGTCGGGATAGGTGATCAGCACGTGCATCAGGAAGCGGTCCATCTGCGCTTCGGGCAGGGGATAGGTCCCCTCCTGCTCGATGGGGTTCTGGGTGGCCAGCACCATGAACAGGTCTGGCATCTTGTGGGTCGTGCCGGCCACGGTCACCTGCCGTTCCTCCATGGCTTCCAGCAGGGCTGCCTGGACCTTGGCCGGGGCGCGGTTGATCTCATCGGCCAGCACCAGGTTGGCGAACAGCGGACCCGGATCGAAGCGGAACTCGCCCTTGCCCTCGGCCTGGAAATAGACCTCGGAGCCGGTGACGTCGGATGGCAGCAGGTCCGGCGTGAACTGTATCCGGCTGAGGTCGGCGGCGAGGTTGGTGGCCATCGCTTTCACCGCCCTCGTCTTGGCCAGCCCCGGCAGCCCTTCCAGCAGCAGGTTACCGTTGGCCAGCAGCCCGATCACCAGCCGTTCAACAACATGCTCCTGGCCGATGATCGACAGCTGCATCCGGGTCTGCAGTTCGGTAATTTGTTCCGATACAGACATGGTGACCCTTTGCTATTTCCCGCTGTGCGGCTTGGCTTGCAGGTTGAGGACCTTCACCGGGGCGATGCCGTAGCTCTCGACCTCCAGCCCGCCGTCCTTGTTGAACATGAACCGGGCGGCGACAAAAACCGTGCCCTCTCCGGCCCCGCTGGAATCGAGCACGATGTCAATCATGCCGAAACGGTATTTCCTCGACCGGGTGCGCTCCATCTCTTCAGTGAAATGGAGCGTGCGGTAGGTGACCGCCCGGATCAGCCGGCCGTTTTCTGTGGGGACGGAACGTATCACCGCCACGTTCACCCGCAGGTCGTCGCCGATCCTCACCCAGCCGTTGGGATCCATCTTCTCCATTACCTTGAGCACGTCCTGGTCACCCTTATCCTTGAGCAGGGCCTGCAGTTCGGCGATCTCCTCATCCGTGCTCACATCGTTGATCTGCATGGTGAAAGTGTAACTGCCCGCCCCGCCCTCGGTGTTGACGATGCGGCCGGAGATCCGTTCGGGTGTGAACTCAGGTGCTGGCGCGGCTTCAGGGGCCTGGGCCTGGCAGATTGCCGCACTCAGCGTCAGGGTGGCCAGCACGGCCAGAACGATCATCATGGGTTTCCCCTGGAAATACTTCATTGCTCTATTCCTTTCGTTGATGTGACGTGGGGCTGGATCGCCCCGATGAGGGATTGTTTTCCCTCCGTTGAACCATAAAGAGGCTGATCAGGTAGGCCACCACCACCGCCATGTAGAACTGCCCCATAACTGCCTGTATAGCCACCATTCGCTGGGCCAGGGTCGAGGCTGGGGTGATGTCGCCATATCCCGTTGATGACTGGGTGACCAGACTAAAGTAAAGGAACTGCATGGCGATATCCCGGTGGTCGCCCTCCAGGGAGGCCGCCTGTTCTGCCGGATCGATGAGATTGAAGGAACCGGGCTCGGCCCGTTCCAGCAGGTCAAATGAGAAACTCCAGACAAGGGCGATGACCAGGTAGAGACTGATGGCGCCGAGGATTTCATTGGCAGACACACTGCGGGCCATCAGCAGAGATTTCAGGATGAGCCAGCCACAATAGACTATCACGCCGATGAGCAGAATCTGGTAAACGATCGCCGGCCAATCGTCCAGCAAAAGCACCCTCCACCTCGATCCCTGCGGCAGAAACTGGATGGCGACCAGCGTGATGACCGGCATGGCAATGATGGTGACTGCCACCTTTGTCCGGTGCCGCCAGCCGTCCAGCAGCACCGCGACCACGGCCATGGCGCCCAGAAAAATCACCATGTTCAAATCGGCTCCGGCCAACGGCCCCAGCAGGATCATCACCAGCAGCACCACCAGCAACATGGCGTGCCGCAGGGTGCGGTGTTCCTGGTCACTTTCGGATTTTTGCCCGGTTGCTTTGTTCATGAGTCCTGGCGACTCCCCTCCATGTGTGCTTTCCGGACCGGAGCCCGGCATCGATATGCGGCCTGGTCTCTATTTCCCGTCCCCCGGCTTGGTCTGAATGTTGAGCACCCTCACCGGACCAATGCCGAAACTCTCGATCTCCAGGTCACCCTGCTTATTGAACTTGAACCGGGCCGCGGCGAGCACCGAGCCCTCACCCGTCCCGTCAGGGCCGAGCATGACCTCGGCGATACCGAAGCGGTATTTCCGGGACCGGGTGGTGTGCATCACTTCGCCGAACGCCAGTGACCGGCTGGTGACCACCCTGATGATCCGGCCGCCGTCCGGGGTGGGGATCGACTCGATCACCGCCACGTTGTAACGGATGCTGTCGGCGACCCTCAGCCAACCGATGGTGGGCATCTTTTCCATCGACTTGATCACCTCACCCTCACCTTTTTCCTGGAGCAGGATCCGGAGGCGGTCCATCTCCTCGTCCGGGGTCAACTGGTCGATCTGCAGGGTGAAGTGGGCGCTGCCCCCACCACTTCCGGTGTTGATGATCCGGCCGATGAGCCGTTCGGGTGGGGTCTGGGCCATGCCGGCGGTAGTGACCAGCAGCAGGAAGCAGGTCATCAGGGTCAGGGATCTGGTGAATTTCATGAATTATCCTCCTCGCGAAATCGTCCTGTTCGATATTCCATTATCTTACCATTGAAAAGGGCCGAATGGCCGGGTTCAGGAAGCCCCCCTCCGATCAGGGTGGTCACCAGAACTCGAACCGTGCGGTTTATCGGCCATCCTCTTTGCCCTCCGGCGGAGCCGGCGGCGGATTCCGGCGGTCCGGGGGCACGATCAGCGGTTCCGGCGGGTCAGCGATGTAGTGCGGGGACATGATCTGCACTCCGTGCTCGTTGAAGATGTCCTGGATGTTGGCGTAGAGCTGCGACATCACTCGGGGACGGGTCTCCGCGTCCCCGATGACGGCGATCAGCTTGTATTCAGGATAGTAGTCCGAGAGTCCGGTCTGCAGGACGACAGGCAATGGTTCGTCGCGCACACCCTCGGTCTTTGCCGCCGCCTGCTCCAGCATGGCATGGACCTGCCGCCACGGCGTGTCGTAGCCGATGGTCACCACGGTGTTGACGGTGACGCCCTCTTCGGGATTGCGGCTGTAATTGAAGGTTTCATGGGAGATGACCACCGCATTAGGCACGGTAACCTCCTCCCGGAACCGGGTGCGGACCTTGGTGGAGAGCATGCCCAGCTCAAGCACCGTCCCCTCCACGTCGCCCACCTTGACGAAGTCGCCCTCGCGCAGGGCCCGTGAATACATCAGCATCAGGCCGCTCATCAGCTGGTTGACGATGCCGGTGGACCCGAGGGAGATCACCAGTCCGATAAAGACGCTCAGCCCCTTGAACGCATCGGTACCGCTGCCCGGGAGGAAGGGGTAGGCCACCACCAGGGCCAGCAGCCAGGCCAACCCGGAGATGATTTTCCGGGAGGGTTTGGCCGTTTCGGGGTGGATGCCCGGGAGTTCCAGGCGGCCCACCTCCACCGCATCGAAAATCGCATGGATCAGGCGGATCACCCAGCGGGTGATGACAATGATCACCAGGACGGTGAACAGCCCGGGCAGGGCGCTGATTATGCCCTTACCCATCCAGACCAGGATACCAAGGAGAAAACTACCCAGAGCCTCACCCCAGGGTCGGGTGAAGGGGAACCGTATCAGGACGTGGGTGAGCCAGAGGTAGGTGAGAACCAGGAGGGCTGCCACGTAGGTCAGCATAACCACGCGCCGCACCAGGGCGATGATCTTCGCCCGTTGGTCCCTTCCCGAAGCAATCCGTCCGGCGATACTCTTTTGCAGTCCCTTGCCGGTGGTCTTGAGGAACTTCTTCTCGATGATTATCCGGGTTCTTCGCAACAGCCAGATCAACAGAACAAAAATAATGGTGGCCACCAGGGCATTGATCGCCTGGCGGAGGAGTTGCTGCGGCATATGGATCTCTTCCGCTTCGGAAATGGCCTTCTCGAGGTTTGCCACGGCTTCGGCAGCCCGGCTCTCCAGCGTTTCGCCCGCGATCAGGTCCAGGTCCTCATCCACCAGGGCAAAAATGGTCTTCTTGTCGATGCGGACGAGAACCGCCCGGGGGATGGGATACGTGTCAATCGGGCCGGTGATGCCCTGGTCGAACAATGATGTGATCCGGTTGATCGATTCCTCGATGCGTATTTTCGGTGGTGACCCGGTAACCTCGGCCCGAAACCGGGTGATTTTGCGGTTCATGATGCTGAGCGTCGCCCGCTGGTCGGCAGGCGCGCGCTTCACCACATTTGCCGGGAGGACAATGCCACCTTTTTCTTCCGCCTGCTCTTTCGGCGGTTGCTCTGTGGCCGCCGCGGCTGCGGGTTCTTTGGACGGTGCCGCTGCTTCCTGGGCCGGGAGGCTGGTGGCGAAGAGGAGGATAAAGAAGGCGAGCAGCAGTGCTGGCAGACGGATTAATGCCGTTGGAATCTTACGAGACATGTTCACCCTCCCATATTCTGAGTTATCCGATTGTCATTGCGAGCCACTGACCCGTGACGATCAACGGGAAGTCAGCAAAAGGAACAGCACCGCCCATATCTGTCACTGCGAGGAGCCCGCGAAGCTGGCGACGCGGCAGTTTCCTGAGCCGCAGTATTGTATCAGGAGAGATCGCCACGTCGCAGGCTGCGCCTGCTCCTCGCGATGACAAAAGAGTCTTGTTCCTTCGTCGCCCACGGCTGTGGGCTCCTCGCAATGACGATGGATGTGAACCCCGTTATCTCCTCCGACCGCCGCCGCCGCCCCGGCCGCCGCCGCCCCGGCTGCCGCCGAAAGAGCCGTAACTCTTGCTCCGTGACTGTCCGCGCGAACGGGCGCTGGGCTGGCTGCTTGTTTTCGAGCCGCTCGGCGCCGAGCTCGACTTCCAGCTGCCACCCGAACGCTTGTCCCAGCTGCCGCTGGAACCCTGGCGGTAGACATTTCCCCTGGAATCGGTCACGAGGTTGTTCGACTTGCCCGCGGCCGTGGCTGGCCGGGCGCCGCTGCCCCCGGGCCTCTGGGCCATCCGTCCCGCGTTCTGGTTCTTGGAGTATATGTTGCTGTTTCTCGGCTGGGCGCTGCCCACTCCGCCCGGCCTGCCTGACGAGGGAGGCCGGGTTGCGCTTGCCCGCCGGTGTCTGCTGCCGCCATGGTAGTGATGGTGATGGTGGTGGTGGCGGTAACGGCCCGCGCCCCCACAGCCGCGGGGGGG
>CBESOE010000185.1:0-7113 GCA_965531145.1 uncultured bacterium | reverse complement strand
AGCCACCCCCCTCGATGCCGCGGCAGGCAAGGGGCAAACCTCCGACTCCCCGCCCATCCCCAAAAAGATCGGCCGTTACACCATCAAACGGGTCATCGCCGCGGGCGGCATGGGCGTGGTCTACGAGGCGCTGCAGGAGAAGCCGCGAAGAACTGTGGCCCTCAAGGTGATGAAGTCGGGCATTGCCTCCAACAGTGCCCTGCGCCGCTTCGAATACGAGTCCCAGCTACTGGCCCGGCTGCAGCACCCGGGTATCGCCCAGGTCTACGAGGCGGGCACCCACGACGACGGCACTGGGCCAATACCCTACTTCGCCATGGAATACATCCCCAACGCCCGGCCGATCACCGAGTATGCTGCGGAGAAGAAACTGGGCACCAGGGAGCGTATGCAGCTCTTCGCCCAGGTCTGCGATGCCGTCCATCACGGCCACCAGAAGGGGATCATCCACCGCGATCTCAAGCCGGGCAACATCCTGGTCAATCCCCAGGGACAGGTGAAGGTCATCGATTTCGGCGTGGCCCGCTCCACCGACTCGGACATGGCCCTGACCACTCTGCAGACCGACGTGGGGCAGTTGATAGGCACCCTGCAATACATGTCGCCAGAGCAGTGCGAGGCCGACCCCCACGACATCGACACCAGGAGCGACGTTTATGCCTTGGGGGTGGTGCAGTATGAACTCCTTTGCGGCCGGCTGCCCTATGACGTGAGGAAGAAGGCGTTTCACGAGGTGACGAGGGTGATCCGCGAGGAGCCGCCCACCCGGCCGAGCACGATCAGCAGGCACGTCAGAGGTGACGTGGAGACCATCGCTCTGAAAGCCCTGGAGAAGGAGCGTGAGCGGCGCTACCAGTCGGCGGTGGAACTGGCCCAGGACATCCGGCGGTATCTTGCCGGCGAGGCGATCGTCGGCCGGCCGCCGAGTATCGTCTACCAGCTGCGAATCTTTGCCCGGCGTCACAAGGCACTCTTCGGCGCCCTGACGTCCATCTTCGTCGTGCTGGCGGTGGGGCTGGTGGTGAGCACCGGGATGTATCTCAGGGCCGAGAGGGAGCGGGACCGGGCGCTGGCCTCGGAGGACCGGGCGCTGACCTCGGAGGAAGAGGCTGAAACTGCGATCACGTTCTTGAGTGACATGCTGGCATCCGTGGACCCGGCCGAAGTCCAGGGGCCCAAAATGACCATTGAGGGGATGCTGGACAAGGCCGCGAAAGATATCGATACGGCTTTCCCTGACCAGCCGCTGGTCGAGGCCACTCTCCGGTCGACTATCGGTAGAACCCACTACGCACTGGGGAATTATCCCTCTGCCGAACCGCATCTTGAGACCGCGCTCGAGATCCGGAAGCGGGAACTGGGCGAGGAGCACCCGGACACGCTTCGATCCATGTACAACTTGGGACGGCTGTATTATTCACAAGGCCGGAGGGACGAAGCCGAGCCGATGGCTGTGCAGGCGCTCGAACTTCAGCGACGCGTGCTGGGCGAGGAACACCC
The DNA here is from genome assembly GCA_965531145.1 of uncultured bacterium. GTDB lineage: Bacteria > Acidobacteriota > JAQAZP01 > JAQAZP01 > JAQAZP01 > JAQAZP01. Next base: position 5,613 of record CBESOE010000185.1, on the reverse strand, counting down.
GGACACGCTGACTTCCATGAACTGGCTGGCCGGTCTGTACGACATCCAGGGTCGCTACGATGAGGCCGAACCACTTCTCGTGCGGACTCTGGAACTCCGCCGCCGTGTGCTGGGTGAGGAGCACCCACACACACTGACCTCCATGGGCTGGCTGGCCGACTCCTACAGAAGCCAGGGCCGCTACGATGAAGCCGAGTCGCTGTACGTGCAGACTCTTGAGCTCCGCCGCCGTGTGCTGGGTGAGGAGCACCCGGACACGCTGCGCTCTATTTATGACATGGGCGCGGTGTATAAAAGTCAACACCGGTATGACGAGGCCGAGCCGATGTTTGTGCGGGCGCTTGAACTCCGCCGCCGCGTGCTGGGGGAGGAGCACCCGACCACGCTGGGCTCTATGGGCACGTTGGCCGAGCTGTATATGTTGCAGGGTCGGCTTGAAGAAGCTGAACTGCTGCATGCTCGGACACTCGAAATCCGCCGCCGTGTGCTGGGCGAGGAACATTCCTCCACGGCGTACTCCATGCTAAGCCTGGCCGTCGTCTACAGAGGACAGAGCCGGTATGACGAGGCCGAGCCGCTGTATGTACGGGCGTTGGAGCTACACAAACGCGTATTGGGTGAGGAGCACCCGACCACGCTGGTCACCATGTACAACCTGGCCAACTTCTACAGAAGCCAGGGCCGCTACGATGAGGCCGAGCCGCTGCATGCTCGGACACTCGAAATCCGCCGCCGTGTGCTGGGCGAGGAGCACCCTATGACGCTCTGGTCACTCTGGGGGCTTGGCAAAACCCTGGCTCAACAGGGCAAATGGCAGGAGGCCGAAACCCTGGCCATCGAATGCTACGAGAAAAACAAAAAGGTATGGGGCCCTGAACACAGCGAGACAAGGGACGTGATCGAGCTGCTCCTTATCGACCTCTACGACGACTGGGGCAAGCCGGAGAAAGCTGCCGAGTGGCGGGCGAAGCTGCCCGAGCAGGAAACGGAGACCTCGTCGCAGCAAACGGAGAGTGCCCCGGAATAATCGATGTGCACCAGGAATCTCACCAAATACCGTTCGACATGATGAACGGCCGTCTCCCCATGTGCCTCTCGGCCAGATCGCCTGCTGAGACGGCTAGAGAAGTTTGGCCGATAGGTGCTGTGGAGAATGTTGGGGCGCATGCTTCCCTCCTCCTGGTCAGGCGGTGTGGTCAGGGTCCTCCTTAAGGTCCGGCTGGGGTAGCTGGTCCGCATCAGGCTGGGCGAGGAGGATGCCATCGAAGACATGTTTGGATATGGCCAACAGGGTCTGGTTGCCCTGGTGCAAACATTCAGTCATCTGCTTCTGCAGGTTCATCAGTGATGTCAGTTGTTCCAGGAGGATCTTGTCGTCTGGGCTCAACTCCACGTTCATCTCCCTCCGGACGGACCCCGGTGGGGGTGTCGGCGGTGTCGGATTGGGCTTCTTGGCGTTCTTGGTCATTGAAATAACTCCTATATTCAAGTGTGCGAACTTTGATGCTCTTCAATACCGGCTCGGACAACCATGTCTCATCCGGCAAGGATGCCAGGACCACCTGGTAGGCGCGAATCCTGGCCTCGTCGTCCTCGTCATCGTTCCAGTGTTTGGCTATGGGTTCCTCGGGGTTGTCGTCAAGAAAGAGGCGGACTTGCTCCGCGGGCAGCATCACAAGGCTCTCCCAGGGTGTCTGGAGCTCGTCCAGCCACAACGCATGTTCTGTGGCAGCCTCGGTGACTTCGATCTCTTCATTGACCTTCTGGCGAATCTGGGACTCCTCAGAGGCAATCTGCAGTTTCGGCTGGGGCTTCAGCCCCGCGAACATATCAGGCTTGAAGTGCGCAAAGCGCATCATGATGTCGTGGGTGGATTTGTATTCCGGGAGCAGGCCTTGCCGGCGCAGCTCGTCCACCATGAGGCAGAAGGCCCGCTCGGTAACCCGGCCGAGGGAGTCCGCAGGGTGAGGGTGCAGTTTTGCCAGGGCCAGCACGTCGAAGGCGGCGACTTGGTAGTGCTGCTCCAACCTGAAATACAGGGCTGGACCCTTGGGCAGGCGGTCTTTGGCCATGATGTTGTCCTTTATATTGGGCGATCCATTTCGATGCGCTCGGTGAAGTAGTAATGCCAGGTTGGCTTCTTGATGGACAGGTAGGACACAACCCAGCGGTAGTTTGGCAGACCATCAGGCTCAACCTTGATTTCCGTCACCTCTGCTGGGGTGCCATTGCGAATTCCGGACGGGACTTCGATTTCGTCGCCTACCTGATACGGGCATTTCAGCAGGGTCCACTCGTCCAGTATGCGCTGCCGCTGGCGCTTGGCAACCTTCACGGCTTCTTGCGCAAGGGCCGCTTCGGCTGCGAATTCAGCGTTTGTCATACTTGCCTCTTCATCGTGCCTCGGTAAACTTTTCATGATCCATTCTCCTCTCGTTCACCAGGTGGGCACGAAAAAGGCCCGCCTCGGCTGGTTCAGGGCCAAAGCGGGCCGGATAGACTTCCGCTACTCGCTTTAGCCGCATTTATTGAGCGCCCGCAATCTGATGATCAAATCGGCGCTGTGCTTACTGTCGTGTGCTGATTCGAGGCATGAAAAAACCCGCTCCAGCCTGCGTGTGCCAAAGCGGGTTCGTATTCATTACCGTTCGCTTTAGCGGAATTTATTGTGCGCCCGCAAGCTGAGATTCAAATCAGCGCATAACCTAATAATGATACCAGAATGCCACGCAGGAGTAAAGGTCGTGCTGCCGCGCTTGTCGTGCTGCCGCGTCCTGCAATTTGAGGCTGACGGCAAGCTATGGCGCCGATCAGGCGCCAGCTATATCGCACCCACCGCTACCTAGCTCTGCCACCAGGGCTTGGCGTGGGCGAGATAGCCGTACGTAAGAAGCACCGGCCCAGGTAATCCCAAGCCGGTGCGGTGCGTCCAACTACGGTGTGATCCCCGTTACCGTGCAGGTGGTGGAGGGGACGATCAGCTTGTCATCCGGCGGTATGTCTCCGTTCAGAACCTCCCCGCCGCCACCATCGCCCCATGAGTCCAGCCGTCGGGAAAGGCCTGGAGCGAGAACCAGAGCGTCGTTTGTGCCCCGTCGGTGGTGTAGACCCGGACATGGGTGTCAACTGCCGGGTCAGGTCCAGCGCCCACGACGATCTCGTCCCGGCCGTCGCCGCTCAGGTCGGCTCCGGAGGAGACACTAGCCCCGTAGAGAGCTTCGCCCGGCAACCAAGCGAGGAAGTTCACCCCCGTCATGGCGGTGACTGCGACTCCGTCATATTTCCAGCCACGGATGTGGGCCGCAAAGACCGGTGAGGGACCCGGCGCTGTGACTATCTCCTCGATACCGTCGCCGTCGAGGTCGCCGCAGGTGACCCTAACACCGTATCGCGGTGTGTTGTATGCAAAGAAGCTGATCCCAGGGATCGAGGATGTCGGGCCGCCGTCCACGTTCCATCCCCGGACGTGGGCGCCGTAGTGTGGCCCCGGCCCGGCACCGGTGACGATTTCGTCATAGCCGTCACCGTCGAGGTCGCCGCCGGCCACCAGGACACCCCATTTCGGAGTGCCAAAGGCGAAGAAGTTGACGGTGTTCACCGGGATCACACTTCCCGTGCCGTCGTAGTCCCACCCCCTGACATGGGGGCCGAACACCGCACCGGCCCCGGGGCCGGTGATGATCTCGTCGAAACCGTCGCCGTCGAAATCACCGGCGGCCACGTTGACGCCATATCTGCTGGTGCCGTAGGCAAAAAAGCTCAGGCCGGGGAGGGGTGTGCCGTCCACCTCGAAACCCCGCACGTGGGGCCCGAACATCTCACCAGGACCTGGGCCTGTGAGAACCTCGTCCATGAAATCCCCGTTCAGGTCACCAGCGCCGAGGTTCACCCCGTGATGGGGGGCGCCATAGGCCTGGAAGGCGTAGGTCCGGATCGCTCCCTCTTCCGGGGGAAAGACCCGGATGCGCGGCGGGTTGGTCGGGGAGGGGCCGAGGCCCACGATGATGCCGGGCCAGGAACCCGGATCAGCGGTCGGGTAGTGGAAGCCCATGTCGTTGACGCCGGTGTCGGGTCGTTCGTCGGTGCGGGTGGTGCCGGCAACAACACCTGCCGTAGGGTCTCCAGCATCCACGCAGGGGCTGGTTTCGGATTGCCCGGCAGCTTTCTGTTGCAAGTAGTACGGGCCATCGGGCCCGTTTATGAAGAGGGGATTGAGACTCAGGTTCCCTATGCCGTCCCAACCGTATGTGATGTTGGTGTATTCGACCACCACCGTTGCCCCGTTGTGGTAATCGATTTCCTCCCGGGAGGTTATTCCCGAGGTGTTGCCCCAGAGAATGGAATTGCGGCAGACGAGGGTGGAGGTGTTGGCCACGAGAATGCCGCCCCCATACAGCTCAGCGTAGTTGTTGACCAGGGAGCAGTTGGTGATCTCCGCCATACAGTTGTTGTAGAGGGCGATGCCGGCGCCGCCATAATTCGGATCCCAGTCGTCGTATTCGTACTGCACGTTGTTCCAGATCAGGTTGTTGACGATGGTCGGCGTCCCGCCATGACAAGAGATGCCACCTCCGCCGTAATCGGCGGTATTGTCCAAAATTACGTTGTTCGCCAGCAGAACAGATCCGCCCAGGGTGTTCACAGCGCCGCCATAGCTGAAGATGGCGAAATTCTGTTCAAATCTATTCCCCCTGATCAGCGTGGAGCCGCCGCAGTGGATGGCGGCGCCGTTACCCCAGGAAACGTTGCTGATAAATGCATTGTCGAGAATCCGCGGGCTGGACCCCGAAGCGTAGATCGCCCCGCCGTCGTGCGTGTGATAGCCATCCCGGATCGTGAATCCCTGGATAACCGAGCCGGACCCCTCACCGTTGACCAACCGGAACGCCCGGTGGTTGTTGTCCGAACCCCCGTCACAATGGATCGTGCAGGCATCGCGCCCGTTCTCCGAGCGGACGGTCACCGCCTTGCCCAGGAAGTCGATGTCTCGATTGCCGGGACCGGTCCAGGTGCCGTCGGCCACTAGGACGGTGTCGCCATCCACGGCTGCATCAATACCTGCTTGGATCGTGGGCTGGTCGCCGGGGACGCGGATGGTGTCTGCCGAGACCACCAAGGGGAGACAGAGCAGTAAGAGCGTAAGTATTGTGCGTCTCATGGCACATCTCCTTGTGAGTGTTTGTATGAAGAGAGGCGACAGGCGTCCCGTGGGCGAACGAATGCGATTATCCGCGAGGGGTCAGTCCGGCGTAAGTGAACCGCAAGATACTGATCCGATGCACACATTCCTTATCTCCCAGAGGCAGTAGTAATGCATTTGTGGAGAGCAGATGCCTTAATATATAGGAACTGAACTGCATCAACACAAGGCTTCTTTGGTTATGTTTCCCCAATACGACCATAGCTGCCCGCCCACGAGAGGAATGCCAAGTATTCAGGTGAAGTTGCCCCGCATGATGGAGCAGGACGCACGCATCCATGCCACCGGCTACCCATCCCCTCACGAATGCTAACCTGTGGACTCAGACCCTCAGCAGGCCAGGTCGTATAGGGCATGACATTGTCACATACGAAACAACATTGCAAAGTGACACAAAATTGGTAGGGGTGACT
>CBESOE010000184.1:0-7126 GCA_965531145.1 uncultured bacterium | reverse complement strand
AGAATGGCCATCCCGGCGAAGAAGCAGAGGTGCATGATCCACTCGCGGTTGGTGGTGAGCATGGTGTTCAGCGAGAACTTCTTGCCTGCCGATTTGGCGTAGGGCGTGAGAGAGGGGAAGAGCACCGGCACGTTCTTGTTGTAGTCCACCCAGGCATCGCCGTGAAACACCTTCAGCCGCCGGCCCTCGCGGCGGGTCTTGCGCGGCATGTAGTAGGCGAAGAAGGTGGCGAAGGCCGCGATCAGAATGATCCAGTTCAGCTTCCAGGGGAGTTGGGCGATGATCAGGAATCCGGTGACCATCAGGATCCGGCCGAGGTACAACGGGTTCTGGGTGTGGGCGTAAGGCCCGGACGTAATCAGCTCGGTGGTCTTGATCAGGTGGCCGTGGGCCCAGGTGTGAAACCACTCACCGGCCAGCACAAAGGGCAAGCCGAGGATGAAGAGCAGCGGGGTGGGCTGGGCCAGAATGAGCACGGCGATGGCCAGCGCAAAGGAGAGCCCGATCCGGATATAGCCCAGCAGCGGGCTACGGTCGCCATAGAGGGGGCGGCCCCCTTCGGAGGTGGGCGGTGAGGGTGCCTTTTCTTCAACCATGTGTTCGCTGTCCCTTCCGATTGTGGACAATTTGGATGCTTCCCCTTTAAAAACCGTCTCACATATACAATAATCTGAACAGAATTTGAAGCGATTCTCCCATTCCCAACGGTATTGATCGCCGGCGGGGCCGCCGGTGCGGCCGCTGGTTCAACGTCTCGGGGGCCAGGTGGACACGGAAACCAATCAACCGGCAGCGGATGAAGTCGCCGGCCACAGCACCGGGATCTGGAGCGGTTTGGCCGGGAACCGGGAGCGGTTGGACCGGTTGGACCGCACGGTGCTGGTACTGGGCCGCTGGTCCAAGGCCGATGTCTGCCTGTTGGAGTGCGAGGGGCACAAGGCGGTGTTCAAGGATTACCGCCGCAAGTCGTGGCCCGTGCGCTGGCTCGGCGCCTGGCAGCTGGCCCGCGAGGAACGGGCTTACAGCAAATTGGCCGGCCTGCCCGGCATTCCCCGCAGCTACGGGCAGCCGGACCGCTGGTCCATCCTGCTGGAGTATATCGAGGGTGACCGGCTGAGTGCCCTGCGGACCAACGAACAGTACGACATGGGCGCCCTGCTGACTGAGTTGCAGCAGGTGATCGAAACCATGCAGGCCGCCGGGCTCACCCACAACGACCTGCGGTGCCGCGAAAACATCCTGGTCCGGGAGCGCGACCACCGGATTTTTCTCATCGACTTCTCCGGAGCGCTCAACTTCCCCATCGGCAGCCTGCGCCGCCTCCTCTTTTTCCCCCTGGCCCGCATGGTGGACCGGGGCGCCTGGCTGAAGTGGAAGGTCCACCTGCTCCCCGATAAACTCACCGACGAGGAACGGGCGGAATTCCGGCGCAGCGAGGCCATCCGCCGCCTCTGGTTCATCAACCGTCACAAGCGCAAAGATATCTGATGACAGTCAAAGCTGGTCGGCGAGGCGGTCCACCAGTTTGCGGTCGGCCTCGGGCAGGCTGAAGCGGTGCAGGTCGCTGCCCAGCACCCAGCGGATGCGATACCCGTCCGGAGGTGCCTCGGCGCCGGCGGCCACGGTGCATTCGAAGAGGTGGAGGGTGATGCCGAAACCCGGGTAGTCCTGGTCCGCCGAGGCCAGCTGCCGGCCCACCCTGATGGACAGCGACAGTTCTTCGTCGATCTCCCGCGCCAGACAGGCCTCGAGGCTCTCCCCCTTTTCCAGCTTTCCGCCGGGGAACTCCCAGAGGCCCCCGTGGATTCCGCCGCTGGGCCGGCGGGCGATGAGGAACCGGCCGTCCTCGCGCCGGATCAACGCGGCGGTCACCTGGAAATGCTGCTTGTCGCCGGTTGGCGGACCGTTCTCAGTGTGGCGGGGCGTGGGCATTCGTGGTATTTTCTTCTCTCTTGATCGCCGGTGACCAATCACCGGCGGGAGCCATCTTACGGCCGGACAACCGCCGGCCGCAAGCCGGGGCCGGCCCGGCACGGGGTGATCATGGCCAGGTTCCTCTTCCTGCAGAACTACCTCACCGAGTATCTGGGCACCCTCGGTGTCTGCTCCTATCTGCAGAGCCGCGGCCACCAGGCGGAGGCAGCGGTCACCGGCACGCCGCAGCAGGTCCGGAAGGAACTGGAACGGGTGCGGCCCGATGTGGTGGGGCTCTACAGTTCCATCGCCAACCTGACCTGGGTGCTGGCCACGCTGGAGGATATCAGGACGGACCGGAAAAACGGCCGGCCGCTGACCATCGTCGGCGGCCCCCATCCCACCTTCTTCCCCGAGGTGATCGGTGACTGGCCGGTGGACATCCTCTGCCGCGGCGAAGGGGAGGGCGCGGTGGCCGACCTGGGGGACCGGCTGGACGCCGGTGACGGCTGGAGTGACGTGGCCAACCTCTGGGTCCGGGGCGACGACGGCAAGGTGGCCTGCAACGACGTCCGGCCGCTGGTGGAGGATCTCGATGCCCTGCCCGCGCCGGACCGCAGCTTCTACCGCCGCTACCCCTTCCTCGGTAAGGCCTCGACCAAGAAATTCATCACCGGGCGCGGCTGCCCCTACAACTGCTCCTACTGCATGAACCAGCGGTTCAACGAGATCTACCGCGGCAAGGGGCGTATCGTCCGCAAGCGCAGCCCGGAGCACGTGGTGGAGGAGATCCTCCGCGTCCAGGCCGACTTCGGCCTCGATTTCGCCCGCTTTGTCGACGACACCCTGGTGATGTCCAAGAGCTGGCTTTCGGAGTTCCTCGCCCTCTACCGCACAAAGGTGGGGCTGCCCTTCTCCTGCACCATGCGCGCCGACACCGCCGACCGGGAGATGATCCGCGAGCTGGCGGCCAGCGGAGCGGACACCTGTTTTTTCGGCCTGGAGACCGGTGTGGAGGGCCTGCGGGATGCCGTGCTGAAGAAGAATATCAAGAACGAGGACATCGAGCGCACCGCCGGCTGGTTGCGGGAGGAGGGGATCCGCATCCTGACTTTCAATATGCTCGGGCTGCCCGGGGAACGCCTGGAGGATGCCTTCGAGACGGTGCACATCAACCAGCGCATCGGCACCGACTATCCCTGGTGCTCCATTCTCCAACCCTACCCGGGAACCGAACTGGAGTCGATCTGTCGCGAGCAGGGCTGCCTGCCCTCCGGCGGTGAAACCGAGGGGGCCTTTGACCACTCCTGGTTCCGGCAGAGTATCATCGGCTCGAAGGAAAAACGGCAGATCGAGAACCTGCACAAGTTCTTTTACCTTGCGGTTCGCCTCCCCTGGCTGGAGCCGCTGATCCGGCGGCTGATCCGGCTGCCGGGCAACCCGCTCTACCACCTGGTCTTCAAGGTCACCTACGGCTGGCTCTTCACCCGGGTCCGGCGCATGTCGCTCTTCCGTCTGGTGGGGATGGCCCTGCGTCTGGGGCGTCACTACTGATCCCGGTGCCGATTCTTGACCGCACAAATGGCCTGTGATACGTTCGACAATCGCTGTCAATCCTTGACAAAATGCAACATCCGGGGGTAATGGGCCGGCGCTGCCGCCGGATCGGGGGAGACCAGAAGATGAGAGTACTGGTGGTGGGAGGAGGAGGGCGTGAGCACACGCTGGTCTGGAAAATCAGGCAGTCGCCCCTGGTCACTGAAGTGTACTGCGCACCGGGCAACGGCGGGATCGCCGGCTGTGCGGATTGCGTCGACATCGGTGCGTCGGACATCGTGGAGCTGGCTGATTTCGCCGAGGGGCTGAAGGTGGGCCTCACCGTGGTGGGCCCGGAGTTGCCGCTGACCCTGGGTATCGTGGACGAGTTCCAGAAGCGCGGCCTGCCCATCTTCGGCTCGAACCAGATGGCCTCCCGCTTCGAAGGCAGCAAGGTCTTTGCCAAGGAGTTCATGGCCAGGCACCAGATCCCCACCGCCGACTTCCAGGTCTGTTCCAGCGCGGAGGAGGCCCTGCGGGTGGTGGACTCGGGACGCTTCGGGTTTCCGGTGGTGCTCAAGGCCGACGGCCTGGCCGCCGGCAAGGGCGTGATCATCGCCCATGACCGGGCCGAGGCGGCAGAGGGCATCCAGCAGATCATGGTGGACCGGGCCTTTGGCAACGCCGGGGACCGGTTGGTGCTGGAGCAGTGCCTGGTGGGCGAGGAACTCTCCTTCATGGTCATCTCCGACGGCAAGCGGATCCTGCCGTTGGTCACCTCCCAGGATCACAAGGCCGCCCAGGACGGCGACACCGGGCCGAACACCGGGGGTATGGGTGCCTACTCGCCGGCGGTGGTCACCGAGGCGAACCCCGAAGAGGTGATCATGGAGCGGGTGATCCGCCCCGCCTTCCGCGGGATGGAGCAGGACGGCATCGAATACCGCGGGGTGCTGTACGCCGGGCTGATGATGACCGCCGACGGGCCCAGCGTGCTGGAGTTCAACTGCCGGTTCGGCGATCCCGAAACCCAGGTCATCCTGCCCCGGCTGGATGAGGACCTGGTGCCGCTGATGCTCGGCTCGGCCAACGGCCAGCTGGAGACCGAGTGCGCCCGCTGGCGCGACGACCCGGCGGTCTGCATCGTGCTGGCCTCCGGCGGGTATCCCGGCAGCTACGGGAAGGGCATGGCCATCGCGGGGCTGGACACCGCGTCCGCCAGTGACGACGAGATCGTCTTCCACGCCGGCACCCGGCTGGACGATGGGCAGGTGGTGGTCAACGGCGGCCGGGTGCTGGGCGCCACTGCGCTGGCCCCCACCCTGAAGCAGGCCATCGACCGCTGCTACGGGCTGGCCGACCGGGTGAGCTTTGACGGGCTCCACCGCCGCAATGACATCGGCTGGCGCGCGCTGAAGCACCTTGAGGGAAAATAAACGGATGTCATCGCGAGGAGCCGCAGGCGAAAGCAGCGATCTCCTGGAAACGGCGATGACTCGAACGAGATTGCCACGTCGCCCGCTTCGCGGGCTCCTCGCAATGACAGATGGTGAATGGAGGCCTGAACTGAAATGGAACCGAAGATTGCAGTGATCATGGGCAGCGACTCTGATTTCGAGGTGATGTCCGAAGCGGTGAAGGTGCTCAAGGAATACGGCGTGCCCCACGAGGTGAGCGTGCGCAGCGCCCACCGGACGCCGGAGGAGACCGCTCTCTATGCACAGGAGGCGGAGTCCCGCGGGATCAGGGTGCTCATCGCCGGTGCCGGGGCCGCGGCCCACCTGGCCGGCGTGCTGGCCTCCAAGGCCACCATCCCGGTGATCGGTGTCCCGCTCCACGCCACTCCGCTGGGCGGTCTCGATGCCCTGCTGGCCACGGTGCAGATGCCGGCCGGGATCCCGGTGGCCACCATGGCCATCGGCAAGGCCGGTGCCCGGAATGCCGCGCTCTTTGCCGTGCAGATCCTCGGCCTCTCCGACGCCGACCTGTCCGGGAAGCTCAAGGACGCCCGGGGCAAGATGGCCGCCGCGGTGGAGGCCAAATCACGCAAGGTGCAGGCGGCGGCCGAAAAGCTCTGACCGGCGGCCCCCCGGGAGAACGGCAATGCCCGCTCCGCCCTCCAGCTTTGCCGTCACGGGGCTGGGCTGCAAAGTGGCCCAGTATGACGCCGAAGCCATCTCCTCCGAGCTGGAAGAGCGGGGGCTGGTTCGTCTGGAGCATCCGGACGAAGCGGACATCCTGCTGGTCAACACCTGCACCGTCACCACCCGCGCCGACTACCAGGCGAGACAGCTGATTCGCAAGTTGGTCCGCGAGCATCCCCTGGCCCGGCTGGTGGTCACCGGCTGTTATGCCGAGCGCGACCAGGCTGTCCTGGAAGGCATCGACGGGGTCGACCTGGTGGTCACCCGCAACCAGCGGGAACGCCTGGGTGCCCTGTTGGCCGGCGACACCCCGGCTACCGCGCCGGAAGGGGAGCGGCCAACCTTCAACCGCGTCCTGACCCGCTTTGGCAACCGTTCCCGGCCCTTTCTCAAAATCCAGGACGGCTGCGATGAAGAATGTGCTTACTGCATCGTGCCCTCGGTGCGCGGGCCATCCCGGAGCCAGCCCCGGGAGGAAGTGGAGCAGCAGTTGCGACTGCTCGGCGAGGAGGGGTTCGGTGAGGTGGTGCTCTCCGGGGTTCATCTGGGCCGGTGGGGCGAGGACCTTGCGGACGGCGAGGATCAGAGCCTGGTGACCCTGCTCCTGCGGCTGCAGCAGCTGGGGCTCCCCCTGCGCTACCGGCTCAGCTCCATCGAACCGTTCGAGTTCACCGACCGGCTGATCGAGACCATTGCCGGCTTCGGCTCGGTGGCCCGCCACTTCCACCTGCCGCTGCAGAGCGGGTCCAATGCCGTGCTGGGGGTGATGAACCGTCCATACACCGCCGAGCAATACCGTGAGCGGGTGGCGGCGATCCTTTCGGCCCTGCCCGATGCGTGTATCGGCGCCGATGTGATGGTCGGCTTCCCCGGCGAACGATCGGAAGACTTCCAGGCCACCTGTGAACTGGTGGGTGGACTGGGCCTGGCCTACCTCCACGTTTTCCCCTTTTCGCCCCGGCCGGGCACGCCGGCGGCGGCGATGGCCGGCCGCCCCCACGGCGATGTGGTCAAATCACGCAGCCGCCACCTCCGCGACCTGTCCGCCCAGTTGCGCAGCACGTTTGCCCACCGCTTTGTGGATACCCACCAGCAACTGGTGGTGCTCTCCGTGGACGATGACGACGGAGAGGCCACGGGGCTCAGCGGAAACTATCTCCAGGTGACGTTCCCGGCCGAGGGCGTGCGCCAGCGCCAGCTGGTGGAAGCCCGCATCATTTCCGCCGAGGGCGAAAGGCTTCGCGGCCGGCTCGACAATCCTGTCATTCCCCTTGCAAAACCGTAAGCGACTTACCCCTTCTTTTTCAGTAGCTTCCTTCCGTTTTTATGGCCCGGTTTCAAGCTTGTAATCAACGTCAACCACTTGTCTTATCCGGCCAGTTCATTTCAGCCTTTCCAGGACATATTTTCTATGTTGTCCCGTCCCTAAATATTTGCAAATTAAAGGATTATCGATGTGTCTGTTTTTCTGTCGTTCTGCGCCGCCATCTGGTACGGCCATTGCTCTGCAAGGAGGGTGGTAGAAAACGGGG
>CBESOE010000183.1:0-7185 GCA_965531145.1 uncultured bacterium | reverse complement strand
TGACCATGCCGCCGATGACGCAGATGGCCATGGGTGCTCTTGTCTCTGCTCCCGAACCGCCGAAAAAGGCCACTGGGATGGCGGCGGCGATGGTGGAAATGGCGGTCATCATGATTGGCCGGAACCGGATCGGACCGGCCTTTAACAGTGCGGCCCGGCGGTCCAGCCCTTCTCGTCGGCACTGGTTGGTGAAGTCCACCAGCAGGATGGCGTTCTTGGTCACCAGCCCCATCAGCATGATGATGCCGATCATGGAGAAGATGTTCAAGGTCAGGCCGGAGAGGTAGAGCGCACCCAGGGCCCCGACGATGGAGAGGGGCAGGGAGAGCATGATGGTCAGCGGATGGATGAAGCTCTCGTACTGGCTGGCCAGGGCCATGTAGATCAGGATGATGGCCAGCAGCAGGGCGAAGTTCATGCTGGAAAAGCTCTCGATCATGATCTCGGCCATGCCCACCACTTCGGTCTTGTAGCCATCGGGGATGTCGATCTCCTGGTTCCAGCTCTCCACAATCGCCACCGCGTCGCCCAGGGGCAGCGCTTCGGTGAGGTTGGCCAGCACCATTATCTGGCGCCGGCGGCTGAGGCGGTTGATCTCCACCGGGCCGGCTTCGCGGGTGGTGGTCACCACGTTGTTCAATTCCACCATCCGGCCGTCGTTGGCCCGCACCTCCAGGCGGCCGATGTCACTGGCACCCAGCCGGTCGGCCTGCTGCAGGCGGATGCGCACTGCGTAGTCGTTGCCCGACTCCTTGTAGCTGCCCACCTCGCGGCCGCCGATCAGCGAACCGATGGTGGAGGCGATGCCGATGGTGCTCACTCCCAGGTCGGCGGCCTTGTCCCGGTCGATAGTCACCGAGACCTGGGGCTTGCCGGCCTCGAAGGTGGTGTCGATGTCGACGAAGTTGCCGTTCTCCCGCATGCGGCGGAGATACTCGTTGGCGATCTCCTCCAGCTTCTCCAGCGACGGGCCCTGGATCGAGTACTGGAACAGCTGTGGTGCCCAGCCACCGACGCTGAGGCGCTGGGCCTCCACCACGTTGGTCTTCAGCCGGCCGGAGAACGTGCGCAGCCGGACGCGCAGCTCGTTCATCGCCGCCAGCTGGTTGAAAGACCGCTCTTCCGCCGGGACCAGTTTGACCAGCAGCTCGGCCTCGTTCTGTTTCTCGCGTTCGCCCTTGCCGATGGTGGTGTAGATGTCGGTGACCCAGCCGGTGGCCCGGATCTCGTCCTCCACCTCTTCGGTACGGCGCAGCGTCTCACGCAGCGAGGTCCCTTCGGGCAGTTCCACGAAGACGGTGAACTCGCCCTCGTCCTCCTGGGGGGTGAACTCGCTGGGAATCTGCGCGGCGAGGAACAGCGAGGCAAAGAAGATCACCGTGGCAATCAGCATGGTCAGCGCCCGCTGGCGGAGACAGAAGTCGAGTACACGCCCGTAGACGTTCGTGGCCCAGATGATCAGCTTCTCCACCCCGTGAAACAGGGGGCCCAATCGCATCACCCGCCAGTCCAGCACCTTGAGGAAGCGGGAGCAGAGCATCGGTGTGAGGGTGAAGCTGATGAAGAGGGATACCGTCACGGCGAAGGCCACGGTCAACCCGAACTCGTAGAAGAACTGGCCCACCATGCCGGTCATGAAGGCCACCGGGACGAAGACGGCGACGATGGAGATGGTGGTGGCCAGCACGGCCAGACCGATCTCGGCGGTGCCCTCGCGGGCCGCCTGCATACGGCTCTTGCCCATCTCCATGTGCCGGTAGATGTTCTCCATCACCACGATGGCATCATCCACCAGCATCCCCACCGAGATGGTCAACCCCAGCATGGTCAGGTTGTTGATGGTGAACCCGAGATAGTTCATGAAGGAGAAGGTGGCGATCACCGAGATCGGGATGGCCAGGGTGGCGATGATGGTCGCCCGCAGGTTGCGCAGGAAGAAGAAGATCACCAGCGCGGCAAAAAAGGAGCCCTCGATGAGGTTCTTCTTTACCTCGGCGATGGACTTGGTGACGAAGAAGGAGTTGTCCATCACCACGTCCATCTTCAGCCCCTCGGGCAGCTCCTGCTCCAACTCCACCACGGCGGCCTTGATCGCCTCGGCCACCCGCACGGTGTTGGTCCCCGATTGCTTCATACACTCCAGGGACACGGCCCGGTGGTCGTTCCACTTGGCCAGCGAGCGTTCGTCCTCCTGGCCGTCCTCGGCGTAGCCGACGTCACGCAGGCGGACCGCCGCCCCTTCGTGGTAGGCCAGCACCAGGTTCTCGAAGGCCTCTACGCTCTCCAGCTGACCCAGGGTCTTGACCACCAGTTCCCGGGACCCCTGCTCGATGCGGCCGCCCGGAATCTCCACGTTCTCGGTGAGCAGCACTTGCTCCACCTCGGCCACCGTGATCCCGAAGGCTTTCAGGCGGTCGGCGTCGAGCCAGATCCGCACTTCGCGCTCGCGGTTGCCGATCAGGTTCACCCGGCCCACGCCGCGGATGTTCTGCAGCCGGGTCTTGATGTTGTCCTTGGCGAACTCGGTGAGTTCGCGGATCGACACTTCGCCATAGAGCGCCACCGAGACCACCGGCATGGCGTCCATGGCGAACTTCTCCACCAGCGGCGGTTCGGTGTCGCTGGGCAGTTCGCCGCGGATCGAGGCCACCCGGTCGCGAACCTCCTGGGCGGCCACGTCGCCGTCCTTGTCCAGCACGAACTCGATCAGCACCTGGCTGAAACCCTCGAAGCTGGATGAACTGAGGCTCTTGATCCCCTCCAGGGTGCTCACCGCCTCTTCGATCTTGTCGGTGACTTCCAGTTCGATGGTCTCCGGGTCGGCGCCGGGGAGCACGGTGAGGACGGTGACGTAGGGGAAGTCCACCTCGGGAAAGAAGTCCATCCCGATTTCGTTGTAATTGATCAGGCCGAAGACCAGCAGCACGCTGATCACCATGGTGGCGAAGATCGGCCGTTTGACGGATATGTCTGCCAGGATCATGGTCTGCCCCTCAGTGGTAGAGCACGGTGTCGCCGGCCGCGAGATCGCCGGTGACCAGGTAGTTGCTGCCCTCGGTTCCGGCCACGTTCACCACGACCTGCCGGGTGCTGTCACCGTCGGCCAGGTCCACGTAGCTCTCTCCGATCTCATTGCGTCGTACCGCGTCCCGGGGGATCTGCAGCATCTGGTCGCCACGGGGGAGTCGCAGGCTCACCGAGGCGAAAAAGCCGCTTTTCAGTTCACCGCCGCGGTTGTCGAACTTCGCCTCCACCGGGATGGTGCGGGTGCGGATGGAGGCTGACGGGCTCACCGCATGGATCGTGCCGCTGAACAGACGGTCGCCAAAGGCGGCCACCTTCGCTTCCACCGGCTCGCCGGTGGTGATCCGCACCCCCAGCTTCTCCGGCACCTCGAAGACCAGTTTCATCGGCTGGTCCACCACCAGGCGGATCATCTCGTAGCCCGAGGACATGCTGAGAAACTCGCCCTCGGCCACCAGCTTCTGTCCCACGTAGCCGGCCGCCGGGGCGGTGATCCGGGCCTTGGTCAGCCGGTGGCGGGCCTGGGCCAGCACCGCTTCGGCCATCCGCAGATTGGCCTCGGCCTGGGCCAGACGGGTGACAAAGCTGTCAAAATTCGACTTGGGAATGGTGTTGTCCTTGTAGAGCTGTTCCTTGCGCTCGTAGTCATTTTTCGCGTTATCCCGGTCGGCTTTGGCCATGTCGAGGCCCGCCTCGGCCCGCGCCACACCGAGCTTGAAATCGGTCTCTTCCAGCAGCGCCAGCAGGTCGCCTTTGTTGACCCGCTGGCCGATCTCCACCGGAATTCGGTCGATCTTGCCGTCCACCTCGCAACTGACGGTTACTTCCTGCCAGCCCTGGAAGCTGCCCACCGTTTCGAAAACGATCTCCTCCGACGCGGTGGTGACCTCGGCCGACAGTCGCTGTGCGGAAACCGGTACGCTCTGCTCTGACCCGGCAGCCGCTTCTGCGGCAGGTTCGGTGCCGCCCAGGGCTATCTTGCCGCTGTCTCCGTTGCAGGCCGGGAAGAGCGCGAGCAAAGGGCAGAGGGCGAAAAGCAGCAGCAGTGCGGCGGCGCGCTCACTGTTCCAGGGCATATTCCGGTTCTCCTTCAGCGGTGGTGGTGATCCCGCGACCCAGGGTGCCGAGGCTGAGTTCCAGGGCACAGGCCGCCAGTATCATGTCGTTTTCCACGTCGTTCAGCATGCGTTCCGATTCGATCAGTGTTCTGCGGGCTTCCAGCACGTCGAGGTCGGTGGCCTCGCCCACGGCGTAAATCTTGTCGATGTCTTCGAAGGTCAGGGTGGCCAATGCCACCTGCTCCTCAATCACCCGGTAGACCTTTTGCAGGTCGAGGGTGGTCAGCCGGGTCTGGATCACTTCGCTGCGCACATACCTCACCAGTTGGTCCCGCTTCAGCTCGGCCTGGATCTGATCCTGCTCCGCCTCCCGCTTGTGCGAGAGGGCCAGTCCGCCGTCAAAGATCGGCAGCGAGAGGCTGAGCACCCCGCTCCACCACTGGTCGGTGGGGAATGCGGCCTTCTGGCGAATGTAGTTCACGTCGGCAAAGAGGGTGGGCAGCCACTCGCCGCGGGCGATCTCCACCATCAGCTCGGCGTTGCGGATCTCCAGGTCCACCGCGCGGATCTCGGGCCGCGTGGCCAGGGCCTGGGTAATCAGTTCCTCCTGGTCACTGAGATCGGGGGACGGAGTGGGGGGCTTGATCAGGGTGAAGTCGCCGCCAATCGCGGTGAGCGCGGTGAAGCTCGCCCGTCCGCGCTTCAGCCGGTTCTCCGCTTTGATGAGTTTCCGTTCGGCGCTGACCATGGCCAGCTGGGCCCGCAGCACACTGACCCTGACGGCCTCGCCGGCGTCGAACAGCGACTGGGCCACCTGGCGCTGGCGGGTGGCCAGCTCCATGTCGGTATTGGCCAGCCGGATGTCGTTCTCGGCTTTGAGAATTTCGGTGAAACCGGCGGCCACGGCGAGCATTACCTGCTGACGCACCTGCTCCAGGCCCTGCTGCGAGAGGTCGCGGAGGTTGTCGGTGTATTTCAGCGCCCGGCGCGGCCGGCCGCCGGCGTAGAGCACCTGGCGCAGGTTGAACATGTAAGCCCAGTCGTTCTCCGGGATGATCTCGAAGCTCGTCGGGTTGCCCTCCTCATCCTCGCCGAAGTCCAGTTCCTGGGCCTTGTCGTAGCGCGTCATGCTGCCGGAGAAGGTCAGGCTGGGGATCACCTGGGACCAGGCCCCACTGTGCACGGCCTCGGCCTTGGCCACCTCGGCCCAGGCCCGACCGATGGTCTCGTTGTCCGAGAGCACCTTGCGGAACACCTGTTCCAGGGTATACGAGGTGCCGGCTGCGGTCTCCACCCCCTGCTGTTCCTCTGCGGCGGTGTCGCCGGCGGTGTCGCCGGCGGTTGCCGGCGGAGCGGAGTACAGCGGCAGGAGCAGGACCAGCATTGCGAATACCCACCATGCCCGGTTCATTCGGTTTCTCCTTTTGCGATTCCGTGAAGGACCACGTCGAGAACAAAGTCCACTTCTTCGTCGATGGGCGTCTCCTGGCTGCTGATGATGTAATCCACCAGCACCGAATCAACGGTGCCGGAGAAGACTCGTGCCAGCCGTCGCGGTTCGAGCGGCCTGATCTCGCCGGCAGCCATCGCTTTCTCGAAGTGTGAGGTCATCAGGTCGATGAACTGGTCGTATTCCTCTTTCATCCGGTACTGGAAATCTTTCTGTGCCGCGTGTTCGCTTCCGCCCATCCGCGCCCGGTAGTAGAGGAAGATGTTTCTATTGGCGCTGACGAACTCGAACTGGTCGTGAACCATCTTCCGCATCCGCTCCAGCAGCGGTCTGTCGGTCCCCAGCGCCTCGCGGGTATTCTCCAGCAGCCAGCCGATGTCGTTCTTGAGCACGGTAAAGACCAGTTCGTCTTTACTGGGGAAGTAGAGGTAGAGGGTCCCCTTGGCCACACCAGCCTTCTCGGCCACCTGGTCGAGAGTAAACTCCGGGCCCTGGGCAGCGATTACCATGCGGGTGGCGGCAATGATCGCCTCGGTGCGGTAGCGGGCCACCACCTCTTGCTTCGATTCCTTGTTTTCCGCCATTCGTCTCGCCTTTCCTGCCAGATGACCAATCGGTCAATCCGATGACTCTCCAGTCATTCTACTGACCGAAGGGTCAGAACTCTACCAATTACGTAGTGGAGAGTCAATAGTTTCAGGGAAAATCAAGAAATTGGGGACGGTTACCTAATAGGTACGTACAATATTGTCCTGGTGAATTAGGGAACCGTCCCCAATTTCTGGTCAGTGGCTCGCGATGGCTCTGGATGATCCGTCCCCGCCTCGTCTTGCACCGCACACCCGGCAACACTAGAATCAACCCTGATCAATAACGCGTCATCCTCTGAAAGAAGAAGAGAGTGATCCCTTTTCTCACAGCCCTCGCGGTCTGCTGCATCGGTTGGATGATCTTCCGGCTCTGGCACTACTTCCGCACACCCTGGGTGCCGGTTCTCTGCTACCACCACGTGGCCGAGCCGGAGGGCGACGACCCCGGCGGTCTCTATGTCAGCCCGAGGCTCTTCAACGACCAGCTGGGGTTCCTGCGCAAGACCGGCTACAGCCCGGTGACCCTCGATCAGTTGTATGACTATGTGGCCGGCGGTGATGATCTGCCCGACAATCCGGTGGCGGTAACCTTTGATGACGGTTACCTTGATAACTGGAGTTACGCCTTCCCCATGCTGGTCCACTTCGAAGTTCCAGCCACCATTTTCATCATCACCTCGAAGGTGGGGGAGGGGAAGCCGCGGCCGAACCTCGAAGATGTACGGGCGGGGACGCTGACCAGGGAGGCTCTGGACAGGGAATACAGCGAGACCGGTGAGGACGGGGCCTATCTCAACTGGAGTGAACTGTCGATGATGCAGGCCTCCGGCCTGGTATCCCTGGCCGGCCACTCGCACACCCATGTGGATCTCAGGGGGGTGGACCGGAGGACGGCCCTGGAGGATCTGAGGCTCTCCAGGGGAATGCTCCAGGAAAAGGGAGGGGGTGAGTGTCTCGACCTTGCCTGGCCCTTCGGCTTCCACAGCCCCAGTGCCCAGCGCACGGCACGGGTGGCCGGGTACCGGGCGGCCTATCGTGTCTCCACCCGGTTTTTCGGCGGCCG
>CBESOE010000182.1:0-7256 GCA_965531145.1 uncultured bacterium | reverse complement strand
GGAGGCAGGCATGGCCAAAGTGATCAACATCGGCGACTGTTTCGAGATGTTCGCCGACATGTTCTCGCCAAAGGTGGTGGGCGAGCTGAACGGCCAGCTGGTGATGCTGGTCCGCTGTGAGGGGGACAAGGTTCCCTGGCACACCCACCTGGACGAGGACGAGATGTTTTACGTGCTCGATGGTGAGCTGGAGGTTCTGGAGAAGAATGTGAAAGAACCCACCTGGCTGCACCCCGGCGAGTTCTGCATCGTCGGGCGGGGCGTGGAGCACCGGGTGGTCCCCCACGGCCACGTCAAGCTTATGTTGTTCGAACCGGCGGGCATCGCTCACACCGGCAGCGTTGAATCGGAGATAACCAGGAAAAATTTTGACCGGCTGGACATATAGAAAGAGGTGACAGTCACGAGTGACAGTCACCTCTTTCTACGGTCTTTCCTGGTTCCACCGCTACTTGAAGAACTGCGCCAGCGGGTCGGCCTCGTAACCCAGGCCCTTCCAGTCCAGACGCCCGCCCTCGTTGTGGCAGTCGAGACAGCCCAGGGCCGCTTCCTTGGGCTGGACTTCGTGAAAGATGCCCATGTAGCGGGTGGTCCCGATCCACTCGTATTCCGGGTTGTGGATGCCGTAGTTGATTTCGGCCGCTTCGCGCACCGCGTGGTCCACATCACCGGTAACAAAGTAGCTTTCCACGGCGATGGGGATCAGCCAGCGTTCTTTCTTCAGGATCGGCAGGCTGGAGTGGCGCAGCTTGAAGGCATAGAGCCGCGACTTGGGATCCTCGCGGCTTCCTTCGGGCATCATGATCCCCACCGTGCCGTCTTCGAGGGTGGTGGCCGCCTGGCCCATGAACTGCATGGTGGTCATCCCGTTGAACCAGTTAAAAACCGGCTGCACGTTCTTTTCCAGGCGGATGGTGGGGGCGTGTTTGTTGATGTCCGTCTTGTGCACCGGTGTGGACCAGTCGCGGAACATGTCGGTGGCATCTTCCTTGGCAAATTCCGGGATGTGGCAGACGGTGCAGTAGATCTTCTCGCAGTGGTGGTTCAGCGCCTTGGCCTTGTGCGGAGCCGGGCCGTGGCACTCACCGTCGCAGTTGAGCGGCTTGTCCGGCAGGTCGGTGCCCGCCAGGTCGGTGCCCCGGCCGCGCACCCGGTGGTCGCCACCGGCGTGGCAGTCGGCACAGGACAGGTTTTCACCCTCGGAAGCCATGTGCACGTCGAATTCCCGGTCGCAGTCGCGCAGGGCATATTCCAGGTCGCCGCGTTTGAAGTTCTGGCCGCCGCCGGACCCCGAGTGGCAGCGGAGGCACATGGTCCGGGTGGGGGCCGTGATCCGCTTGCTCACCTCGTCCATCCCCTCCTGGTTGTTCCAGAGGATCGGCCGCCATTCCCACTCGCCGTCATCATCTTTGTACAGGCTGCGTCGGTAGCCCTTCATGTGACAGAAGAGGCAGTCGATGTTTTCCAGCTGTTCTCTGGAAATGGTCGCCGTGGGGATCTTGCCCAGGCCGGCGTGGCACTGGGAGCAGCCCCGGGAGATCACGTTGCCGTCACTGTTCACCGCCTCGCCGATCCAGCTGGCCAGGGGGTTGGTGCAAAAATCGTTGATCGTATTCATTTTGCCCAGCTTCTGCGTCCCTGAGCCGGAGATCCCCGGTGCATCCCCCTGCCACTGGTAGTGCTGGGAGTGGAAGAAGGATGTGGCCTCTTCCTCGTGGCACTCCAGGCAGGTGGCCGTGCCCTCGTAGTGCTCGTAATACTCCTGGTGGGTGTATTCCGGAGCCTCGTCATCGGCCCGGGTGGCCGTGGCGCCGAACAGAATCAGCATCAGACAGAGAAGAAAGGCCGTGTATTTCATCGGATATTACCCCCTCCATTGCATCGTTATACAATCATTCTTTATGCAAAGATAATCTCTACCGGCCGGATCGTCAATCGATATTCTCCTGGACAGCCGCTCTGGCAATTCACGGGGTGCTGCGAAACGGGTATCATAGACGAAGGGATGTGGCCGGGAGTTCATGATGAAGAAATCCTCCAAAAGCAGACTTACCGAAAAACAGCGGGCCGAATTTCCCGGCGAGACGCTGTTTGACCGGATCGCCCGAGCGGTCTGCTCGGCAGGGACATTGCCGGCCAAGGAACTCTTCGAATCCTGGGAGCTCGCCCGCCGGGTGCGCCGGCGATTTCGGGGCGGCCGGGTGGTGGACTGTGCCGGCGGCCATGGACTGCTGGCCCAGATCATGCTGATTCTCGACGATACCTCTCCCGAGGCGCTGGTGGTGGACCGGCGGATTCCAAAGAACGCCGGACAACTCCACCGGGCGATGACCAAGGCCTGGCCGCGGCTGGAGCAGCGTCTGCGGTTCGTGGATACCCCGATCGAGACTTTCCGGATTCTTCCCGGTGACCTGGTGGTTTCAGCCCATGCCTGTGGTTCGCTCACCGACACGGTGCTCGACCTGGCGGTGGGGGCCGGGGCCAGGGTCGCGGTTCTGCCCTGCTGCCACGACCCGGAGCGGTCGTCAACCGGCGGGCTGGAAGGCTGGATCGACGGCGCCCTGGCTGTTGATGTGACTCGGGCGGTCCGGCTGCGCCAGGCTGGTTACGATATCATCACCCGCACGATCCCGGAGGAGATCACGCCGAAGAACCGGCTGCTGATGGGCGCGCCGGCCGGGGCGGGTGGGGACGATGAGGTTTGAAGGAGAAGCTCTCAATGTATTTGGAACGCTTCCTGGTCATCGAGGCCCATGAGCCGGATGAGCCCGATTCGCTGACCCTTTTCGCCGGTGAGCGGCTGCAGTTCGAACGCCGACCCACGGAGTGGGAGGGGTGGCTCTGGGTCAGGAGCCGTGACGGCCAGACCGGCTGGGTTCCCGAAACCTGGGTGGAACTGGACGGTACGTTTTGTGTGATGAACCGGGATTACGACTCCACCGAGTTGACGGTGGAGGTTGGCGATTATCTTCACTGCCTGCTCATCGAGAGCGGCTGGCTCTGGGGCGAGACCCCGTCCGGCGCGGTGGGCTGGGTGCCCCTGGAGTGCCTGGAACAGGTGAAATGACGCGGGTTACTCGCTCAGCTGTCCGACCTGTTCCGGCAAGGTCCGGGAGATCGCACGAATACTGGATGTGCCTGATGCGTTTCTAGTGTAGACCGCCGGCAAAAGGTAGCTGGCCGGCACAAAGGAGGAAAACCAATGATACTGAGAAGAGTCGGGATTTTGTCGCTGGTCAAGATGTCGGGCATCCTCTATGCATGTATGGGGCTGATTTTCGGCGCGATACTGACCATCTTCAGTCTGGTTGGCGGCGCTCTGGGAATGGCCTCGGGCAACGATCCGGCCGCTGGATTCCTTGGCCTGCTTTTCGGGGTGGGGGCAATCATCATCCTGCCGATCTTTTACGGGGTGCTGGGAGCGGTTGCCGGCGCTATCGGTGGCGCCATCTACAACCTTGTGGCCGGTATTGCCGGCGGGATCGAGCTGGAGCTGGTGGAGAAATAGGAGCTTTATCGAACGTCACCCGGTGCCGAAGAGCAATGCAGATGCAAGTGGTTTTGCGTCGTATTTCCCGACGAGGAACAATCGATGTGTCACATTGTCTGCGTTGGTCAACGTACCACGGAGGATACTTCCGCAGGGCAGTTGGTCTATGATCAGTTGAGCCGGCGGGAGCTTCCCTCCGGAGTGGAATTACTGGATGGCGGTGCACCCGGCCTGGATTTCTTCAAACTGGTGAAGGAATCGGCCTTTCTGGTTTTTGTGGACACGGTCTCCGGCACATCACGCCCGGGGGAAGTGGTGCTGATCAGAGATACGGAGCAAGTGCTCACGCAGTTGAGCAATGCCGGCCAGGGAATTGGGCCGGCGAACCGTTCAGATCTTATGGACCTGATGAACGGTAAGACCGGGGCCGAAGTAGTGCTGGTGGGCCTGGTGCCACCGGTGAGTAACGTGACCCTCTGGCGGGCCGCTGAAATGAGCCTCGTTCTGGCTGATGGTGAGTCAGAATCGGCGGACAAACCGCGCATCGCCTGGACCGCCTGAATTCCATTCCCCACGCTGCGAATGTTGATCGCCACTGAGGCGAGCGCCCAGACGTTCCCCAACATAATACCAAACGCCCACAAGGGAATTCCCGTCGACCCTCAGGAGAGACGTGATCACCTGTAAGGATCAGCCTGGAGGTCGACAACAGACACCATTGACCATAGAGCGGGGAACCAGTCAATGGCCGAGATACAGCACTACCTGATTGTTGACGCTCCTGCGGAAGCGGTTTACCCAGCGGTAACCACCCAGGCCGGGCTGGCCGCCTGGTGGACCGTGCAGACCGTGGCCCGGCGGGAGGTGGGGGCGGCCACCCGTTCACCGGGGATTGACCGGCGGCCCGCGTAGAATTTTGTCGCACGCCCGGAGGATCACCAGCGGTTGTGTGGAATCCCCACCCTGTGTAAAGATTAAACCCAACTTCATACAATCCGGAATCAGGATAGCCGAATCCGACGAAACAGATGGATCGGTGTCCGTTGGGCTTGCAAGCAGAGGAGAATCCCAATGAAAGTTAACAGCCATGAGCAGGCGGGCGTCCGTATTTACGAGCTGTCCGGTGATCTTCGTGGGCACCCGGACTGTTACGGGTTTCTCGACGATGTTCGGAACAGCATTACGGAAGGTGCCGGCAAAGTGATTGTGGATTTGAGCGGTGTCGAGAAAATGGACAGCGCCGGGGTCGGGATCCTGGCCTCCATTGTCAGTTCTGCCGACAACGCCAGTGCGGCCCTCAGATTTTCAGGGCTCACGGAAAAGACCGAGAAAGCAATTGTCATCGTTGGATTGTTGCGCGTGATGCAAATCTCTCCAACCCTGGACGATGCCCTGCAGCAGATGAGTGGTGACTGAACAACCCATGTCATTCTTCCTCACCGGTAATGTGAACCAGCAGCCGATTCGGTTTTCCCTGACCGATGGCTCATACATCCTCGGGCGTTCCCTTGACTGCCAGCTCTGCGTCGACCACCCCAGTGTGTCCCGCCGGCACCTGGAACTGGTTGTCAGTGGAGATTCCGTGGTGGTGACTGACCTCCATTCGCACAATGGCACCATCGTCAACGATGCCCGCATCGAGGCGCCCACACCGATCCGCAGCAACGACCGGATCCAACTGGCGGACGTCACCCTGCGGCTGTCCGACACCGAACTTTCGGTCACCCAGTACATTATGCCGGAAACTGATGCCCTGGCCCGTACCGGGCTTTCCTGGGAGGAGATCCGCAACCCGCAAGGCCCCCGGCCGGAGAAGGGTCGTGACCGGTTCCAGGTGCTGGTGGATGCCGGGGAGCTCCTGGCGGTGTGCCGGCCGCTGGACGAGCTGTTCGAGGTGGTCCTCGACCTGGTGGTGAAGACCTTCAAGCCTGATCGCACCATGCTGCTCCTCGACGAGGAGGGTGAGGAACTGACGGTGAAGGCCCAGAGATACCAGGGCCAGGAGAACCGCAACCGCATGATGCTGAGCCGCACCATGGTGGACAAGGTCATGACCGAGAAGGCGGCTTTCGTCACCGCCGATGCCATGCTCGACTCGCGGTTCAATGCCCAGGAAAGCATCATTGCCCAGGGGCTTCATTCGGCCATGGTGGCCCCGCTGTTCGACAACGAGACGGTGATCGGCTTCCTCTATGCCGATACCGCAGATCGGCTCACTTCGTACAACGAAGACGACCTGCGGACGTTCGGCATCCTGGCCAACCTCTCCGCCGTGAAAATCACCCAGGCCCGGGTGACGGCACTGGAAGAGGAGCAGCGCCGGCTGTTGCGGGATGTGGCGGCGGCGCGGGGAATCCTCGATCAGATTCTGCCCGAGACGTTGAACCAGGTGGCCGGATACGACCTGCACTCCTTCTGGAAGCCCTGTTTCACCGTGGGCGGCGATTTCTACGACTCGCAGCTTCTGCCCGACGGCCGGCTGGCCATTCTGTTTGGTGACGTGACCGGCAAGGGCCTGGGGGCGGCTCTACTGGTCTCGCACATCATGCCCATCGTGCGCCTCCTGGCCGAGGAGCTCTGGGCGCCGGAGCGGCTGGTCAGCCGTCTGAACCGCGATCTCTGGCGCTCCACCGACTCGGTTCATTTTGCGACACTGTTCTTTGCGATTCTCGATCCGGCGGACGGCCGGGTGCAATACGTGAACGCCGGTCACAACCCGCCGCTCCACCTCTGCGGAGACGGCCGGGTTGATTCCATCGATTCCACGGGTATGGCCACCGGCATGTTCGAAAAGGCTGAATTCGCCGCGGGAGAGCTGGTGCTTCAACCAGGGGAGCTGCTGGCCCTCTACACCGACGGGGTCACCGAAGCAGAGGACCCGGATGAGGAGGCCTTTGAAAAGGAACGACTCTCGGCGATCCTGACCCGCGAATGCCACCGTCCGCTGGACCAGATGGTTCAGAGTGTGATGGACGAGTTGTGTGATTTTCACGGCGGCGACTGTTTCGACGATGACGTGACCATGCTGTTGATCAGGCGACAGCAGGCCTGACGATGTTGGATCTGCGGGTGTCCCTGCCCTTTTCGGAACAGGAAAACAAACGCCCGGCAATTCGCAATTTGTGGTAAGCAGCCGGGTTTTCCTGACGTTTTGTCATTCCCTGCGCTCCCCTTCACTTCACGGTTCCGCTAAACCTCGGATACCGTACCCTGTATCGAGGTATCCCATGGATCAGACAAACAACACCCCCACACCCCGGCCCGATCCGGCGCCCACCGTGGACAGCTCTGTCACTGTGGATGGCCCGGGTGAGCAGATCGGCCGCTATAAGATTCTTCAGCTCATCGGCGAGGGCGGATTCGGTTCCGTGTACATGGCGGAGCAGGAGGAGCCGGTGCGCCGCAAGGTGGCGCTGAAGATCATCAAGCTGGGCATGGACACGAAGCAGGTGATCGCCCGTTTCGAGGCCGAACGGCAGGCCCTGGCCCTGATGGATCACCCCAACATCGCCCGGGTGCTGGATGCCGGCTCCACCGAGGCCGGCCGGCCATACTTCGTGATGGAGCTGGTGCGGGGGGTCCCGGTCACCGAATACTGTGACAAGAACAAGCTCTCCACCAGGGAGCGCCTCGAACTGTTCAACAAGATCTGCCAGGCCATACAGCATGCCCACCACAAGGGGATCATCCACCGGGACATCAAGCCGACAAACGTGCTGGTCACCCTGCACGACGGGGTGCCGGTGCCCAAGGTGATCGACTTCGG
>CBESOE010000181.1:0-7300 GCA_965531145.1 uncultured bacterium | reverse complement strand
GGGCACCATCAGCAGCAGGGGCGAGACGCCGATGGAGACGGCGGTGGCGGCCAGCACCGGCATCATCAGGTTGCTCACCGCGGTATTGGAGCTGACCTCGGTGAGGAAGGTGATCAGCAGGCAGATGGCGGCCACCAGCAGCACCACCGGAACACCGCGCAGCACCCCCAGCCGGCCGCCGATCCACTGGTCGAGGCCGCTGGCCTGAAATCCGGCGGAGAGGGCGAAGCCGCCGCCGAAGAGGATCAGCACGCCCCAGGGGATGTGGGCCGCCCAG
The DNA here is from genome assembly GCA_965531145.1 of uncultured bacterium. Classification (GTDB taxonomy): domain Bacteria; phylum Acidobacteriota; class JAQAZP01; order JAQAZP01; family JAQAZP01; genus JAQAZP01. The sequence continues at coordinate 7,023 of CBESOE010000181.1, read as the reverse complement.
CGCCAGCGCATGACAAAGATGCCCTTCTTCAGGTCCACCGGCAGGACAAAGAGCAGCACGGCCATGAAGATGGCCACGGTGGAATCGTCCACCGCCGCGGGGTTGGGAAAGAGCTGGGACCAGCCGGGGATATGAACCGGACCGATGTGGATCGGGCTGCGGAAGATCCAGAGCAGGGCGGTGGTGACGAACACCACCAGGGTCAGCCCTTCGCCACGGCCCATGGGGCCCAGTTCGCGCTGCTGCCGCCGGATGGCCTCGGGATCGCAGTTTTCGCCGCCCGCACCCGGGGGGTGGAGCACCCTGGTGAGCAGCAGCCAGACCAGCGGGATGAAGACGATGACCAGCGGCAGGCCCACCCCCATCCAGCGGACAAAACCGATCTCCGGCGCCTCGGGGTAGATGGTCTTCAGCGCTCCGGCCAGCACCAGGTTGGGCGGGGTGCCGATCAGGGTGCCCAGGCCGCCGATGCTGGCCGAGTAGGCGATGGCCAGCATCAGGCAGGTGCCCAGCCGGTTGTCCATGCCGCTGTTTTCGCCGTCCCCGGTGAGCCCCCCGGCCACCGCAATGGCAATGGGCAGCATCATCAGGGTGGTGGCGGTGTTGGAGATCCACATGGAGAGGAAGGCGGTGGCCAGCATGAAGCCGAGCACCAGCCGGCTGGGGGTGCGGCCCAGGCGGCAGAGCACAAAGAGGGCGATGCGGCGGTGGAGGTTCCAGCGCTGCATGGCCACGGCAATGATGAAACCGCCGAGCAGCAGGTAGATATTCTTGTCGCCGTAGCAGATCGCGGTGGGCCGCGAGGGCAGGATGTCCAGCAGGGGATAGGCGGCCAGGGGGATCAGGGCGGCGGCGGCAAAGGGCACGGCCTCGGTGATCCACCAGACGGCCATCAGTGCGGCCACCGCGGCCATGCGCATGGCTTCCGGGGGCATGCCCTCCGGGGGAGGCAGGACCAGCAGGAGGACGAAGAACAAGATCCCCAGGGGCAGGCCCACCAGCTTGGTGGTGGCGATGCGTTGTCTGCCGTGTTCAGCCATCGTTATTCCCGCCCCAGGCCCCATCCCCCCACTCCAGCACTTCCAGCCTGACCCGGACCACGCCGCGGTCCACCATCTTCAGCTTTTTCGCCGCCTTTTTGGAGAGATCGATAATCCGGCCTTCCACAAAGGGCCCGCGGTCGGTGATCTTCACCTTCACTTCGCGGCCATTCTCCAGGTTGGTCACCCGCACCAGGGTGCCAAAGGGCAGCACCTTGTGCGCGGCAGTGAGTTTGCGCTGGTTGTAGCGGCTGCCGTCCGCGGCCTGTTTGCCGTGGAAGCCGGGCCCGTACCACGAGGCCAGGCCCACCTCCTCCTCGGGCCAGGAGTGCTTGCGGGACGCGCAGCCGGAGAACCACAACTGGGCCGCCAGCAGGATCAGGAGAGCGGCGGTCACACTGGAACGGGTGCGGTTCATCGGACTCCCAGATCACCATGGGTGGCCGGCGGTGGGTCAGGGCAGCTTCAGCGACCCGGTGAGCTCGGCCACCGTGGCCAGGCCGTTGCGTTCCAGGTAGGCACTGATCCCCTCGCAGACCCGTATCGCCGCGTCCGGTTCGATGTAGTTGGCCGTGCCCACCTGCACCGCGTCGGCGCCACAGATCAGGAACTGGATCGCGTCCTCCGCGGTGCTGATCCCGCCGATGCCGATGAGCGGCACGCCGAGACCGGCGCGGTAGACCTGGTGCACCATTCTGAGGGCCACCGGCCGGATGGCCGGGCCGGAGAGCCCGCCCACCACGTTGCGCAGGTGGGGGGTGCGGGTCTCGATGTCCACGCTCATCCCCAGCAGGGTGTTGATCAGCGACAGCGCATCGGAGCCGCCCTCCACCGCTGCCCGGGCCAGCAGCACGATGTCGGTGACATTGGGGGTCATCTTGGTGATCAGCGGCAGGCTGGTGGCCTTCCTGACGGCCTGCACCACGATCTTCAGCATCACCGGGTCGTTGCCAAAGGCGATGCCGCCCCTGGTCACATTGGGGCAGGAGACGTTGATCTCCACCGCCGCCACCCCGTCAGCGGCGTCCAGGGCCGCGGCCACCGCCGCGTATTCCTCCACCGTTTCGCCGAAGATGTTGGCGATCACCGCGGTGTCGAACTCGCGCAGGCGGGGCAGATACTCGCTGATAAAATACGAGACACCGACATTTTGCAGGCCGATGGCGTTGAGCATCCCGGCGGGGGTTTCCATGATCCGGGGCGGCAGGTTCCCCGGCCGGGGTTTGAGCGACAGACCCTTGACGCAGACACCGCCAAGGCTGTTGAGGTCGAGTTTGTCGGCGAACTCCAGCCCGTAGCCGAAGGTGCCGCTGGCGGTGAGCACCGGGTTCTTCAGACGAAGCGTGCCGATGTTCACCCCGAGGTCCGGCCGGCTGTTACTGGAAGAGGCCAAGGTCCACCTCCTCTCCGTTGAACACCGGGCCCTCGGTGCAGACCCGGCTGTATACCGGGGAACCGTCCGGGGCCGGTTGTGCCGCCGGGACCACGCAGCCGAGGCAGACACCGAGGCCGCAGCCCATGCGGGTTTCCAGCGAGACCTCCACCGGCAGCCGGTTCTGGCGGCAGATGTCCACCACCGCCGACATCATCGGGTTGGGACCGCAGGCGTAGACCACGGTCTTGCCGGCGGGCATCTGCTGGATGTCCCGGGCCAGCGGGGCGGTGACGTACCCCTGCTCGCCGCAGCTGCCGTCTTCGGTGGTCAGGACCGTGTCGACCCCGCGGGAGACAAAGGAGTCCAGCTCCACCAGGTCCTGTTCCCCGCGGCCGCCGAAATAGAGCCTGACGGGCACTTCGGCCCGCTGCAGAGCGTCCACCAGCATGGGGAAGGGGGCCACCCCGATACCGCCGGCGACGATCACCGCCAGTTTCGGCCGGCGGAAACGGGGCTCCGCCGCGGGACCGGGGATGGTGAAACCCTCTCCGATGGGACCGAGGCAATCCACCTCCTCGCCGGGCTGCAGCCGGGCCATGATAGCCGTGCCCTTGCCCACCACCTTGTAGAGGAACGAAATCCTGATCATCGGGGAGCCGCCCGGCTGGTTGATCCCCACCCGCATATTGCAGACACTGATCGGACGCCGGAGCAGCGGGTCGGTGCCGTGGCCCAACCGGACCATGTAAAACTGCCCCGGTCGGGGCGGGAGGGTGGTGTCGGCGTCGGCCTCCACCAGCAGGCGTCCACAATCGCCGGCCAGCAGGCGATTCTCGCGGACGGTCCAGTTCTGGCTGGTCATGGTCTGTTCGACGGTCATCTCCCTGAATCTCTCCCTGGCTGTTTGAAAGGAGATGGTAGCAGAACGCCGGTGAACGAGTAAACAGCATCTCCTTTTTCTTGCTTTCCGGGTGCTCTGTGTGTACCATGAAATACCCTGAACGGGCATGGCGGATCGGGCTGCAGGGCCGCTTCGTTCCGGGTATCATGAACATACAGACACCGCGACGAGTTGCTGTCACTCGTTGACCGGGGCGACAATCCCGGGCAGCGGGCCACCGGATTTCCCTGTGTCCGGAGGTCGGCAGCCTTGCGTCTGGAGAAAGGACAATCCGCGATCATGGCCAGGATAGAACTGAAGTCGAAACTGATGGACAAGCAGGAGATCGACCGGGCCCTGGAGCGAATCGCGCTGGAGATTCTGGAGGCCAGCCGCGGCACCGAGGATCTGGTGCTGGTGGGGATCCGCACCCGCGGGGTCTACCTGGCCCAGCGGCTGGCGGAAAAGATCAAGCAGCGGGAGGGGGTCGAGATCCCGGTGGGCATCCTCGACATCACCCTCTATCGCGATGACCTCACTTCGGTGGGCCCGCAGCCGATCGTCCGCAAGACAGAGATCCCCTTCCGGATCACCTCGATGAAGGTGGTGCTGGTGGACGATGTGCTCTATACCGGGCGCACCATCAGGGCCGCCCTCGACGCGCTGATCGATTTCGGCCGGCCGCAGACCATCCAGCTGGCGGTGCTGGTGGACCGCGGGCGGCGGGAACTGCCGATCCGGTGGGATTACGTTGGACTGAGTGTGAAAACCACCGAGAACGAATCGGTGAAGGTGATGCTGGAGGAAGTGGACGGGGCGGAAGAAGTTCAGTTGCGCACAGTGGAGGAGTGAGCCCGCATGCCTTTGAAAATCAATCACCTCTTGGGAATCGAGCCCATTGACCGTGACCAGATCGAAATGATCCTCGACACGGCCGAGTCCTTCAAGGAGATCTCCACGCGGGCGATCAAGAAAGTGCCCACCTTGCGGGGCAAGACGGTGATCAATCTCTTTTTCGAGCCGTCCACCAGAACCAGGAGCTCCTTCGAGATTGCGGAAAAACGGCTCAGCGCCGACTCACTCAACTTTTCCGCTTCCTCCAGTGCGGTGCTCAAGGGCGAGACGCTGCTGGACACCGCGCGCAATCTCGAGGCGATGAACCCCGATGTGTTCGTCATCCGCCATGCCAGCGCCGGCGCCGCCGCCATGCTGACCACGGTCACCAGAGCCTCGGTGATCAACGCCGGGGACGGGGCCCACGAGCATCCCACCCAGGCCCTGCTGGACGCCTTCACCATCCGCGAGCACAAGAAGAAGATCGACGGCCTGCGGGTGGCGATCATCGGCGACATCGCCCACAGCCGGGTGGTCCGCTCCAATATCTTCCTGCTCAACAAACTGGGGGCCAGCGTGATCCTCTGCGGGCCGTCCACCCTGCTGCCGCCGTTTGCCGGGGCCCTGGGGGTGGAAACCACCACCAGCATCGAGCAGGCACTGGACGGGGCCGACGTGGTGATGATGCTGCGGGTGCAGCTGGAACGGATGAAGCTCTCGCTCTTCCCGTCGGCCAGGGAATACTTCCGCCTCTTCGCCCTGACCCCGGAGCGGGTGGGGCTGGCCCGGGACGACGTGATCATCATGCACCCCGGGCCGATGAACCGCGGGGTGGAGATCGCCTCCGAGGTGGCCGACGGCCCCTACTCGGTGATTCTCGAGCAAGTGACCAACGGGGTGGCGGTGCGCATGGCCGTGCTCTACCTGCTGATCGGAGGGGGAGAGGAAGACGATGAAGCTCAGAATTGACAACGGCCGGGTGATCGATCCCGCCAACAATATTGACGGCCGTTTCGACGTGCTGGTGGAAGAGGGCAAGATCACGGCGGTGGCCGAGGACCTGGGGGAGACCCCCGGAGCCACGGTGATCGACGCGACGGACAAGGTGGTCTGCCCCGGGTTCATCGACATCCACACCCACCTGCGCCAGCCCGGTTTCGAATACAAGGAAACCATCCGCAGCGGTTCGCTGGCCGCGGCCGCCGGGGGGTTCACCTCCATCGCCTGCATGCCCAACACCAACCCCCCCATCGACAACCAGTCGGTGGTGGAGTTCGTGGTGTCCACGGCGCTCAGCGAAGCGGTGGTCAACATCTTTCCCGTGGGAGCGGTGAGCAAGGGCCTCAAGGGCGAGGAACTGGCCGAGATGGGGGAGATGCAGGAAGCGGGCATCGTCGCGGTTTCCGATGACGGCCTGCCGGTGGTCTCCAGCCACCTGATGCGCCGGGCCCTGGAATACGCCACCATGCTGGGCATGCCGGTGGTCAACCACGCCGAGGACCCCACCCTGGTGCCCAAGTGGTCGATGCACGAGGGCGAGATCTCCACCCGCCTGGGTCTGGCCGGCCTGCCGGCCGCCGGCGAGGAGATCATGATCGCCCGGGACATCATCCTCGCCGAGATGACCGGCGGCCTGCTGCACATACCGCACCTCAGCACCCGTGGTGCCCTGAACCTGGTGCGCGACGCCAAGAAACGGGGTGTGCGGGTCACCGCCGAGGTTTCCCCGCACCACTTCAGCCTCACCGACGAGGCGGTGGTCGGATTCGATCCCAACACCAAGATGAGCCCGCCACTGCGCTCCACCGCCGACAAGGAAGCGATGCTGGAAGGCCTGGCCGACGGCACCCTCGACTGTATCGCCACCGACCACGCCCCGCACCACCCGGACGAGAAAGCGCTGGAATATGACAACGCCCCCTGCGGCATCATCGGGCTGGAAACCGCGGTGAGCCTCTCTCTGGACCGCCTGGTCCACGGCGGCGTGCTCGAACTGCCCGCCATGGTCCGCTGCTTCACCGCGGCCCCGGCGGCTATCTTCAACCTGGACAAGGGAACGCTTTCCGTCGGCGCCGACGGCGACATCACCATCATCGACCCCAACCGGCCGGCGGTGGTGGATGCGGCCACCTCGAAATCACTGAGCCGCAACACCCCCTTCCAGGGCATGGATCTTAAAGGCGGACCGGTTACCACCATCGTCGGCGGCGACGTGGTCTGGCAACAGGACTGAACATATTCACGGAAAGGAACTGCCCGTGGCAAAGATGCTGGAGGAGTTGCAGGCCAAGCTCGATAGGGAATTCAAGGAAGCCGAGCACGAGTTGAAGGTCGTCCTGCCCAAGGAGATCAGGAAAGCCACCGACATGGGCGACCTCTCGGAGAACGCCGAGTACAAGGCCGCTCTCGAACGTCAGGAGTTCCTCAAGGGGCGGATGGAACATCTGCTCAAGCGTTTGCAAGAGCTTTCCATGCTCAACGTCGACCGCCTGCCCCGCAACCGCGTGGCCTTCGGCACCTGGATGAACGTCTTCGACATGGAAAAAGACGAGGAGGTGGGGTTCACCCTGGTGATGCCGGAAGACGCCGACCTGAAAAAGGGGCTGATCTCCACCAGTTCCCCGCTGGGCCGGGGGTTCATCAGCAAGTCCGAGGGTGATGAAGTGCGTATCCAGACCCCCGGTGGAACCCGCAATTTCGAGATCCTCGAACTGAAGACCATCCACGACCAGGAAGAATGACCGAGGAGCTTAGTACGAGGCTGAAACCGCCCCGCTCCCGCGGGGCGCGGATATTCTTCCACCTGCTGGCCAGCGTGGCCGTGGCCTGTCTGTACGGCTACTACGTGCAGCGGGACTTCAGAACCGTCGTCGATGTGCTTGGCTGGCCCCTGG
>CBESOE010000180.1:0-7404 GCA_965531145.1 uncultured bacterium | reverse complement strand
GGTGTCACCGGAAGGCGCGAAGGGCGGCTGGTTGAAGGGCGCCGGGGTCACATCCACACCGAACAGCTCAAAGGTGTTCACACCAATAACCGTGGGCACGGCCGGGAAGTTGGTGTTCCACGAGGTGGAGAAGTTCTCCAGGCTGGAAAGGTTGGTCCAGCCCGCTCTCCAGTTGGTGAAGACGGCGCCGCTGGCGATGACCACGTTGATATTCCCGGCAGCACGCCGGTTTTCGGTGGTCAGGTTGTTCAACTGCGCTGTAAACTGTGTGACGAAGGGCACAAAACCGTTGTCGGGCGTTGCGTCGAGGGCCACGGCGATGGTGGGACCGCCGGCGGTCACCGGAGCGACCATAGAACAGTCCACCCACCAACCGGAGGTGTTGTCCAGGGCAACCACCGGGCAGTCGGCGAAGCCGTTGCCGTCGTGGCCCGAGGTCAAACCGTCCCACGAGATGAGTAACCGCGAGCTGCCGAGGGTAGTGGAACCGGCGATAACGGTTCCATGGTCACCGGCATACACGTCGGGCTGAGAATCGGGGTTGTCAATCAGGGCCATCACGCGGTCACCGGTGTTCCAGGCGCCGCCACAGGCGCAGCTCACGTTCACCGAGGGGGTGACGTCGGGGCAGTCGACCCAATAGCCGGAAGTGTCGGAGAGCGAATCCACCGGACACTCGGCATAGCCGTTGCCGTCATGGCCAAGCTGCCAGTCATCCCAGGAGACGAGCAGGACGGTATTCGTGAAAATGCTGTTGCCGCTGATCACGGTGCCGCCCCAGCCCTGGGAGAGACCGGAAGCGCCCTGGGGGTTGCTCGCCGTGGCCACAACCCGGTCACCCGCGCTGTAGGTAGCAGCGCAGGCGCAGTCCACGTCGCCGGTACCAGCGGTGCAATCGCACTCGTTGCAGAACAACTGGGCCCAGTCTCCGGTGCCGTAGTGGCCCCCGGTGTTGCCCGGGCTGTAGTAGACCATCCGGTCCGCCCGCCAGGCCACTGCCAGGCTGTTTGTTACGTCGTTGAACGTCCCGTCGGAGGAAGCTCCGGCCACCAGCGTGGCGACGTCCAAAAACTGGGTGTCGTAGGCCGCGACTCCGCCGTGCACGCAATCGGTGCCGTCAGCGTCGTAGGCACCGCTACTGCCACTGGTGGAAGTGGTGACCGGGCAGTAGGCCGAGGTCATGATCGCACCGGCCAGGCCGAACAACTGGTCGCTGAAGTAGCACCACTGGCCGAGGATCACTTTACCGCCGCCATCCACGTAAGCCGCGAGGTTGTCGCCGTATAGGACGTTGTCGGCAAAGGAGGAGTTGACCCAGACCAGAACGCAGTCGTAGGTCGAGAGCAGGGCCACGTCCGGGGTGCCCGAAATGGCGTCGAAGTAGTCGACGGTGGCACCGGTGCAGGCGGCCACATCGGCGCGGAAGGTCGGGTTGTCCCCTTCGGAGGGCGCGTAGAGGATGCGGGTCGCGGGCGCCAGCGTGTCCGGCGCGGTGAGGACGTGCCCCTTGAACTCGTAAAGCCGTTCTTCGCCGGCGTTGGTCATCTGCATCCGCGGAGTCTGGTAACCTACCGCGGGCTGCCAACTGGCCTGCATCTCCTCAAGGCTGAGGTGATTAGCGGGTGTTGCGTAGCCCAAATTGGCTTCCTGTGCCCCGAGGGAAGCCTCGGTTGCCGCATCTGACTTAGCCGCGGGGGTGTAACCCTCGGCCAGGGTGTAATTCGCGTCGATCGGTCCATCGGTGGCCATCGCCGGAATCACCAACATCAACATACAGAGGGTCGCCATCATAGTTCTGGTCAGAAATCTTGTCATCAACTGTCTCCATTTTCTGTTGCAGCCCGAAATCGGGCCGTGATGTCATCATTCAGCCACGGGTTCGGATACGTCTAATTACGTCTCCAACAACCATGACCGACTGCCGTGAAGGTGAAAACCCCCACGGCACTGCGTTCGCCCCGGTTGGGGCCTCTTCGGTTCGAAAATACTGGGAAACTTGAGAGTCGCTTTGGATCACATGGTGAACTTCCATCCATGTGATCAACTTGATGTATCCATTATGTGGATGACGCGGAAAGGGGGAAGGCTTTATCGGGTTTTGAAAAACAGGATCTTCATGGGCGGGAACTGGATGACGGTCATAACCTATTAAAACTGTAGGGATTGTATGGTATGAATGTCATGGGGCAGTTAGAATGCCCGGGCCTGTGTGATCCAGCGCCCCAACTCTTAAGGGGCAATATCAACCGCATGGTGACACAATCCTGGACTTCAGGGGCTGAAATCACCGGTCAATGACCATTCGGGAGATGGCTGTGGGGGTGCCCGTCACCACTCTCGCGGTTTCTTCTTGCCAGATACCAGGCCACAATCACCGCCAGAACCGCGGTCCACAGAATGCAGACCATCAGACGGTCCTGGAACGCTCCGTAGACAAGCAGCAGAAGCAGGAGAATGCCGATGCCGATGTTCACCATCCTGTGCGCACGAAGAATGATTCGCCCAATCCGTGCGACGGGGTGCTGGTCGTCCACGATCTCGGTATTCAGAGTGCTCTGGACCGCATAGAGCTCGTACGAGGACAGCACACCTATTGCCAGGAGCAGCATCACCCCGATTATGAATGCAAAAATTCCGATACCCATTGCGGCACACACTTCATCCGGAAGCGGATATCCCAACCACTCGCCGGTGAGCTTCCGGCTGGCCAGGGCGGCCCACAGGGTCAGCACCGCCCCGACAAGGGTGACGGAGGTGGCGATCAACAGGGCAACTTTGTTTCCCATGGAATCGTCTCCGCATGACAAGCTCTACGATCCCGCGGTGCCCTTTTTCTGTGCATCGAGGAAGCGGTAGAGCGTGGCCCGGCCCACGCCCAGCAGCCGGGCCGCCCGGACCTTGTTGCCGGCGGTCTCCTGCAGGGCCTGTTCCACCATGGCCATGGTCAGCTTTACCCGCTGGCCCCGGGGGGTGGGGGGGAATGACACGGGCGGGATCTCACCCGGGCCGGCCAGCGGGGAGGGCTGGGTCGAGCGGGTTGCCGGCGGCCGGAAGCGCACCTCCGGCGGCAGGTGCTCGGGTGTGAGCAGTTCACCGGTGGAGCGTACTGCGGCGAACTGCAGGGCGTTTATCAGTTCGCGGACGTTGCCCGGCCAGTGGTGGTTGAGCAGGCACTCCAGGGCCCCGTCATCCACCTGGAGGAACTCCCGGCCGGTTTCGCGGCTGATCCGCTCGAGGAAGTGGCCCACCAGCGGGGCGATGTCCTCCCGCCGCTCACGCAGCGGGGGCAGGCCCATGGGCACCACGCAGAGGCGGTAGAAGAGGTCCTCGCGGAAGGTGCCATTGGCCACCATCTCCCGCAGATCCTTGTTGGTGGCGCTGATGATCCGTACATCCACCTGGATCGGTTTCTCACCCCCCACCCGCTCGATCATCTTCTCCTGCAGGACCCGCAGCAGCTTGATCTGCACCGGCTGGGTCAGTTCACCCACCTCGTCAAGGAACAGTGTGCCGTTCCCGGCCAGCTCGAACCGGCCCTTCTTGTCGCGGATGGCGCCGGTGAACGCGCCCCGCACGTGGCCGAAGAGCTCGCTCTCCAGGATGTTCTCCGGCAGGGCCCCGCAGTTCACCGGGACAAAGGGCCCGTTGCGGCGGCTGCCCTCGCGGTGGATCGCCGCGGCCACCAGCTCCTTGCCGGTGCCGCTCTCGCCGGTGATCAGCACCGGGTAGTCCGAGGCGCTCACCGATTCAATCATGCCGAAGACCTCGCGGATGGCCGGGGAGACGCCCACCATGCCGTGGAAGGTCTTCTGCGTGGTCAGCCGGGTGCGCAGACGGCTGACCTCGGTCTCGTCGCGGACCAGCGCCACCACCCCGTATTTCCCCGGTTCCATCTCCAGCGGCCGGGCGATCACCCGCAGCTGTTTCTTCTTTCCCCGGGCATCGGCGAAGCTGAAGCGATACTCCATCTCCTCGGTGACCCCGCCCTTGCTGTCGCAGAAACTGCAGTTGTCCCCGCAGAGGCCCTTGGGCGGGAAGACCTCCCCGCACTCCCGGCCGATCAGGTCCTCCCGGGTGCGGGCGGTGATGTTCAGCAGGGCGTCATTGACCAGGAAGATGCGGCGCTGTTCGTCGTGGATCAGGACCCCGCTCTGCTGGATATCGACGAAGAGCTGCAGCCGTTCGCGCTCCCGGGCAAAGGCGTCGAGGTAGCCGCAGTCAACAAGGTCCTCCAGCCGTTTGCCCACCAGATCGCGGACCGAGCGAAAGGCCTCCAGCACCTCCTCGCTGCTGCCGCCGGCATCCGACGGTTCCCGGACCGGCCAGTGGAGATAGATCGGCACCCCGGAGAAGAGCCGCTTCTGCTCCTCTTCGCCTGTCCGATCGGGGGAGAAGCAGGCCTCCCGGGCGTCGTTGCAGAGGGTGATCACCATGTCGAACATCCCCTCCTCCAGCTGCCCGATGGACTTGGCGGCCAGATCGTCCACCGGGATCCCGGCCTCCTCCAGCACCTTCACGGCCAGCGGGTGGAGGTTTGCCGGGGTGATGCCGGCGCTGAAGGCCTCGGCCCGGTCGCCGGCCTTGGCCCGGAGCAGGGCCTCGGCCATCTGGCTTCTGCTGGAATTGGTCAGGCAGATGAAGAGGATTTTCATTTTCCTGGGCATGGTCTCTCCGTCTCCGCGTGGGTGTCTCAGTAAGGGGGGAAGTGTCTCAGGGATTCTATCCCTTTGAAAAATAAAATCAACGGGGATGAGACGGAGAGGGACATCAGCGGTCGAGCAGTGCCGCATCAGCCCCGTAGCGCATGGAACCGTCAAAGGCGAAGAAGCTCATGCTGGAGATGGCCGAGAGGGTTTGCCCGTCGAAATTCCAGCCGCGGACGTGCGCTCCAAACACGGCGCCGGGCCCGGGGGTGGTGACGATCTCGTCGATGCCATCCATGTCCACATCGCCGGCGGTGACCCGGACGCCGAACGTGTTCGTCCCGTAAGCGAAATAGCTGACTCCCGGGATGGGGGCGATGCCGCTGCCGTCGTGGTTCCAGCCGCGGACATGGGGGCCGAAAACCGCCCCCGGGCCTGCTCCGGTGATGATTTCGTCGAAGCCGTCCCCGTCGATGTCGCCGCAGGCCACGTTGACGCCCCATTTCAGCGTGCCGTAGGCAAAGTAGCTGAGCCCGGGGATCGGTGCGGCTATGCTACCGTCCACGTTCCAGCCACGGACGTGGGGGCCGAAGACCGCTCCCGGTCCGGCGCCGGTGATGATCTCGTCAAAGCCGTCGGCGTCGATGTCGCCGCAGGCCACGTTGACCCCGTACTTGCTGGTGCCGTAGGCCAGGAAATTCACGTTGGACATGGCATAAACGTCATAGTCCCAGCGCCAGCCCCGCACATGGGGGCCAAAGACCGCGCCCGGGCCGGCACCGGTGACGATCTCGTCGTCGCCGTCACCGTCCAGATCGCCGCAGGCCACGTTCACCCCGTATTTCGGCACGCCATAGGCCGTGAAATCGAGGTCGATGTGATGACCCCGATCCGAGAACATGGAAACCAACGGCGGGTTGTCCTCTCCCGGCCCGGGGCCGGTGATGATCTCCGGGTAGTCGTTGTAGCCGCGGAAGCGGCCGACGGTGAGCCGGGCACCGTGGCCGTATGACGGGTAGGCGGTGAAGTCGGGCACGTCATAGGGATTCCCGAAGGTGTCGAAGGCGCGGATTTGTGCCGGGTTGGATTCGCCCGGTCCGGGGGCCACCAGCACCAGGGGACAGCAGGTCTCCGGGGTGGTGCCGTACACCGCGGCATTGTCCTGCCCGCTGACCAGCAGGAACCCCTGGTGGTAGACGAGGCCCGAGCCAAAGCCGCTCACTTCGAAATCGAGCGTGGGCGTGACCCGGTCGGCGGCAAGCCATTCCGAACCCTGTCGTTCGAACATCAGGCAGGCTCCGGACTGCTGGAATCTCGGAATCCCGAGGATCGCCAGGTCTCCGGAGAGGTCCACAGACGATCCAAGATAATCCTCACCAAAACTTTCGCTGTCGATGAGACGGGCCTCCTCCACCCAACTGGCACCGTCATAGTGGAAGAGATAGCCCACCCCGCTCTGGGCGGTGGGGCCGCTGGCCGCAGCGGCGCCCACCAGAACCCGGTCTCCGTCCGCGGCCAGATCGAAGCCGAAGAGGTTACCCTGCTCTCCGTCGTCCGCGTAGATCACATCCTCCTCGATCCAGTCCGCGCCTTCCTTCTTGAAAATGTAGACGGACCCGGAAGCAACGCCGGAGTGGTCACGCCACCGCATGCCGGCAAAAATCCGCTCGCCGGCAAAGGCCAGGTCGCGGCCGAACGCTTCATCCTCCAACGGATCGGGGAGGGTGATCATGTCCACTTCGGTCCACCCGCTGCCGCTGTCTTCGAGAATGTAGATCGCTCCGGCATCGGAAACCGCGCCGTTGTCCCGGGAGGTGGCGGCTACCCCTGCCAGATTGCCGGAGATGACGATCTCGGAGCCGAACCAGGCTCGCCAGGGTTCGTCGCCGGGGACGATTATCTCCTCCTGAACCCAGTTCCCGCCGGTGCGGCGGAAGGCGTACACCGCCCCCGGCTGGTAATCCACACTGTTGTAGAGCGGGGCGCCCACCAGCAGCCGGTCACCGTCCACTGCCAGGCGGTAGCCGAAGGCGATGTCGGCGATGGGCTCATCGGGGAGCAGCAGCTCGTCATAAACCCAGGTCAGACCCTGCCGGCGGTAGATGTGAACGGCGCCGTATTCAGGATCGGCGTCGCCGAGGTAGAGCCAGTCGCCATCCATACGGCAGGCGTAGTTGGGGAAGCGGCCGCCGGAATCCTCATAGGGGTCGAGCCACTGCAGCTCGCAGGGTGGCCCCGGATCGGCGGTCCCTCCTGCTGCAATACCGGAAAGGGCCAGCAGGATGAGGAGGCTGAGGGATACAGTGGTCCTGGAAGATCCCATGGAATCGCCTTTTCAGTGAATCCTGGCGCTACCCGGTTACTGCTGCATCATGATTTTGCCCATGCGCTCCTGGGCGGCCATCACTTCCGGGTCTTCCATGTACTTCATGATCTTCATGAAGCTGCCGGCCATCTTGACGCCCACTTCTTCGGCCCGCTCCTGCGACTCCTTCAGTTCGTCGGGAAGATTGTCTTCGTTGTCCAGCTCGGGGTATTTCTCGGCCAGCTCCTGCATCTTCGGCCAGAGCTCTTCGAGGTCATCGCTGAAATTGTTCATCGCCTTGACCACGCTCTTCGAGTCATCGGCCTTGTCCAGCGCGGCGATGTAATCCTCGATGATCTGCACATACTCCTCGTTCGCCTTTTCCACGTCCGAGTACTTGCCGCCGCAGCCGGTGACCAGGACCAGCGCCAGAAGACAGACCGCCAACGTCATCCA
>CBESOE010000179.1:0-7411 GCA_965531145.1 uncultured bacterium | reverse complement strand
TAGACCACACCCATGCCGCCCGCGGCGATGACCCGCTTGATGGTGTACTGACCGATCTTCTCCGGGAGAGGCGGTGTTTCGTCAGCGGAATACAGTGCTGAGGGCGAATGGTGCCCGGCCTGCTTCAGGACGCCCGTGGCCACGGCATCGCTGTTCAGAATGGATTCGGCTTCACTTTGCAGTTCGGGATCGTCCGGACAGGCTCTCTCCAGATACGTTCGCCACTCCTCCGCGGGGAGATCGGAGGCTGCCAGGAGGAGTTTTTTGAGGCGTGCAAATCGCTCGGGTTTCATGAGAACCTCTTTAGTATTCTCTTTTTTCGCGGTTACAGCAGCTTCTTCCTCCAGCGAGCGGCCTCGCTGTCCTTGCCCCAGGAGTCATAGAGACTGACAAGCGCCTCGACCACTTGCAGTACCCGCCTGCTCTTCATGATTCGTGCGTCCGTGAATACACGGTGGGCTTCGATGAATAAGGCCTCGGCCTTCTCATGCTGCCCGGCTGACTGCATACACTTTCCGTAGTTGAACAGGTATGCGCCGAGATGCCAATCCCCAGCCGGCAAACCCCTTCTGGCACTGTCGATGACAGAGATAAAGAGAGGTTCTGCTTTTTCCAAGGCCCCTTGCTTCGCATACATCTTTGCCAGGAGCATCATTGGAATGAGGGTATGAGGGTGCTCGTTCCCCAAGGCGGCGCTGCGCAGTTCGATTGTGCTTTTGTAGAGCTGTTCTGCTTCGGTGAAGTGGTCCTGATCCACATGGACGAACGCCAGAAACAGCATGGACATCTGTGTTGACGGATGCTCCGCCCCCAGAGCGGTCTTCCGGGACTCGAGTACGTGTCGACGCAACTGTTCTGCTTGGTCATATCGAGCTTGATCTCTGTACATCCCTGCGAGACCGTTCATCGTATCCAGCGTTTGTGGGTGATGCTCCCCGAGATGTTTACGAAGGAGTTCCAGAGTCTGTCGATACAATTCCTCCGCATCGTCATAGCGACCTTGTCGCCTGAACAAACCGGCCAAGTTGTCCATGGCTTGGAGCGTTGATGGATGATGGTCGCCTGAGACACGACGGTGGCTGTTGAGGACCTGCGTGTACAGAGGTTCTGCGAGGTCGAACTGACCCCGGCCGTAGTAGAAGGAAGCGAGGTTCGCTGTGGCGCGCAGTGTGTCCGGATGCAGGTCACCTGCCACGTTACGGTGGAGTTCGATTATCCTTTTGTACAGGGCCTCGGCTTCGATCAAGGTTTGGCGGTCCTGGTACGGGAACCCCAGGTTGTTCATGAGGATCAGATAATCAGGTTCTTCCGATTCCAGTATCTGGCGGGTGTTCTCGAACACCTTATTGAACAGTGCCAGGGCTTCCTCGTTCCGGTCGTGGTGAGCGAGTAATACGGCCAGGTCATTCATCGCGGCAAGCGTGGTCGGGTGGTCCTCGCCAAGGGAAGATTGCCCAGCGTGGAGTAATGCAGTGTACATTTCTTCAGCGCTCTCCTGCCGACCCTGCAAAACGTAGAGAAATGCCAGGTTGTTCATCGTGGAAAGGGTTTCGGCGTGATGGTCACCAAGGGCCGTTTGCGAAAAATTCAGTGCGGATTCAAGAAGCGGTTCGGCTTCGTCATATTGACCGAGGTCGATATGGAGTAGTGCCCGGTTGGTCATGGCGTCTCGGAGGTCGGCGTGCTCCGGGCCAAGCTCGCGCTGTCGGAGCTCCAGTGCACTCTGCAGGTGCGGCTCGGAATTGGGATAATCGCCCAATGCACGGTAGGTGTTCCCGATGGTCGTGTGCAGTGTGGCTTCCACCAGCGGTTGATCGGCAAAGGAATCGCCCATCTGCCCCGAGGCATCATCCAGCATTTCACGAATGGTCAATTCTCTTCCCAGGGCGATGGACGGGTCCACTGCGGCCAGAGTATCACTGAGGAAGGTTGTGACGACTTCAGTCTCCGCACGGCGTTTCTCGGCCTCTTGCTCCGCGACCAATGCCCGGTCCCGTTCCTTGGCGGTCTCGGCCCTCGCTCCTTCAGCCTGCAGATACATGCCGGTGCTGGCGGTCACCCCGATGGCCAGCACGATGAACACCGATGTCAGGGCGGCAGCGAGCACACGGTGTTTTCTGGAAAATGTCCTGAGTTGATAGACGAAGCTTGGCGGCCGGCCGATGATCGCCTCGCCCGAGAGGTACCTGCCGATATCCTGGGCCAGTTCCACCGCTGTCTGGTAGCGTCTGATCCGTTCCTTCTCAAGAGCCTTGAGGGCGATGGTCTCGACGTCGCCGCGGAGCTGTTTGCTGATCGTGCTGGGCTTGGTGGGCGGCTCCTCGCGGATCACCCTGGTAACCTCATGAAAGGCCTTCTGCTTCACGTCGTAGGGCAGGCGGCCGCAAAGCAGCTCGTACAGCACCACCCCCAGGGCGTAAACGTCGCTTCTGGTGTCGATGTCGTTGGGATCGGCTGCGCACTGTTCGGGTGACATGTACTGCAGCGTGCCGATCAACTGGCCCACGTCGGTCTTCGAGGTGGTCAGAGTTACGTCCGAGTCGGTGGAGAGGGCCACGCCGAAGTCGATGATCTTCACCTGGCCTTCCGGGTTGACCAGGATGTTGCCCGGCTTGAGATCGCGGTGGATGATCCCCTTCTGGTGGCCGTGGTGTATTGCGTCGCAGACTTGGGCAAAGATCTCGAGCCGTTCCCTGGTGCCGAGATTCTTCTCTGCAGCGTATGCGATAATCGACCTGGCGTCGGGCACATACTCCATGGCGAAGTAGGGTACGGTTGTCGTGCCGTCATCATAGGTGCCGGCCCCGAAGACCTGGGCAATGCCGGGATGAGACAGCCGGGCCAGCAACTGGGACTCGTATTCGAATCGTCGGAGGGCGCTCTTCGAGGTGATGCTGATTTGCATCACCTTGAGAGCCACGGATCGGCTTGGTTTCTCTTGCCGCGCTTCGTAGACAATGCCCATGCCGCCTGAGGCGATGACACGTTTTATGGTGTATGGGCCGATTGATTTGGGCATGTCCATTTGGGCTCCTATTTCGCTGATACCACATTTGATGGCATCGTGCCGGCTACCCATGACCCGCTAACATCACCTCAGAAAACACTTGGCCATTTCGGCGCCTGCTTCAGCCAGTTTCGTCCCTCACCTGAATAAACGTATTTTTTTCTCATATCCTGCAATCCGATGGTAAATGCCGGGAGCAGAAAATGAATTCGTGGAGAGTCCATCCCCTCCATTTTTCGATGATCACGCTGAGTTTGGTATTGATATACGGGGAGGGTGGGGGTGAATCGTTCCGGATTCACGGGGATGTTCCTTTCGACAGCTCTTGACGCAGCCACAATTTGGCCACTCGCCAGTCCTGCTGGACCGTACTGACGGATACCTTGAGCACGAAAGCCGTTTCCTCGATGGTCATGCCGGTGAAGACACGATATTCGACCACCTGGGCCATGCGCTTGTCCATTTCGGCCAGGCGGGTCAGTGCATCGTCGAGTGCGAGGACATCGATGGCCTTCTCGTTTTCGCCCGCCAGGTTTTCATCAAGGGTCACCTTGTGACCATCACCACCCCGTTTGGCCGCCGCCCTCCGGCGGTGGTGGTCCACGAGGATCTGCCGCATGGCCATGGCCGCTGTGCGGAAGAAGTGAGTCCGATCCTTCCAGTCGGTGCGGGTCTGATCCACCAGTCGGAGATAGGCTTCGTGGACAATTTCCGTTGGGTGCAGGGTGTGGTCGGCACGCTGTGAGCGCATCAGGCCAACGGCGATCCGGTGCAGTTCATTGTAAACGTGCTCGAAAAGCCGGTCGGTGAACTCACGAGTGCCGACATCGCCTTCCTGGAGGGCGAAGAGGATACCAGTGATCTCTGATTGGGCTGTCTCGGTCATGGCTGCGTCTTTCTTTTATTATTATGCACATTATTCCTTTCGGCACAATATCGCCATTGTCACCAATATGAAATATCTTTGCCGAATTTAAACTTGTTCTTCGTTTATGTGAACAGGGAAGGGATGTTTCAAAGACCAGACCTCCCGTCGAGCCCCGAACGAGCCACTGACCTTCATTTCATTAGTGAAGAGGAGCGTCATGAAACATGCAATTGTTTTTACGATTCTGTTCTTCATCCCCTTCATGGTGTTTGCTGAAACTATTTACGTTCCGGACAACCACGGGTCGATCCAGGCGGCCATCGACGCGTCGGTAGACGGCGACACGGTTATCGTCCGGCCGGGGACCTATGTTGAGAACATCATATTCAACGGCAAGGCGATCACGCTGCAGAGCGAGCAAGGACCAGAGGTGACGGTCATCGATGGGGACCGGGACGGAAGTGTTGTGGTGTTTCGCAATAGTGAGGGGCTGGATACTGTTCTGGATGGATTCACCATCCGGGATGGCAGCATCGGCGGGATTTTCTGCGGGGCTGGGGTTTCGCCAACGATCACCGGCAACATCGTCACGGACAACTATGGGGAATGGGGGGGTGGCATCGAATGTTGGGAGCATTCTTCCCCACTAATCGCCGACAATACCATCACCAGCAATACGGCCGATAGAAGCGGAGGCGGAATCTACTGCGATGACACTTCCTCCCCGCAAATATCCGGCAATACCATTGTGGATAACTCTGCTGAGGTTGGCGGTGGGATCTTCAGCATATCTGACGCCACTTCGTTAATCGCCAACAATACGATCTCTGGCAACTCCGCAGGACACGGCGGCGGTGGGATCTATTGCTATGTATACTCCTCGCCGCGAATATCGAGTAATACCATCACGGACAACTCTGCAAAATTCGGTGGTGGTATTTTCTGCTCTGCTTACTCCTTTCCGTCCATGTCTGACAACATCATCACCGACTGCATGGCAAGTGATGAAGGAGGCGGGATTTATTGCCACGCGTCCTCCTATCCGCAAATTTCCAACAGCACCATCGAGAATAATTCTGCGCAATACGGCGGCGGAATCTACTGCTCGGTGAATTCTTCCCCGCACATCTGCGGCAGCTTCGTCCATGGCTGTTCGGCTACTGTTCGCGGGGGGGGAATATATTGCTGCACGAATTCCACACCGCTGATCTCCAACAATTTCATCAACGAGAACGTCGGCGGGAGCGGAGGCGGTATTTTTTGCTGGAACGCTTCCCCAGTGATCGTTGACAACCGGGTGATCGGCAATTTTTCATCCACGTATGCGGGAGGGATTTCCCTCACGGGTGATTCATACCGTCCACCGGCCATGATCTCGGGAAATACGATTACGAATAACACGTGCTTGACCGATGGCGGAGGTATTTTCCTCAACTACACGAGGACGGCGGTTCTGAACAATATCATTGTTGGGAACAGCGCAACGAATGGCTATGGCGGCGGCATCGTATGCACCAGTGCTACAGACGTGTTGATCGCCAACGACACCATCACGGGAAACAGCGCAACACTTGGTGGTGGTGGGGTTGCGGGAGTGTTGGGTGCCACCATCACTGTTGTTGACACGATATTTTGGGGGAACAACTCACCTGACGGAAAGGAAGTCTCGTTGGCTGGCAACTCATTCGCCAAAGTCAGTTTCTGTGATGTGGATGGGGGGCTCGGCTCGATACATGTGGAGGCCGACAGCATCTTCAAACAGGGCAAGGGGATGATCAATGCCGAACCGCTCTTCGTGAGTGGAAGCGACGGGACGTACTATCTTGGTTTATCCAGTCCCTGTGTAGATGTAGGCGATCCGGCAAGCATGTTAGTCGGTGGTACGACCCGAACTGACCAAGCCATGGACGCCGGTGTGGTCGACCTGGGATATCACTATCCAGGCCGGGCTTGTCTGGTGGCAGGACCTGGTCCGGGACACGACAATCCGTCTACGGTTCGAGTGTTCCGGCCGGAGTTCATGGCGGACATCGAGTTCGAGTTCAATGCATACGATTCGTCGCAGTACGGTGTCCACGTCTGTTGTGGCGATGTGGACGGAGACCTGCATGATGAGATCCTGACCGGTGCTGGCCCCGGGGAGACATGCCGGCCCCACGTGCGGGGATTCAGCTGCTCCGGTGATCCGTTGCCCGGCCTGAGCTTCTTTGCTTACAACACCATTCAATATGGCGTGACTGTAGCTGCCGGTGACCTGGACGCAGATGGCAAGGACGAGATCATCACCGGTGCCGGCCCGGGGCCGATGTTCGGCCCTCACGTTCGCGGCTGGAATTACGATGGCAGCGGCCTGGTAACCAGCATGGCGAATGTGAACTTCTTCGCCTACTCCACAACCAAGTGGGGAGTGAATGTCTCGGCCGGTGATATCGATGGTGATGGTTTTGACGAGATCGTAACTGGTGCGGGCCCCGGTGCGGCGTGCGGCCCCCACGTACGGGGCTGGAATGTGGACGGGAGCCGGGCCAGGGCCATGGGCAGCGTGGATTTTATGGCATACGGCGCCAACCAGTTCGGCGTCAATGTGGCCTGCGGCGACATCGATGGTGACGGGATCGACGAGATCGTCACCGGGGCCGGCCCCGGGGCGGTGTTAGGTGCCCATGTGCGGGGCTGGAACTGTGACGGCGCCCTGGTAACACCCATATCCAACTTCAGTTTCTTTGCCTGGTCGCCGGGTGAGGTCCGCTACGGCGCCAACGTCTGGTCCGGTGCTGACCTGATCGGCAATGGCCGGGACGAGATCGTGGTGGGACAGGGGCCCGACCCCAGTGCCGGAACCTGGGTCAAGGTTTACCTATACGACGGAACAGAGGCGACTGAGTGGATCACTCTTGAGGCGTTTGGCGATGAGGGGATGACACATGGAACTTATGTGGCTGCCGGGCATTTTTAACGGGATGGAATTCTTGCCCGTTTTCGTAGGGTTCAAGAACGCAGTGAGTCTTATTGCTGGCGATGGATGAGTTCTCAACATAATGGAGGAGTGTCATGAAGCATGCGATTGTCCTGGCTATACTTTTTGTTCTTCCAATCACAGTTCAAGCGGCAACCATTTACGTGCCTGATGACCACGGCACGATCCAGGAGGCCATCGATGCTTCGGCGGATGGCGACACGGTCATTGTTCGGCCAGGTACATATGTAGAAAACGTCATTTTTAATGGGAAGGCGATCACTCTGCAGAGCGAGCAGGGTCCCGAGGTGACGATTATCGATGGGAATCAGGCCGGGAGAGTTGTAACGTTCAGCAGTGGCGAGGGAAGGGGATCGGTGATCGATGGGTTCACTCTCAGGAATGGCCATATCGCTTCGATGGGAGGAGGGATCGTTTGCACGAGTAGTTCCTCCCCTGTGATCACGAACAATGTGATCACGGAGAACACATCTGAAAATCTAGGCGGCGGTATTTTTTGCACCGTTTATTCTTCCCCTCTGATCTCCAACAACGTGATCAAAGACAATGCCAGCGAAAA
>CBESOE010000178.1:0-7453 GCA_965531145.1 uncultured bacterium | reverse complement strand
CAGGACACCTCCGAACCGCCGGAACCCACCGACGGTTGAAAGCCGGTGGGCAACGGTACTATGCGGAGATAAGACTGATATGGGCAAGATCATCGGCATCGATCTCGGGACGACTAACTGCTGCGTGGCGGTCACCGAAGGCACATCCCAGGCGGTGGTGCCCAGCCGGGAAGGCAGCCGTATCATTCCCTCGATGGTTGGTTTCACCCTTGCCGGCGAACGGCTGGTGGGCCAGATCGCCAAGCGGCAGGCCATCACCAACCCCACCAATACCGTGTACGCTGTCAAGCGGCTCATCGGCCGCAAGATCGATTCCGAAGAGATCCGCCGGGTGGAGGAGTATCTGCCCTACTCACTGGCCGAGGCGGAAAACGGCGACGTGAAGATCACAATCCAGGACAAGCTGTACAGTCCGGAAGAGATCTCGGCCATGCTGCTGACACACATGAAGGAAGTGGCTGAGGAGTATCTGGGGGAAGCGGTGGACGAGGCGATCATCACCGTCCCGGCATACTTCAACGATGCCCAGCGGCAGGCCACCAAGGACGCCGGCCGCATCGCCGGCCTCGATGTGCTGCGCATTATCAACGAGCCTACCGCGGCCTCCCTGGCATACGGCACCGACCAGTCCGAGGAGGAGACTCTGGCGGTCTTCGATCTCGGCGGCGGCACCTTCGACATCTCCATTCTCCGTCTCAGCGAGGGTGTGCACGAGGTGCTGGCCACCTGCGGTGACACCTTCCTCGGCGGCGAAGATTTTGATCAGCGGATCATCAACTGGCTGGCCACCCAGTTCCAGGAGGAACACGGCACCGACCTGCGGCAGGACCGGATGGCCCTGCAGCGGCTGAAAGAGGCGGCGGAGAAAGCCAAGTGCGAACTCTCGGCGGAGGAGGAAGCGGCCATCAGCCTGCCCTTCATCTCTGCCGGCGAGGGCGGCGCCAAGCACATCAGCGCCACCCTGACCCGGGAACATTTCGAGACCATGGTGGAGGACCTGGTGCAACGCACCACCGGGCCGTGCCGCGAGGCACTCTCCTCCGCCGGGCTGAAGGCCAATCAGATCGACAAGGTGCTGCTGGTGGGCGGCCAGACGCGAACCCCCCGGGTGATCGACCTGGTGCGGGAGATCTTCGGCCGCGAACCGAGCCGGGACCGCAACCCCGAGGAGGTGGTGGGGATCGGCGCCGCCATGCAGGGGGCGATTCTCGGCGGGGAAATCAAGGACATGGTGCTGCTGGACGTGACGCCGCTGTCGCTGGGTATCGAGACCCGGGGGGGTATTTTCACCAAGCTCATCGAGCGCAACAGCACCATCCCCCTCAAGAACGCCCAGGTCTTCACCACCGTGGTGGACAACCAGACCAAGGTTGAGATCCACGCCCTGCAGGGGGAGCGGGATGTGATCAACGAGAACCGCTCCCTGGGCCGTTTCGACCTGGTGGGTATACCGCCGGCTCCCCGGGGCGTGCCTCAGATCGAGGTCACCTTTGCCATCGATTCCAACGGCATCGTCAAAATCACCGCCCGGGACCGCACCTCGGGCAAGGAGCAGGCGATGAAGGTCACGCCGTCCGGCGGGCTGAGCGAGGACGAGATCCAGCAGGTGATCGAGGACTCCCGCACCCATGCCGACGACGACCAGAAGCGGCGCCAGCTGGTGCGCACCATCCGCAATCTCGAGGGCCTGCTCTACTCGGTGGAGAAGAGCTTTGCCGAATACGGCGAGATCCTGCAGGACGGCGAGCGCACCAGGATCCGCGCCGCCCTGGACCGCGCCCGGCGGGAGATAAGCGCGGAAAACATTGCCGGCTGCAACGACTGCCTCGATGAATTGCTGCATGTATCAAAGGTCCTCTCCAACTCTCTTTTCACCGACGGCCGCTCCGGCTGAGCGGTTGCTCCGGCCCTCGGGCCGGGGCCCGCTGATGATGCACAGGGGTTTCACCACAAGTGAACGACAACGCCAAACAGGATTACTACGAGCTTCTGGGGGTTCCCCGGGGGGCCAGCGAGCAGGATATCAAGCGGGCCTACCGCCGCAAGGCAGTGGAATTCCACCCGGACAAGAACCCGGGGGACAAGGAGGCCGAGGAGAAGTTCAAGCAGGCCGCCGAGGCTTACAGCGTGCTGAGCGACGCCGAGAAACGGGCGATGTATGACCAGTATGGCCACGGCGGGTTGCGCAACGGCGCCGGGTTCTCCGGTTTCGACCCCAACATCTTCGGTGACTTCAGTGACATCCTCGGTGACATCTTCGGCTTTGGCGACATGTTCGGCCGGGGCCGGGGCCGCGGGGGCGTCCCGCGCGGGGCGGACCTGCGCTACGACCTGGAGATCGATTTCGAGGAGGCGGTGTTCGGCACCCAGACCGCCGTCCAGCTCTTCCGCAACGAACCCTGCGATGAGTGCTCCGGCAGCGGGGCCGCGGGCAACGAAGGCCCGTCACGCTGCCCCGACTGCAACGGCGCCGGGCAGGTGACTTTCCGCCAGGGCTTTTTCAGCCTGGCCCGCACCTGCTCCCGCTGCGGCGGCGCGGGAACGGTGATCAACAACCCCTGCCGGGCCTGCCAGGGCCAGGGGATGCAGAAAAGGCAGAAGGACCTCAAACTGAAGATTCCGGCCGGCGTCGACTCCGGTTCACGTCTGCGGCTCACCGGTGAGGGTGAGGCCGGACCCCGGGGCGGGGTGCGGGGCGATCTCTACGTGGTGATCCACGTCCGCGAGCACGAGTTCTACTCCCGGGAGGAGAACCACCTGGTCTGCACCCTTCCGCTCGGTTTCTCCCAGGCCGCCCTGGGCACCGAACTGACCCTCCCCGGCCTGGGGGAGTCGGAAGGTGTGGAACTGAAAATACCGGAAGGCACCCAGAGCGGAACAACTTTCCGTGTTCGCGGGGCCGGTGTGCAGGGGATCGGCGGCGGCACCGGCGACCTCTATGCCCGGGTGGAGGTGCACACGCCGAAGAAGTTGAGCCGTGAAGCACGAGAGCTTTTCGAACAGCTGTCCGAGGTTGAGACCCGCGAGCGTGCCAACGGCGAGAAGACCCTCTTTTCCAAGGTCAAGGATATTTTCAACTGATAGATACCTGGCCCTACCTGCGGCTCACCGTCCTCCACTCTCTGGAGGAGCAGGTGACCGCCGTGCTCTTTGCCTGCGGGTGCACCGGCACCGCCATGGACTTGCTTGAAACCGGGGCGGACCTTGTCACTCCCCGCCTCCTCACTGCCTGGTTCCCGGACACCGCATCCCGCGACGAGGCGGCTCTCCGCCTGGGTGAGTTCAACCAGGGGCTGGAATCAGGTATTCAGCCGAGCGAGGACTGGCTCGCCCGCTGGCGGGAAGGGCAGCAGCCCTTCACGGTGGGCCGCCGCCTGCTGGTGATCCCCGGAGAGGGAGATCCGGTGCCGGACGAGCACGCCCACCGACTGGTGATCCGGATCACACCGGGACGTGCCTTCGGCACCGGGCACCACGAAACCACCTGCTTCTGTCTGCGGCAGCTGGAGGAGCGGTCCGGGCCGGGGGTGGAGTTCCTCGATGTGGGCACCGGGTCGGGCATCCTGGCCGTGGCCGCCATTCTGCTGGGCTGCCCCCGGGCGGTGGGGATCGACAACGATCCCCAGGCCGTAGCGGTGGCCGCGGCCAATGTCCAGCGCCACGGCCTGGCCCGGCGGGTGGACCTGCTGGTCAGCGAAAACCCCGAAACGGCACTGCTCCGGTCCTTCCCCCTGGTGGCGGCCAATATCCTCGGCAGCACCCTGATCGCCATGGCGCCGCTGCTCACCGGCCCGCTGCTGGAGCCCGGCGGCCACCTGGTGCTGGCCGGCATCCTTGCCGGGGAAGAGGAGCGGGACGTACTGCACACTTACGAGAATCTCGGCCTCATCTGCCGGCACCGGGAGGTTGACGGCGAGTGGGCCGGCCTGGTGCTGGCCACAACAGGCGGTTGAACCTCCGCGGTCCCGGCGGTACAATTGCCGGCAACGGATCGAAACATCGAGACTGATTCACGGGAGACAGACCAATGGCGAAAAAAGTAGGTGTGGTACTTTCAGGCTGCGGAGTCTATGACGGAGCCGAGATCCACGAATCGGTGTGCACCCTGCTGGCCCTCGACGCGGAAGGGGCCGAGATCATCTGTATCGCCCCGGACAAGGATCAGGCCCACGTGATCAACCACCAGAAGGGCGAGCCCGAGGAGGGAGCCCGGCGCAGTGTGCTGGAGGAGTCGGCCCGCATCGCCCGGGGGCCGGTACGGCCGCTGGCCGAGGTGACGGCGGATGAGTTCGACGCCGTGGTGCTGCCCGGCGGCTTTGGTGCCGCCAAGAACCTCTGCAGCTACGCCTTCAAGGGCGAGGACTGCGACGTGGACCCCGAGTTGAAGAAACTGCTGCTGGACTGTGTCGGCGCCGGCAAGCCCATCGGCGCGGCCTGTATCGCCCCGGCGGCGGTGGCCAAGGCCTTCGAGGGTTCGGGTATGGCGCTGACCATGACCATCGGCAACGATCCGGACACCGCCGCCGCCCTGGAGAAGTGGGGGGCGGTGCACCAGATTGCCGGCGCCCGGGATGTGGTGGTGGACGCCGAGCACAAGGTGGTCAGCACCCCGGCCTACATGGTGGGCCAGCGGATCGGTGAGGTGAACGAGGGTATCGCCAAAATGGTGCGTGAAGTGCTCAAGCTCTGCTGAGCGGAAAGGGCGTCACCCCTGATGTCCGCAAAAAGGGTCTTTGTCCCGCCGGAAGCCATTGCCCACAACCGCGCCGAGGTGGAGGGGGAGGAGTTCCACCACCTGGCCCGGGTCCGCCGGGTACGCACCGGTGAAACGGTGGAGGTCTTTGACGGTCGGGGAAAAGGGTACCGGGGCCGGGTGGAGGCCATCGGCCGCCACCGGCTCTCGGTGCTGCTGGAGGAGGAACTGACCGGGGGTTCCCGTGACCCGGCTCTCCAGGTCGCCCTCTACCAGGCCTTCCCCTCATCCACCGGCCTGATGGAGGAGATCATCTCCCGGGCCACCGAACTGGGGGCCGGCCGCATCGCTCCGGTGATCACCTCCCGCAGCCGGGCCGCCCTGCTGTCCAGCACCGACGGTGTGGCCCGTCGCCTCCCCCGCTGGGAGAAGATCGCCCGCGACGCCTGCAAGTCCAGCGGCCGCTTCCGCCCTCCCGATCTCAGCCCGCCCCTGGGTTTTGCCGAGGCCCTGGCGGATGCGGTGTCCAGACCCGGATTGCGGATCATCCCCGCCGAGCACGGCGCCCACCCGACCCTGGACCGCTCCCTCTCCCCGGACGCCACCCCCGGCGCCGTATCCCTGCTGGTGGGGCCCGAGGGAGGCTGGTCCGCTGAGGAGCTGGAACTGGCCATGGAATCGGGCTTCCGGCCGGTCTCCCTGGGGCCCCGGATCCTGCGCACGGCCACCGCGGCCCTGGCCGCACTGGTGGCGCTGCAGCTGGCCTTTGGTGACATGGGCTGACCCCGCCGTTCTCACCCCTGATAATTCTCCATATTCACGCGTAATCTGTTGGTCCCGCCCTGCCGATACCATGGTGAGAACCATGAGAATACCACCGGGGTGGCGGCCATTCTGCTGGAACGGCCGGCCCTCCCCGTGACTGGAGGTGAACGGTGCACATCAACGACCTGCTGAAAATGGCCATCGAGCGCAACGCTTCCGACGTTCACCTCAAGGTGGGCCAGCATCCGGTGATCCGGATCAATGGCGACCTCTTTCCCCTGGTGGACATCAAGCGCCTGCTCCAGGAGGATACCGTTGCCATCGCCACCAGCATCATGAACGACCGGCAGAAGGAACGGTTTCGCAAGAACTTGGAAATCGACATGGCCCACTCGGTCGCCGGGCTGGGTCGTTTCCGCTGCAACATGTTCCAGCAGCGGGGCACGGTGGGGATGGTCTTCCGGGTGATCCCGGTGAAGATCCTCAGCATCGATGCGCTCAACCTGCCCAAGGTGCTGAAAAAGGTCTGCCAGGAGAAGCGGGGCATGGTGCTGGTAACCGGCACCACCGGTTCGGGAAAGTCAACCTCCCTGGCCGCCATGGTGGACCACATCAACGCCACCCGCAGCGAACACATCATGACCATCGAGGATCCCATCGAGTTCCTGCACCGTGACAAGCGGAGCCTGGTCAACCAGCGGGAGATCGATGTGGACACCCGCAACTTCTCCTCCGCCCTGCGCAGCGCCCTGCGGCAGGACCCCGACGTGATCCTGGTGGGGGAGATGCGGGACTACGAGACCATCGAGACCGCCCTGCTGGCCGCCGAGACCGGCCACCTGGTGTTCAGCACCCTGCACACCCTCGATGCCACCGAAACCATCAACCGCATCATCGCCATGTTCCCCCCGCACCAGCAGCAGCAGATCCGTCTGCAATTGGCCGCGGTGCTCAAGGCAGTGATTTCCATGCGGTTGCTGCCCCGGGCGGACAAGGAGGGTCGGGTGCCGGCGGTGGAGGCCCTTATCGCCACCAACTACATCCGCGACTGTATCGAAGACCCGGAGAAGACCAAGCTGATCCACGATGCCATCGCCGCCGGTGTGTCGCAGTACGGGATGCAGACCTTTGACCAGTCCCTCTTCCACCTCTACAAGCAGGAGATGATCACCTTCGAAGAGGCGATAACGCGCACCACCCGGCCGGACGAGTTCAAGCTCAAGATTCAGGGCATCCAGTCCACTTCCGATCTGAGCAATGAGGTGGCGGAAATGATGCTGTCCGAGGAAGCTTCGGAGATGAAGGTGGAGAAGTGATCACGGCCGCTCCGCCCCCTTGCGTACCCAACTGCCACGCGTGATATTCTCTGTCCCATGAACAGTGAGAATGGAGAGGATACCTTTGCCGCCCTCTATGCCCGGGCGGTGCGGCTGCTGGCCGTACGGATGCGGGGCGAGGCCGAACTGCGCCGACGGCTGCTCACCGGCACCCGGGCCGCCGACCCCGGGGACCCGGAGACCGTGGAGCGGGTGATCGCGCGGTTGCAGAAGGCAAAACTGGTAGATGACCGCCGCTTCGCCTTTGAGGCTTCACGGAGCCGCTTCGAATACCGCAACCAGGGTCTGCGTCGCGTCCTGCTGGAGCTTCGCCGTCTCGGTGTGGATGAACAAACCGCCACTGAAGCCGCCGAGGAGGCCCTTGAAGAGGCCGGTGGCGCCGACGCCGTTTTGCAGCGGGCGCTGGAGAAGCGGTTGCGCACAGGGGGGCGGCCAAAGGACCGCAAGGGCCTGGTCCGGCTGATGCGCAACCTCGCCACCAACGGCCACCCGCCCGACGCAATAAGATCCCACCTGGCCCGGGAGTTCCCCAAACTGTTCGACTAGAACCGCCCCGCCGCCACGTTGGCCCCGTAGGTCCAGCTCTCGGGGAAGGCCTGCAGGGAGAAGCGGATCAGGAGCTGGGAGCCCTGGAGGGCGTAAACCTTGACCTGTGACG
>CBESOE010000177.1:0-7618 GCA_965531145.1 uncultured bacterium | reverse complement strand
ATCCTCCCTCGGCCTTGACCACCCCGCCCGACTGGAGCTGCTGGTGGACCGGGCCGGGTCTGCGTGATGAGCCTCTGGCCGGTGCCCGATGACGAGGCGCAGCTGTTCATGGAGGAACTCTATTCGCTGCACTTCGCGGGAGATCCGGCGATCACCGCCGTGGCCCGGGCCACGCGGAACGCGCTCCGGCGGGCCCGTGAGAATGGCGGCCGGCACGGTGCGCACCCCCGTTCGTGGGGCGCGTTCGTGGCTGCCGGATCATGGGACTAGATCTCCAGACCAAAATCCTTGATCGAGGGGAGTTTTCCACCCTGCTCTTTTGCCCGCAGAACGTGGGAGAGGCAGCCGCCCTTGCAGTAGCCGCGGTGGAAGTGGCGGCAGAAGCGGCACTCGTCAAAAATGCCGCCGGGGGCCCGCCCCTTCATCTCGCGCTTGAGGTGGGCGTTGAGCTCCTGCGGGCTGCTGAACTGGTCCAGGTGGAAGCGTCCCACCTGGGAGAGGGGAAAGCAGTGCCAGACATTGAGGTCGGCGTCGATGTCGGGTATCGGGTTGCAGGTGGACTGGAAAGTGCCGCCGGCATAATAGAGCCGGCCGATCTGCTCCCGGGTGAACATGCAGAGGATCATCCCGCAGTCCAGCTTGAGAAAGACACGATCCTTGTCGCAGCGCTCGGCAAAGGCGGTGATCCGTTCCGCTGCCCGGCGGTGGTCCGCCAGCTCGAGATGGGCGTTGTCCTGGCCCCAGATCGGCATCCCCACCCCGAAGCGGATCACCGGGTTGAGATCGTATTGCTCGATCAGCTGGAGCAGAAATTCCATCTCCGCATCGGGTTGGAACAGGGTGAAGCCCACGGTGACAATGTGACCCAGCTGTTCCAGGGTCTTGCGCAGTTCCGTATCCTCGCTGCTGCCCCGGGATCCGGGTTCGTTGGCGTTGACGATCATCATGATCCGGCCGTCGGCGCCCCGCTCGCCGATATAGTCACGGGTCTCCTGACGCATGATCCCGTTGGAGAAGATCTTCAGCGGACGGCCACGGCTGAACACCGCTTCGGCCGCTTCGGTGAACTGGGGGTGCATGGTGGGTTCGCCACCGAGGAAGACGATCTCCTCCCGGGGCCGGGGCTGGTAGAAATCGAGAATCCTGTTCAGTGCCTCGAGCGTGATGAACTTCGGGGTGAAACCGCTGTCCGGTGCCGCATCCGGGGCCTGCGCACCGGGATCCCCGCCCTCCTCGGGCAGGCTCACCTTGCCCCGGGCAAAGCAGTAGGGGCAGTTGCGGTTGCAGACGTTGGTGATCAGGATGTTGGCCATGGGAGCGTTCCTTCTCCAGTGGCCCACGGTGGTGGGCCCCCGAGATCGTATGGCTTGAGAGGGCGCAGGGTCAAGGCAGGGCCGGCAGTTTTGCCGGCCCGTTGTGAGGACTACTGTTTGACGATGTCGGTGTAAAAGACGCTGTTGGCCACGGAAACGGTGCGGCCGTCGCAGTCGATCAGTGTCTGGGTGGTGCCGATGGCTTTCAGAGTTCCCTTTTCACCGCGGATCTCCATCGGCTCGCCGGTGCGAAAGATCTTCCGCGCGTAAAATCCGGCGATGATGTTTTTCGTGGTTTCTCGGGTGCCGAGGCCAAAGGAGAGGCCAAAGGCCAGGGCGCCTGCCGAGAGGCAGCAGACAGTGACGATGCGGATCAGGTCGGTGTCGATCTTCAGCTGTCCCAGGGCCATTATCACCGAGACGAAAAAGATCAAACCGGACACCACGTTGCCCAGTGCCGGCCCGAAATCCAGCCCCGACCCTTCGGCGGACCGGGACACCGCCCCGCTGGCAAACTGACTCACCACACTGCCCAGCAGGACAATCAGCACCGCGGCCAGCATGTTCGGCACGTAGCCTAAAAATGCGCCCAGGGCGTCGGAGACGGCCGTGAGCCCCATGGCGTCGGAGCCGGCGCGGGCAAAGAGGAAGAGCAGCAGGAAGTAGATCACCCGGGGCAGGAGAATGCTGGGCGGCTGGCTGATGCCGATCCGTTTGAGGCTCGCGTCCAGGCCGAGCTTTTCCGGCAGCGCGTCAATGTGCAGCCGCTTGAACAGTGCCCGGCTGATCCGTTCCACCAGTTTGGCCAGCAACAGGGCGGCGAGGAACAACACGATGCCGGTGACCACCTTTGGCGCTCCGTTGATGATCGACTGGATCAGGTCCTGGAAGGCCTTGATCAACTGGTCTTTGATCGCCAGGGTTTCATCCACTGTTCGGTCCTCCCTTTTCGGTGATCTTCCCGGTGAAAAAGTGGAACATGAGATTCAGTATTTCCATCAGCCAGAGGAACGGAACCTGTACCGAGACCTGGGTCATCTCGGCCGCCAGCCGGCGCCGCCCGATTCCCCGGAGCACCCGTTCCTGGAACCCGGCGCTGGGCGTCTCCCGCAGGGTGACCAGCTCGGCAACCGGTTCGCCGCAGTCGATCTCCCCTTCAGGGATCTGCTTGTCTGGTTGCACGTCGTCGTTCAACTTGAATCCCCCGTTCCGTTGCCGCCGTCCCGCTCGCCAAACCGTTGGCGAAACTCCTCGCGGCCCCGCCTGATCCGCATCTTCACCGCCGAGAGCCCCAGCCCCAGCTGGTCGGCGATCTCCTGGTAGGAGAAGCCGTCCACGTCCCGGAGGATCAGAGGAATCCGCAGGGTGTCGGGGATCCCGTCGATGGTGGCGCTGATCCGTTCCCGGGTCGCAGCCTCCTCCAGTCCCTGTTCCCCCGAGGCATCCACGGTGAGCCCCGGAGCGTTTTCCACCCCCGGTTCATCCATATCCA
Source organism: uncultured bacterium (assembly GCA_965531145.1). Lineage (GTDB taxonomy): Bacteria > Acidobacteriota > JAQAZP01 > JAQAZP01 > JAQAZP01 > JAQAZP01. The sequence continues at coordinate 4,813 of CBESOE010000177.1, read as the reverse complement.
CGAACACCCTGTTCTTGCCCCTGGCAATGAAGTTCAGGCAGTGATTGACCTTGATCTTCCGCAGCCAGGTCTTGAACGCTGACCGCCCCTCGAACCGGGGCAAGGCAAAATAGGCCCGCACAAAGACCTCCTGGGCCAGGTCTTCGGCGTCGGCAGGGGATCGGGTCAGGTAGCGGCAGTTGGAGAGGATGCTCCCCTGGTGGCGCGCCACCAGCACTTCGAAGGGTTCAGCAACCCCGCCGGCGACGCTGGTAGCTTCCTGCACCAGTTCCTCGTCACTCCTCAGGTCCTCAGGCACCCCATTCCCCCTTTATTGTGGACAGGAAGGAAATCGAAAAGTCACAACCGGTTACGGCATGGTCGTGAGCTGATCATACCCCACGATCAGCCGGTGCTTCTACCCAGGCCGGCAGCTGGTCGGTGAGCCGGCCGCCCCGTGCCGAGCGGTGGGTGATTTCCCACGAAGGGAGCCAGGCCAGCCCGAGGAGCAGCACCTTCACGTCGCTGCGCCGTGGCTTCACCGGGAAGAGCTCGCTCGATGCGGCGGCTTCGTCCCACCGTTCGGCGATCAGGGTTGATTCCTCCTCGATCTCCCGGCGCAGGTCGTCCATCTCCTCTTCCAGGCGGGCGATCTCCTCCTTCGATTCGGCGATGGAAGCCTTGGCGTTGGCGGTCATCCGCCGTTTGCGGGCGGCGGTGGAGAGGCCGCGGCTGGAGCGTCGTTTGCCGAAGACGCCGAAGAGGCCGATCAACGACTCGCCGGCGGAGATGAGTTCCTCGCGTTTGCGCGATTCGTAGGTGGCCGTGTCCCGATCCAGTTCCTGCTCCTCGCGGTTCAGCCGGGCCTCCAGCTTGTCGATTTTTCGCTGGTACTTGGCCCGCATCTTGTCCACTTCGGCGTCGCGCTGCTCACGGGCCTCCTGCCGCGCTCGCAGGCTGAACTCCTCGGGTGACTCCCCGGGCCTGCCGAAGAGCTTGAGCGCCGGGTTGTGGTGCAGCTCCAGACGCTGATCGTGGTAGAGCGTGTCGGAAAAGTCCCGGGAGAGTGCTTTCAGCTCCCGGGCGGAATTGAGCTGGTCCGGCACGGCGGCGAAGTATGCTTCGGCCGCCGGCTGTTCCAGCAGGTCTTCCGCCTCGAGGGCCAGGGGCTCGGCCGCCGGCCAGTCGATCACCGGGCCCAGCTCGGTGGGGTGGATCAGGAAGCCCACCGGCCGTTTCTGGTTGACCCGCCGCTTCTGGTCCACGAAGCCCACCCGCCCCAGGGCCAGGAGGGCCGGCTCGTAAACAAGAGCTGTTTCCGCCTCGGTGGCCTGGCGGCCCAGTTCTTTCTCCAGCAGGCCCAGGGCATGGTCCTCGTCAAATGCCGGGGGAAGGTAATACTGCTCAACACCAGGGGAGAGGACCGGCGGACCGGCGGTGTACCCCTCCGGCGGGGCCGGGTCGTCCGGCTCCGCGGGCAGGGCGGCGGCCGCGGCACCGGGCTTGCGCCGGGCGGCCGGTGGAGCGGCCTCCACCGCATCCGGGGCTGGGGGCTCAGCGCCTCCCTGTTCATCCCTGAGCTTCCGGATCTGATCGCCGGTGAGCGGCCCGCGGAGGTAGCTCATGGCCCAGCGGGTCTGGAAGACCAGCGGCTGGTCTTCGTGAACGTTGTGCAGCATGAAGACCCGCGACCCGAGACCGGAGATCATCTTTTCCAGGTCTCCCCGTTTCAGCACCTCGCTGCCCGGGGCCGCGGTCTCCAGGCCGTCGAGGACCCGCATCTTGTCCCGCTCGGTCTGCAGCTTGCCGATGAACCAGGTGCCGGTATTGCCCAGCGCCTTGTAGTCCAGGTCCACCGGGTTCTGGGTGGTGAGCATCACCCCCAGGCCGTAGGCCCGCGCCTGCTTGAGCAGGGTGAGGAGGGGCCGCTTGGAGGGCGGGTTGGCCACCGGCGGCAGGAAGCCGAAGATCTCGTCGAAGTAGAGCAGGGCCCGCAGGCTGGTGGTCCCCGGCTGACGCCGGACCCAACTCACCACCTGTTCCAGCAGGAGGGTGGTGAAGAACATCCGCTCGGCGTCGCTGAGGTGGGCGATGTAGAAAATACTGTGACGCGGTTTCCCGTCGCCGGTCTGCAGCAGCCGGTTCACATCCAGCGGTTCACCCCGCAGCCAGGTCTCGAACCCCGGGGCGGCGAGGATGTTGTTCAGTGACATGGCCAGGCCGAAGCGGTCCTTCTCGGGGAAAAAGGTGTCCACGTCGAACACCCCCAGCCGGCGTACCGGCGGTGCCTGGATCGAATTGATCAGCCGGGCCAGGTCGAGGCTTTCCCCCGCCCTCCAGAAATGTTCGAAAATGGTGGAGAGGAGGATGTGCTCCCGGCTGCGCAGCGGGTCGGCCTCCACTCCGGCCAGACCCAGCAGGGCACTCACCGTGCCGCGGATCTGGTCCCGGGCCGCTTCGGCCTCCCGCTCCCAGTCCACCGCCGGGGCTTTGAAGGACGCGAGGATCGACACCGGCAGACCGGCGCTGGATCCCGGGGTGAATACACTCACCTCCGCGCTCTCGCGCAGCCGCCGAATCCGTTCCGGGCCCTGCCCCCAGTCGGCCAGCCCTTTTTTCCAGGTGCCGGCGATGTGCCTGGCGTAGTCGGGGACGCTCATCCCTTTGCGCCGCGCGTCATCCACGTTGACCCAGGGTTCGAAGTCGGCGGGCCGCAGCTCGGGGAAGGTGAGGCTGAGGTTTGGCATGTCTCCCTTGGGGTCGATGATGATCGCCGGAACACCGTCCAGGGCCGCCTCCTCCAGGAGGTCGACACAGAGGCCGGTCTTGCCCGACCCGGTCATCCCCACGCAGACGGCATGGGTGGTGAGGTCCCGGGCGTCATAGACCACCGGCCGGTCCAGCCGCTGTGAGCGGGCCAGGTCATACTCCCGGCCGAGGTAGAACGCGCCGAGCTTCTCCAGGGGCTTTGCACCTGCCTTTGTGCCGCTCATGGTCTCCTCCGTGATGGATCGGGTCATATTCCAGCGTGTAGCTATGGGGTCATTTAATCACAACTGGCGGGGAAAGAACAAAGGCCCCTGGACCGTTTCCGGTCAGGGGCCTTTGTATCGGCGGGAAGCAGAACTCAGAACTTGTCCGCGATGCCGCGGAATTTGGCCTCGGACATCAGATACTCGGCCAGTTTCATCAGGTGGTTCTTCTCGGCCTTGATGATGGCGTTGACGATCTGGTTTTCACCCACCACGTCCTTCATCGCCTGGTAGTACTGCAGGGTGGCCTTCTCCAGTTCGAAGGCGCGGATCAGCGCGCTCTTCACGTCGGTCAGCTCTTCCGGCTTGCCGTAGAGCCCGTCGTCGCCCATGAAGAACTGGGACATGGACATCACCCGCAGAATGGCCATGTGTTCCGGTTTGTCCGAGACGTCCTGGTCCGGCTCGGTGCGATCCAGCAATTTGCGGAACTGCTGTTCGTGGATCTCCTCGTCCTTGGCCAGCAGGTCGAAGACCTCCTTCATCTCGGCGTTGTCCTGAAACTTCTTGGCCATCTTTTTGTAAAACAGCGCGCCCAGCTCCTCGGTCTTGACCGCGAACTCGGTGGCCTTCCGTACCGTCCATTCCTGTGACATGACATCCTCCTGGGAAAGAAACGAAATGCTCCGGACGGGCCGGAGATAAATGCTTTCCTCTGCCGTGACCGGCGACGCTGCCGGAAGAAGAAGTATAGGAGAGGGGAGTTCGGTTTTCAAGACCTGCCCTGCTCAGCCGAGGAAGAAGCCGCTGAGCGTGTCCCGGTGCTCGAGGATCAACCCCATGTAGACCAGTTCCAGCTCCAGCATCTCCCGGTCCTTCTTGCGCAGCCACTCCGAGAGCCAGCCGAAGCGGAGGGCGAGGATCAGGTCGGTGAGGCTCTGCCAGCTCTGTTCCGTGGCAAACCCGGCCTCCCGCAGTTCCCGGATCAGCGATTGGGCCAGTTCGCCCCTCAAACCGGCCGGGTTTTCGAATCCGGCACAGCCGAGGAGGTTGGCCACGTCATAGAGTTCGGTCTTGGGGCCGGTGAACTCCCAGTCGATCACCGCGGCGATCCTGTTCGGGGCCCAGATCACATTCACCGGGTGGTAGTCGCCGTGGCAAAAGGCCGCGGGCAGGGTGGGTACCAGGGGGAAGAAGGAGTGCTCCAGATGGGCCAGCACCGGCTGCACTTCGGCGGCCACCGCCGGCTTGCGATTCCAGATCACCTCCAGCAGCTGCCGGATATAGGGTTCCAGGGCAAAGACCTGCTGGTCCCGGAAAAAGGGGAGCTGTGCCGATTTATCCCGCAGGGAGATGAGAAACTCAGCCAGTACCTCACCTCGCCAGCAATCACGGATAAAGGATGGCCGGGGCAGGTCGGTGCCGGCCAGATACGGCCGTAGCAGCCACTGGCCGCCGCCCGATTCGGCGAGAAATTCTCCCTGGCCGGTACGAAGGTAGGCGAGGATCCCGGGCATCTCTTCCTGCTGGAGGTATTCGAGGGTGCCGGCGATGCGCAGCTTCGCCTCCCGGGTTTTGGGAAATATCCGCTCGATGACCCACGGGGTCCCTGACCTGTCCTCCAGCACCGTGCGGTAATCGCACCGCTCGGGGCTGCCCTCGATGGGAATGTCGGCGCGCAGGTTTCCCGCCTCGAGATCCCAGCAGTTGAAAGCATCGATGACCGCGGTGTCGGACACGTGGGAACTCCTCTTCACGGGCAGACAGAAAAATGGCCGGGTGGATCACCCGGCCATGCTCTCTAACGAAAACTGGTGCCGAAGGGGGGACTCGAACCCCATCGGCCCTGATCAGCCCACCGG
>CBESOE010000176.1:0-7828 GCA_965531145.1 uncultured bacterium | reverse complement strand
CGGCCGGTGGTGACCATTATCGAACAGACGCTGCCATAGTATTCCAGGCTGATGGAATTGACCGGCATATCGTCCAGGCCGTTGGAATAATCCTTCCAGTGGGCTCCACTGTCTTCGGTGCAAAAGAAACCGGTCTCGCCGAAGTTGGAGCCCAGGGAAATAAAGAACCTGGAGCTGACCAGCGGATCGAAGCAGATATCGGTGACTGGCAGTTCCTGCGGCAGTCCGGTATCGATGGGTTCGAAGCTGTCACGCCGTCGGTGGACCGGAAGAGCCGCGAATCAGGAGGCGGTTCGCAATAGTAGTGAGCGACCAGTTCATCGCCGCCGGCCGGGTTGTAGGCGACCCGCAGGGAACGGCCATACAACCCGCTCACCGGCTGGACTTGTGTCCAGCTGTTGCCACCGTTGCTGGAGCGGAACAGCCCCAGTTCCGCGGAGGCGAACAGTTCATTGGAGTTCTCGGGGTTCATCGCCAGGTTACAAACCGGCCCCATGTGGGTATCGGGGTCGAGGCGGCTCCACTGCTGACCACCGTTGGTGCTGCGAAAGACCCCGCCGAGAAACGGTTCACCACCGCAGGCCACCGCCGCATAGACCACGTTTGGGTTGCTGTGGGAGATCAGGATGTGATTGATATCGGCGGCAAAAGGCCCACTGGATTCCCAGACCGTGTCCAGCCGCCCGTCATCAAACTGCTGTTCCGGAGGTCCGTTGGCTCTCCAGGACCGGTCTTTCCAATCCACCGCTCGATATCCCCGGTCATCGGTCCAGATGCTGGGCCCGGTCTCCGGGGAAAGATACTGCATCACCGAGCGTCCGTTGACCTGCCTGGTGATGGTTTGCGGTTCAGCGGTATCGGCAGCCGGGGAACCGGCCGTCACGACAACCGTCCCGAGAATGAGGATGAGAAATAAGAAAAGTAATGGCCGGGCGAACAACAGGGGCGTACTGCGCATCAATTTCGTCCTGCTAACCACTTACCGCAACAGGATAACCGCCCTTATCTTACACAAAGAGCCGAACATAAGTCGCATGTATTGGTCTAAACCCAAGTTTGATGTCTAGATCGCGGAATGAATGTGGGTTCCGGAATGAAAACCACACAACACATTCGGTACAATCCGGTTGCGACAAATATAGTAAATCGTTAGAGGAATATCAATTGCCAATAAGTCCCAAAATGAACCCATGACAGGAGTTCCGATTTCACGGCCCCCGGGGAGGATAGACGTGGTTTCATAAGTGGAACGGAGGATCGGACCGTCGCTCTCCTGATCAGGAACGGCCATTTCGCCGGCGCGCCAGCAGTTGTTCGAGAGAGGTCCGCTGGGACGAGGTAAGGGTGGACATCCGACGCAGTTCGTCGTGGTCGATGCCCTCACGACGAACGATCTTGCGGAAGGCTTTGCGGATCTCGGTGGCCAACCAGGTCTCCTCCCCCTCCAGGGAGCGTAACTGGATCAGCGGCCTGAGGGCCCGCCGATCGCCGATGAGCCCCACCGACTGGATCACCACGGGAAAAACCAGTTCTTCGCCGGACCCGAGAAGGGACATCAGGTCGTCCAGAACGGTCCGACAGCCCTGGGATGCCAGCACAGCGTGGATTTCCATTTTGATCTGCTGGATAAAGTACCAGGCGCGGCCAAAGGCTCCCTGCTCCTGCACGCTGATCAACCGGTGCATCAACCGGATCATCTCCGGCTCCGCCCTGCCGGCATCGATCTCACCGGCCAGACGGATCAGACCCTTGGCGATGTAAACCTGGGCCGCATCGTCATATTGATCGAAGTCCCCGAGATACGAAAGCATTGAATCGAGGCCTGCCGTGCCCAACGCCCTCAACGCGTCGAACGCGTGATTGCGGACCACGTGGTTCTCACCCTCGGCGGAAAGGAACCGGAGAAGCGTCATCACCGCTTCATCGCCCGAGTTGCCAATCTCGCTGGCCAGTTTCCGGCCCACTCCGGGAGAGGAGTCACGGAGCCGGCTCACCGGGAAGGCAGGAGAAACACTCATTAAAACCCCTGAACAGAATTCCCTCAGGGAACACGTGTTCTGAATCTGTTTAGCCGAAGTCCACCTGGGGAATAGCTCTCAGCGGACCCGGGTAAGATGGTGAGCTGAAGGATGGGCGGCCTGATCCCTCCCATTCCAGACAACCAAATATCATAAATAATATAAGTGATCCCCCAATTATTTGCAAGCAGAAAACTATCTCCACAGCAACATCAGAAGAAAACTCGTTTTCCCGCTCCTCCCGCCTGTTGGTCCATCGTGATTCTGTTGAACCGGAACAGGTGCTAAACTATAATTCCGCTTCGCCATCATCACCGCGGCCCGGGGTGCGGGGAGGCGCAGGGTATACTTGAGGCACGCCCTGATCGAGGTGAATATTCCGGCCCCGAAGGAGGCGCAGCAGCAAATGATCGTCCAGGGAAAGCATTACCGAACGGTGTGGTCGGAAAAGGGAGTGGTGAAAATGATCGACCAGACCCTCCTGCCCCACCGCTTCGAGATCATCGATCTAGAGGATTACCATCAAACAGCCCGGGCGATCAGTGACATGAACGTCAGAGGTGCCGGCGCCATCGGGGCAACCGGGGCCTACGGCATGGCCCAGTGCGCGCTCTCCGCGCCGGAGAACGGTTTCCGGAAAGCGATGGAGGAAGGGGCCAGGGTCATCGGCGGCACCCGGCCCACCGCACAAAACCTTTTCTACGGCATCGAGAGGGTGATGGGTGCGGCGGCAGCGGAGAAGGACGTCACTGCCAGTCGCGCCGCAGCCGTGACGGCGGCCCAGGCGGTGGCTGACGAGGACGCCTCCGCCTGTGAACGGATCGGCGAACTGGGCGCCGGCCTGCTGAAGGACGGCTGCCGGGTAAGCACCCACTGCAATGCCGGCTGGCTGGCCTTTGTGGACTGGGGCTCCGCCCTCTCCCCCATCTACAAGGCCAAGCGGCAGGGGATGAAGATATTTGTCTGGGCCGACGAGACCCGGCCGCGCAGCCAGGGCGCCAAACTGACCGCCTGGGAACTGGCGGAGGAAGGCATCGACCACCGGGTAATCGTCGACGGCGCCACTGGTCACATGATGAAGAGCGGATTGATCGACATGGTCATCGTCGGTTCGGACCGCATTGCCGCCAACGGCGACGTGGCGAACAAGATCGGCACTTACAGCAGTGCGGTCCTGGCCGCTGAGAACAATATCCCCTTTTACGTGGCCGCTCCCACATCCACCATCGATTTCAACTGTCCCCATGGCGACAGGATCCCCATCGAAGAGCGCGGGGAGGATGAAGTCTGCGTGATCGAAGGGCTCACCAAAGACGGCGAGGAACTCGGGGTGCGAATCACGCCACCGGAGGCCCGAGCCGCCAATCCCTCCTTCGACGTCACCCCGAACCATCTGGTGGCCGGGATAATTACCGAGAAGGGTATTTTCAAGCCGCACGAACTCCACCGGATCAACCGGAGGAACGACGGCGGGGAGGACGGGACTTGAGCGAAGAGGTCTTCAGCAACCTGCTGCCCGACGAATACGCCGAACTGACCGATGAGCAGGCCGTGACGAGATGCCGGCAGGCCGCCGAAGCCCACGGAGCCGGTCTGCTCATCCTGGCCCACCACTACCAGCGCCGGGAAATCGTGGAATTGAGCCACCGCAAAGGAGATTCCTTCGAACTGGCGCGGTCCGCCCAGCGTGAAACCGGCGCCCGATGGGTCGTGTTTTGCGGTGTCCGGTTCATGGCGGAAAGCGCCGCCATCCTGGCAGCACCGGGACAGAGCGTGATTCACCCCGACGCCCGAGCCGGCTGTCCCCTGGCCGACATGGCCGACCTGGTGGATGTGCAGGAAGCCTGGACTGAACTGGGGGATGTCCTGGGCGAGATGGCGGGCCAGGTCACACCGGTGACCTACATCAACAGCAGCGCCGAACTCAAGGCGTTCTGCGGCCGCAATCAGGGCACAATCTGCACCTCGTCCAACGCCGGACTGGCCTTTGACTGGGCCATGGAGCGGGCGGAGCGGGTCTTCTTCTTCCCCGACCAGCACCTGGGCCGCAACACCGCGGCAGTTCGCGGGATCCCTGCTGAGCAGATTATCCACTGGCGAAAAAACGAACCCCTGGGCGGCAATACCCCCGATGCGGTGCGGCAGTCCAGGGTCATTCTCTGGGACGGCCACTGCCACGTGCACACCTGGTTCACCACCGACCAGATCGAAAAGATGCGGTCGGAGCACCCCGGGATACGGGTGGTGGTCCACCCCGAGTGCCCCCGCGAGGTGGTGGCGGCAGCGGATGCCAACGGTTCCACCAGTTTCATCATCAACTACGTGGAACAGGCGGAACCGGGCAGCACCATTGCCGTGGGAACCGAGTTCAACCTGGTGGAACGGCTGGCCCGGGAGGCCGAAGGAGTGAAGACGGTGATCCCGCTGGCGCGGTCCCTCTGCCCGAACATGTATCGGATCAACCCGCAGAACCTGTGCTGGGCGTTGGAGAAACCGGAAGCCTTTGCCCCGGTCACCGTCCCCCGGGAGATCGGTCGCGACGCGCTGGTCGCCCTGGACCGCATGCTGTCACTGGCCTGAACGTCAGGCGGTCAGCCGGCGAGGAACCTGGCAAACTCCGAGCTGCGTGAGCGGTGGCGCAATTTGCGCAGGGCGCGGGCCTCGATCTGACGCGTGCGTTCCCGGGTGATATTGAACCGCCGCCCCACCTGATCCAGGGTATGTTCCAACCCCTCGCCGTTCATCCCGAACCGCAACCGCAGAATGGTCTGCTCGTCAATGCTCAGGGTGTTCAATACGGTTTCGGCCTCCCGCTTCAGCTGTGCCGTGAAAATCGAAACCTCGGGGTCCTGGTGCTCCCGCTCGTCCGAAATAAATTCCTTGAGCGTCTTATCCTCATCCCCGATGGTGCTGTCCATGGAGACGGTTGAGCGGGTATTCTCCAAAATCAGCCGGACCTTGGCCGGACTCAGCTGCACCAGTTCGCCCAGTTCTTCGGGCTGTGGTTCTCGCCCCTCTTCCTGTTTGAACTGCCGCATGGCCCGGATCACCTTGTTCATCGATTCGTGCAGATGGATCGGCAGTTTGATCGTCCGCTGACAGTCCACCAGCGACCGGTTCACCGCCTGGCGAATCCACCAGGTGGCATAGGTGGAGAAGCGGAATCCGAGACGGTAGTCGAACTTGTTCACCGCCCGCATCAACCCGATATTCCCTTCCTGAATCAGGTCCATCAGGTGAGGACCGTTTCCGGCAATCTTCCGCGCAACGCTGATCACCAGCCTGAGGTTGGCCTCCATCATCCTCCGCCGGGCATCGTCGGCTTCCATTTCCAGAGTCTTCAGGGTGAGAAGAATTTTCTGCAGGTCGCGCCTCGAGACACCTGCTCTCTTCTCCAGCAGTCGGTTGCCCGAGGCGTTCTCGTCCACCAGGGTCTGCAGTTCCGATTGCACCCGCTCGAAAAAGCGAAGATCGAGCTCCAGTTTCTCGAAGAAGGCGCTGATCTTCTTCTGCAGGATTTCCGCCCGGCGCTGTCCGGCCGGGTTCTTGCGGTTGCGAGCCCGCTGCGCCGACTGGTGCAGCTTCTCCACATCGGCGGCACGGTCGAGAAATGTCTTGAGCATTTTCTCAAAGGACTGTTTGGCCGATGTGTTGCGTCCAGTGCGAAACCCGCTTGGTGAAACCAGTGCGTGGAAGTCCTTTTTCAGGCTTCCCCCCTTCACCAGTCCGTCTCGTTCGGCGAGGAACGCAGATACCGTGTACGGGATTTTAGACAACTGGACCGCGGGTTCCAGCCGGCCGGCCAGAATCCGTCGGGCCAGGCAGACTTCCTCCTCACGGGTGAGCAGGTCCACCCTGCTCACTTCGGCGAGATAGCTCTCCAGAGCCGAAGAACTCTGCACCGGACTCCGGCCTTTCCGCCGGCTTCCCGATGCCCGCGGCTTCCGCGGCAGCGACCGCGCCGACGCCACCGGTGTTATTTCGATTTCCTGCGGCTCAAGCGCTTCAAGTTCGGGACCGGGGTCGGCAATGCTGCCGCCGTCGGTTCCCGTGATGGCTAAGCGTGAGGGGGAACTGGACGAACCACCGCCACGGCCTCGTGCGTGCGGTTTGTTTCTATTCGCGGACATGACAGTCACCTCGTTATTCTTATGCGGCCCGGATCAGCCGGCATTCACTCCCGGCCTTTCCCCAGGGCGTCCAGTCCCCCTCTCGCCCTTCAGGATTCGGCCGGTTCAGCCCGTTGACAGTGTCAGGGAGATCGGGTAATATCCGACCCCGCTGAACTGTCGGCAGCCTTTTCCAACAGGCCGCCCGGACGGGCGATACAATCGCTCTGCCAGCGATCCTTTTCGAACATGTGGGCGGTTAGCTCAGTTGGGAGAGCGCAGCGTTCGCAACGCTGAGGTCGAGGGTTCGATCCCCTTACCGTCCACCATGCTCCTCTCGTATCTCTGTCGGCGCCAATCGGGTGCTGAATCCCCTGCCCGGCTGCTGTACTCACCAGCGACCTCCTGTCCTCGGCCGTGGACACGGCCAGGGAGGCGGCAACTCCGGGTTGAATTCGTTTCACCTTCTTTTTCAACGACTTACCTCGTTTATTTGTTGACGCCGTTTTCAGAACACCCTTATAGAATTCAATTCACGTGCCAACCATCGCCCCGGGGGATCGATCATCACGATTCCTCCACCGTCCACGGCCGGACGCCACCAGCCACCTTCCCTTCATACTATTGATTCCATTGTGTTTTCATACTGAAGAGAACAACCGAAGACCGGTATGGCGGAACCACGAATCCGTGGAAAGATGTGCAGGAGAGATCCTGGGCGGTGGTATCAGGAAGTTGAAAAGCGTCACGTTATGAAGACAGGAGGGGTGAAAAGGGAACGGTCAAACCTATTTGACGGCATCGCCCTCGAAATAGCCGGCAATCTGCAGGGCATAAAGCTCGGCATCCTCGTCTTTCAGAAGACGGATGGCCCGGCGTATCACATCGCTCCGCGAGGCTTTGGGCAGACCTCGCTTGTTGTTGATCATGTTCACCTTGCTGAGAAAATCTACGAGACGCCGGGAATCGGGGCCATAGAGGGATACAGAGGTGACCCGCACCCGGAACTCGTCCGGAGTTGCCGGCCTGCCGGGGCGGCCTGCTTTTCTGTTCAGCGTCATCTCAGTGCCATGAGGGCTGGCAGAATGGACAGTCGCAGTCCTTCACCCGCTTGCCGGTGCTGCGGGAGAACCGCGGCCGGCGGGTTTGCGTCCCGCCGGCAAACTCAATCTCGTCACCCCACCGGAGGCCGGTGGCCAGATTTCTCGGCGTGGAATGGAGGAACCCGGTGCCCCGCCGGTCATCACCGCTGGTAATCTGAACCCAGACGCTCTCCCCCAGTTCCTCGAAAAATACCTTGAACTGGCTGGCAATGCTCTCTGCATTCTCCGTGCGGCTGATCCCCTCGAACCTCGCCTGCTTCACCAGGTCGTGGGTGAAGTTCTTGCCGAACCGCTTGAAACAACGGTCAAACAGACGTTTCTCACGGCGATCCCAACGTTCAACGTTGATCGACGGATCCCGGTGGGCCAGTTCCCAAAGCCGGGAGACCAGCCTGCTGCCCTGGGCCCGCAGATTCTCCGATAGGGGTTCCCTGCGAAGTTGACCCTGCGCCAGTGCCGCGAATCGTAATTTCATGTTCTCTGTCAGGATTGGAAACGTTGGACTGCTCAATTACTAAGATGCCATATTTTATATTACATTTTATACTCTATGTCAATACCAGTTTTATTTCATATGATTTTTTATTAAATTTATTAT
>CBESOE010000175.1:0-7903 GCA_965531145.1 uncultured bacterium | reverse complement strand
CGGGGAACAGGGTCCGGCTGATGCTGGACCGCCGGGGTAAGGAGCGGAAGGTCACTCTTAAACTGAAGGACTACCGGTAGCCCTCAGTCCAGGTATTCGTTGATTTCCTGGTCGGCAAAATTGCGGGTGACATACCAGTTGGCCTGATTGCGGAAGAAGGACTTCGGCTTGTCGGGACAGATCTCGTTGTAGAAGATCAGGTAGTGCCGCTTCACCGGGTGGTGGAAGAAGCCCAGACGGATCATCGTTTCCCGCATGTCGGGGATGAAAAACTCCAGGCCTTTGGCCACGTCACAACGCTCCCGGCGGAAGCGAGCCAGCGTCTCATGCACCAGCGCCCGGATAACGGCCTCGTCCCTGCGCCGGGCGAGGAAGTCCACCAGGAGCCCTTCGCGAATTCCGTTGTGCTTGAGCACCGTGCGATACACCATGTAGCCCCGCATGACGCCGGAGCCGTCCCGGATCACCAGTTTGGTGTAGTGTTTTCCCGGGTAGTCGCAATAGCGCCAGTTGAGATACGAATCGTCCCGCAACACGATGATCGGATAGCCGGGGCCCACCCGGGCGAAGAAGTCCGAGGTATCCTTGTCGAAGCGTTCCACCTCTTCGATAGCCAGACCGGCTTCACTGGGGGTGCCCAACCCCTTGAATATCCGCTGTATGGCCAGAGCCGGTTTCAGGGCCAGGTTGGCGATACCGGTGAGCAGGGGGTTCAGGGATTTTCGCTGCAGCACGTAGCGGGCATTCAGCGGAAGCACCATCGGGCCGAAGGCCCCCACCTCGTCCACCCCCACCTTTTTGCCGGCGCGCAGCCAGATGGGCACCGTCTCCTGGATCGGAAACCCCGACCCGAGGGTGGACGCGGAGAGCTTGATCACTTCCCGGGCCAGGCGGAAGCCCTTCATTCCGCCGCGGTGTTCGGGGTGGACCATGTAGTCCATCACCCAGTGGGAGTTGTAGATCGACCCGTCCACCATCAGCTGGGCCGGGACACAGGATACCGAGCCGATGATCACACCCTCTTCCTCGAGGATGAAGATCACCGGCCGCTCCGGGTCCGTGCTGGGGTTCATCTCGTAGAGCCACTCCCAACAGGCCAGGTTCATCTCGCTCTTCTCTTCGTCCCAGCAGGCGGCGAAGAGCTTGAGCAGGGCAGGTTTGTCGTCCTTGCAGTAGTTGCGGATCTGGGTGGACGGTCTGGCGGCCATGATGTTCCCCGTATTCAGTTGCAGATGACGGCGGCCACCTTTTCCACGGCCTGGTCGATCTCTTCCCTGGTGATCGTGAGCGGGGGCGCGAAACGAACGGTCTGCTCATGGGTATCCTTGGCCAGGACTCCCATCTTCATCATCTTTTTCAGGTAGGGTTTCGCCTTGCCCGCCTCCTTGGTGAATTCCATGCCGATGAGGAGCCCCTTGCCGCGAATATCCTTGATCAGCGGCGAGTTGAGCGCCCGGAGTTTGTCCATGAAGTAGGCGCCCTTCTCCGTGGCCTGTTCGTCCATCCGCTCTTCCTGCATCAACTCGATGGCGGCGATGGCCACTGCCGAGCTGAGCGGGTTGCCACCGAAGGTGCTGCCGTGGCTGCCGGGGGGGAAGGCGGCATCCATCGCCTCGTTCGATGCGGCCACCGCCGACACCGGCATGATGCCTCCGCCCAGCGCCTTGCCCATGATCAGTGCGTCGGGCCGCATGTCCTCGTGCTGGAAGGCGAAGACCTTGCCGGTGCGGAAGAAACCGGTCTGCACCTCGTCCAGCACCAGGAGGACGTTGTGGCGGTCACAGATTTTACGGATTTTTTTTAGATAGCCGTGGTCGGGGACGATGATCCCGCCTTCGCCCTGGATCGGTTCCACCAGGAAGGCCGCGGTGTTGGGAGTGATCGCCGCTTCCAGGGCCTCGGCATCGTTGTAGGGCACGGTGACAAAACCGGGGGTGTACGGGCCGAAATCGTCATGGGCATCGGGATCGTCGGAGAAACTGACGATGGTGGTCGTGCGGCCGTGGAAATTGCCCGAGCAGACGATGATTTCGGCCTTGTTCTTCTCGACGCCCTTGACCCGGTAGGCCCAGCGCCGGCTCATCTTGATCGCCGTCTCCACCGCTTCGGCCCCGGTGTTCATCGGCAGCATTTTCTCCATACCGGTGAGTTTGCAGAGCACATCGGCGAAAAGGGCCATCTCCTCGGTGTAAAACGCCCGGGAGGTGAGCGATATTTTCTTCAACTGCTGCACCATCACATCCACCAGTCTGGGGTGCAGATGGCCGACGTTGAGCGCCGAATAGCAACCGAGCATGTCAAAAAGCTTGTTGCCGTTGGTATCCCAGACATAGATGCCTTCACCGCGGGTGAGCACCACTTCCATGGGTGCGTAGTTGTGGGCGCTGCGCTCCTCGGTGAGTTTGAGCACTTCCTCGTGGTTCAGATTGCGATCCAGGGCTGAGGTGGTGGTTCCCATGGCGATAACCTCTGTGATGTATGTGGTCGAAAAAAACCGCGCTTGCTCGCGGGGTTGCTGGCCTCCTCCGAAGCGCTGTCAAATATATCACCGGGCGGCAGCGGATTCAACGCCGGGTATCGCCGGAAAGGACTCCGGGGTATCAGGTTGAAGTCGTTGTCTCGGCGGGAAATTCCGGCGGGTGGCCGGCCGCCACCAGCAGCAGGTTGAAGGTCTGCCGGGCCGCCCGTTCCCAGGAAAATTGCCGGCAGCGTTCCGCACCTCGCCGCACCAGTATTTCGGACTCCCGGTGGTGGGTCAGGGCCCGGACCATCACCCCGGCCATCTGCTCCACATCTTCGGGGTCGAAGTAGGAGACCGCATCCCCGCCCACCTCGGGAAGCGAGGCGGCATTGGAACTGGCCACCGGTACGCCAAAGGCCATGGCCTCCAGCAGCGGCAGGCCAAACCCCTCGTGCAGCGAGGGATAGACAAAGAGCCGTGCTGTGCGGTAGAGCACGGCAAGGCTCTCATCGTCCACCCAGCCCGTGACCAGCAGGTCCTTCTCACCCAGCCCCAGCCGCCGGGCTTCCTCCTCCACCTGGCCGTGGGCCGGGCCCTTGATCCCGGCGAGCACCAGTTGCAGGTCCCTCCACCCCTCGATGCCGGCCAGGCTGGTTTTAACCTGCCGGAAGGCCTGGAGCAGTCGATCAACGTTTTTGTGCGGGGCCAGGGTGGAGACACAGAGGATGTGGGTCGGGCCGACACCGAGGGTGTCCAGTCGTTCCCGCATCTCCGGGCCGGCCGGTGCCGCCGCGGCGGCCTGTTCCAAGAGCCGGCGGGAGGGCGCCTCGTGAATCACCCGCACCTTATCCTGCGGCACCCCGTAGGTGCAGCAGAGCTGGTCGGCGGTGAACCGGGAGACGGCGATCACCCGTTGCGCCCGGCGGGCGGACCAGGGGATCAGCGTCTCCAGAAACAGCCGGTAGGAGCGGGGGAAATTCTCAGGGTGGGTACGCCAGATCAGGTCATGAACCGTGACCACCGTTGGCAGCCCGGCCCAGAGGGGGGTGGTGAACCCGGGGGAGAACAGCGCCTCTGCCCCGTGGCGCAGCAACTGCCAGGGCAGGGCCAGTTGCTCCCAGAGAATGCGCCGTGGCCGGGACACGGCACTGACCGGGCAGCAAACCCGTTCCAGCCCGGGGGCGTCGGCAAAGGTGTGGTGGTTTTCACGATTGGTGAACAGGATCAGGCGGTGCCTGATGGAAACATCGGCCATTGCCGCCAGCAGGCTGCGGGTGTAGATCTCGGTGCCGCCCACCTGTCCGGGCAGCAGGAAGAGGGTGTTGACGGCGATGTTCATCCGTCCTCGGCTGCCTTTCCCGCCCCGGAATCCACGGTGTCCGGGATCTTGCCGGCGTGACCCTGGTCGCCGGGCGGTTTCTCGTCCCCGCCCTGGTCGAGTTTGTCATAGAGGCGGTGCACCGCGCTGTATCCCACGGTGACCACCGCCTGGGAGGGGCTGTTGGTGGAGATGCTGATGGTGCCTTCGAGTTCATTGTTCGCTTCCAGGTCATCGGCGCCAAGGGTCACGGTCAATTCGAACTTTTCACCGGAGATCAGTTCCACCAGGTCGAAATCCAGAATCTCATTGCTGTCCCGGCAGTCGAAAACGCGGAGCGGTCTTTCCGGGCAGTGGCCGGAGAGATAGATCCGTTTCCAACTGTCCCTGGCTTCCCGTTTCCTTGTTTCCACCACCATCAGCCGCAGATGATCAGGGGTCACTTCCACGTCGCCGGTGACCAGTCCGGTGATGGTCAGTGTCGCGGGGGGGAGGTCATCGGACGCCGCGGTGGCGGTGATCGTTTCATTGAGGGGGCCCGGGGGCAGCCCCGGCAGGGCCGTGACCTCGATCTCCAGACGCTGGTGATCTTCCCGGGCCTCACTCGCACCCACCAGCCGGGCGGTGATTTTGGGCGATGTGGAGTCGAGGCCGGCCAGCTCGGTGTGCGCAGCATCCCTGACCAGGATCGTGGCGCTGCGGGAGACCGGGTCCGCGGTCTGGTGGTGGATCTTGCCCATGGCCAGCGCCCGTGTTTCAAAACCCCAGGGAACTTCAACCTTGGCGCTGAAGATCAACCGGGTCAGCCGGTTATGCGGATCGTTGGACGTCAGTTCGATGACCCGGCGGGTTTCGCCCACGGCGTTTTGGCCGACAAAGGTCACTTC
Organism: uncultured bacterium; assembly: GCA_965531145.1. GTDB lineage: Bacteria > Acidobacteriota > JAQAZP01 > JAQAZP01 > JAQAZP01 > JAQAZP01. The sequence goes on along the minus strand of CBESOE010000175.1, from coordinate 3,237 downwards.
CACGTCACCCTCTTCTCCGGAAGGGATCACCGGTTGGAGGATCATGGTGCTGATGCAGGAGCAGTGTCCATCCGCCTTGACCAGGCGCAGGTCGGCGGTGCCGCTGTTGCGGACGGTGAAGACGGTGGATACCTCTTCACCCCGGGACACAGTGCCGGCGTGGTATTCCGGCCGGGCAACTTCGATCAGCGGGGCGGGGGATCGGTCGGCAGGTTCGGCAATGGTCTGGTGCTGCTGGTCTTCTTCCGCCGGGACGGCGGTGCCGCCCAGGAGGATGAGGGCGGCCAGCGCAACAGCGGCAGTGGAGAGCGTTGTGCGGGTCAAGAGGTCACCAGCGCTTCTGAAGCGGGCAACGGATCAAGCCGAATCCGTTGCCCATTGCTTACTAATGCTTTGGCTTTGTTTCCCCCTCCGCCTCTTCCTTTTCCGAGTCGGTGTCGGTGTCAGCTGGTGGCTTTTCCGTCGCCTCACCCCCCAGTTCGCCGCCAGGGGCAAACGGATCGTTCTTGCCGGCGGTGAACATCCCTTCGCCGGCATCACCCTTCAGCGGGGGGTGGCCGTCGCGCAAACTCGCACCGGCGGCATTCCTTTTCTTTCCGGAGGTGTTACTGGTGGTCTGCTTCCCGGAACTGTTTTTCTTGCCGCCTTTCTCATTGTACGACTTGCGAACGGCACTGTAGCGGATGGCCACTTCTTTCTGGCTGGGGAAGTTGGTGGTCAATACGACGTTGCCGCTGATGTTTCCCTTCTCGGGAATGCTCTCCGGTTTCAGCGTCGCGGTCAACTCGTATTTATCCCCGTCCTTCAGTGGCTTGAGGGTGAGTTCCAGGTAGTCTTCGGAATCCTTGATGTCGACGATCTCGAGGCGTGCGCCCTCCACGTGATTGGTGATGAAGATCTTCTTGGTCAGGCTGGACGGTCTCGTTGAAGAGACATCGGTTACAACGAAGGTCATCCATTCCGGTGAGACCTCCACATCGCCGATCACCGAACCGGTGAGGCGGAGAAGCGCGGTTGGCTTGTCCTCGAGGTTGGTCTTGACGGTGACGCTCTCGTTAATCCGGCCCAGCGGCAGACCTGGAAGCGTGGTCACTTCCATCTTCATCCGGTCGTAGGTGCCGTTATTGTCTGTGTAATTGAGCATTTTGGCGACGATGAATTCGGAGGTGGAATTCACCTCCAGCACTTCGGTGGCCGTCAGGTCCTTGACCAGGATAAAGGAATTCTTGGTCAAGCTCCCGTCACGGCTCACCTTGCCCAGGTAGAGGCTGGGCTGTTCGAAGTCGAAGACCACTTCGATAAAGGCCTTGACCCGGATGGTCGACGTGGGACTTTTCGGGTCATTCGAGGTGACGGTGATCGACTTGGTCAGTGCGTTCTTTTTTGCTCCGGAATTGAAGGTGACCTTGATCGTTCCTTCCCCGCCCGGGGGAATCGCCGTCTTGGTAACGACGGCAGCGGTGCATCCTCAGGAGCCTTTGGCCTTGATCAGCCTGAGCGGTGCGTCACCGTTGTTGAATACCTTGAAGTTGTGGCTCACCTTGCTCCCGCGGGCGATGGTGCCGAAGTCATGCAGCGGTTCCGGGAAGAAGATCACCGGTGCGGGCCCCCCCGGATCCGCTTCCTTGCTGGTTTGGGACAGCTTTTTGTCCCTGGCGGGACCGGCAGCCGGGTCAGCAGGTTTTGCCTGGGCCATCAGTGGCGGGGTGAAGATCAGAGATGCCGCGAGAATCACCAGCACCACTGCAACGAACAATGAGGATCTGTTCATGGTTTCTGCTACCTTTCCCTCACCGGGTTCATTCCCGGAGAATCCTTTTGCTTCTCGTCACCGAATGGGGAACACAGATGTCCACAATACCGGTCGAACCCCCAAGGTGACCGGTCCCGATGACTGTAGAACCTGATACGCAATGAACCGGCGGAACGTCGAGAAAAAACCGTTCATTCCCGCCGGTCGCTCTCGGTGGCGCCCCTGAAAGCGCAAAACCCTGCTCTGGGGCAGGATTGCGCCGGGAACAGCCATATTTTCAGCACTATAAATATAGGGGATCGTTCATGGTTCGTCAAGCCAACCACTGTCCGGACCGGAGGCCGGTGACCACAGAACAGGACAGGCCGGTTTTTCCATCGCCCCACCGTCGTTTTGTAAGTGATTTGAATTGAATGTGTTATAATTGCCCTGATGTTGGCATGAGGTTTGCTATATGTAAGGGTGTTCCCCGGAAGGGTCGCGGAACACCGGCGAAACCGCCGAGCCGAAAATGTCTTTGACCCGCGGTGGGATTCTGATAGCCGCAAGTATGCACGGATAGCCATTCCAGATGGAGGTAGAACGATGAAGATGATCAGAAAGAACAACGGAAGCCCCCGGGCAGGTCGCCTTGGAAGAATTTTCTCGCTGGTGGTGCCGATGGTGGCCATCGTGCTGATGGTGGCCGTTTCGGTGGCCGCTGCCCAGTCAAAGGAAGACAACCTTGAGAAAGCTTACAAATACCACGTGAGCAAGAAGGTTGACGGATTGGAACTGGTTGTGGGCACCCAGCTGATCCAGGTCAAAAACGATGCCGATATCGCCGACTTCACCCCGCTGCTCTTCTCGCTGGCCAACCTGGACCATCGCGGGATCACCGTTGAGCGGGACCGGATCAAGCTGACCGACCAGTACGGCACTGAGCTGCCGCTGGCCACTCTTTCCGAGGTGCGTAAGGAATACAAGCGTCTCCGCATGGACCGGCAGTTCATTTCCACGACCAATTTTGGCGGTCAGCTGGAGCGCACCACCCGGTTGGTGGTGACCAACTTCTACCCCTTGCCGGGTGAGATCGGGTTCTACCGGATCCAGGTTCCCCAGTGGGGCAAAATGGTCGACCTGCTCTACTACAAGGGTTCCCTCATTTCCGGTGAGACCTACAAGCTCAGCGTAAAGGTGAAGGAAGAAGAATCCGACTTCACCATCGAGTTCCAGGCACCCTGACCGGCGCCCCGGTACTCGGGGAAAACTGAATAGGCAGTAACGCGGTGATGCGGCGGCTCCCGGATCCACACCCCCTCCCGGGATGCCTGCCGCTGATCCGCGTTTTTTTTGTCAAAACGCCGGCTGAGGACCAGAGGCTGCGTTGCGGGCCTTGCCCCTGAACCACAGCCGGCGTTTTGACAAATGTGAGACGTTATAGAGGAAGCAGGTGATCGTTACCTGCTTTTCTACTCCCATTCAATCGTGGAGGGAGGTTTCGT
>CBESOE010000174.1:0-7989 GCA_965531145.1 uncultured bacterium | reverse complement strand
GTTCCTGCCGTCGTTCCTGCCGTCGTTCCTTCTGTTGTTCATCGTCCTCCAGCCTTTACCCGTTACCGGAATGGCTTCTACTGTGGTACCCGATATTCAGTCTGCGTCCAGCCCCGACCGCCTGAAGGCCGTCGCCCGCGCCATGGTCAGCAACCGACCTTCGGCTGCCGGAAAAACCGTACGGTATTCCGGAGCCCCGGCCTGCCGGCGCCCGGTCAGTTCCCCTCCGCCCCGGAGCCGGAAATCTTCCTCGGCAATATGAAATCCGTCATCAGATGAGACGAGCACGGCCAGCCGACTGGCGGCCTCACCCTTTGTATCGTCCATCGAACGCAGGAGGATGAATTGTCCCGGCCATTTTCCACGGCCGATTCGGCCCCGCAGCTGGTGCAGCTGGGAGAGGCCGAAGCGCTCGGGTTCGAGGACAATCATCACCGTGGCCCGGGGAACATCCAGCCCCACCTCCACCACGGTGGTGGTTATCAGCAAACAGATATTTCCGCGCTGAAAACCGTCCATCACCTCCCGCGACTCGTCCAGGCCCATACCGCCGTGGAGCAGCCCCGCGGGATAGCGGGACAGGCGGCCGGTCTGAAATTTGCGGTACACGGTTTCTGCAGCGCGTTTCTGCCCTCCGCGGTCATGAACCGTGGGGCAGACCACAAATCCCTGGCGGCCGGCGGTGAGTTCTTGTTCGAGCAAGTCCAGGGCGTGTGCGGCCTGGTCCGGTTCGAGGCAGAGGGTGCTGACGTCCCGCCGCCCCAGGGGTAACTCCCTGATACGGGACAATTCCATGTCCCCGCAGAGTCGCAGACCCATGGTTCGCGGAATGGGCGTAGCCGAAATCACCAGCAGGTCGGGGTTGGTTCCCTTTGATCGGAACTGTTCCCTCTGTCCGACACCAAAACGCTGCTGTTCGTCAACCACGGCCAGGGAGAGATCCCGAAACACCACCGACGAAGTGAGCAGCGCGTGGGTTCCGATGGCGATCAGCGGTTCGGGGCCGGCCAATCTGGATTTCAGCTCCCGGCGCCGACGAGCATCGCTGCCGCCGGTTACCAAGATAATCCGTTCGGCCAGTTTGCGCAAGGGCTGTTTTGCCGGCGCCGATCGGAGCAGCTGCTCCAGCCGGTGGAAATGCTGCCAGGCCAGGGCCTCGGTGGGGGCCATCAGGGCGGCCTGCCGGCCGCCGGCTACGGCGTGAAAGAGCGCGGCATAAGCCACCACGGTTTTCCCGCATCCCACCTCCCCCTGCAGCAAACGCCGCATGGGGTGGGGCTGACCCTGGTCGGCGACGATATCGGCAATGGCCAATCGCTGTTCAGCGGTGAGCCGAAATCCGGTAAGGCCCTCCACCGCGTTCTGCAGGTTTGAACTGTCCTGCAGCGGGTTGCTCCCGCCGTCGATCATTTTTTTGCGACTGGCCAGTCGCCGCCGTTTTTTTTCAGCCAGCAACTGCTGCTGAAGGTAGAGTTCCTCGAAGGCCAGCCCGTGCTGCCAGATGGAACCCCTGGCGTTGAGTTGTGACGGATCCGCCCCGTTCGGAGGGCAGTGAATGCCGCGAAACAGTTCGCTTCGCCGGGGGAATCCGTGAGCTTTCAGGGCTCCGGCCGCCGACGTTTCCGCCGGGTGGAACCCCGTCTGGAAGATCCGGTGGAGCGCGGTCCGGATCACCCGCGATCCCACGCCACCCACCCGGCGGTAGACCGGCACGATGCGGCCCAGGTGGGGCCCTGGTTGCAGGATGCCCTCATCTCCCCGGTCCTCCTCCAACTCGGGATTGTCCAGCAGCAGGCCGCTCCCCTTGCCCGAACTGTCCGCCACCACCTGCCCGAAACAGCAATACGACTTCCCGGCTTCGATGGACCGGGCACGGAAAGGCTGGTTCAGCCAGCGGAGGGTCACGACGGTGCCATGGCTGTCCTCGGCCACGGCCTGCAAGCGGTGCAGACGACCGCCCCGCCCGGTGCGCCCCTGGTCCACCGATTTCACCGTGAGGCGAAAGAGGCGTTTCCCGTCAACCGCAGCAAGCGGGACCGGCTCTCGCTTGTCCTCATAACGCAGGGGCAGGTGGAAAAGAAGATCCTCCACCGTGTTCAGCCCGGCATCGCGGAGTGCCACCGCCCGCTTTGGTCCGATACCCTGCAGGCGGTCCACCGGGCTTTCGGCTCTTGTCTCGTCCCTGCTCAATGTGCTAATTTTTCCTTCGAATTCACCAGATGAGGAATCACCATGAACAGAGCGGCCGCCACAGCCTTCCTTCAGCCCCCCTTGCGGAGAGGGGTGACACTGACAGTCGCCCTTTCGCTGCTCTGGTTGCTGACCGCGCTGCCGGCGAGCTCCAGGCCTGTGGCCGAAGCGCAGGAGGCGCTGGGCATCGCGGTCTTCCCCGGGGCCGAACTCATCGCCCTGGAAGGACCGTCACCGGAGCTGGTGGACCTCCAGCGGCCCGGCTGGGAGTTCGTGGTGGCCGAGGTCACGGTGGCTGACTTTCTTGTTGAGGCCCCCATGGCCGAACTGCGCCGCTTCTACCACGAACTCTGCACACGTGACCCGGAACTGCTGCTGGTCAGGAAGGTTGGCCCGGCCCACGAGATCGTTTCCGTGCGCCACGCCGGCCGCCACCCGCTCCACGCCCGGAAACGCTGGCTGCGCATCACCGCCTATCGCCTTCCTGGCCCTCACCTGGAGGGCGAATAGCCCTTCTTGTGCCGCACGATGAGCTCGCTGTCCAGCACCTCGACCCTGATGGATCGCCAGGGTGTTTCATCAGCCGACCGCTCCCGCAGCACCGGACGGTAGCAGAGCGTGTACTGGCTTCCCAGTTCCTCGAAAATGGTGCTGTAGGCTCCGGCCAGGTCACGAATCTCTGACAGTCGAAAATAGGCGCCGCCAGTGGTGTCGGCGATCCTCTCCAGTATGTCGTGATCCACATCCTTGCCCAGCCCGATGGTGTAGACGGTGATATTGGCCCGCGATACAGCAGCGATGGCCCGCTCCAGGCGGCGCCGCGCTTCGGCTGGCCGGCGATACTTTTCATCCTTACCGTCGGTGAAGAGGATGATGACCCGCTTGCCCCCGCTCTCGCGAAACGCACGGGCCGCACCATACAGGGCGTCGAACATGGCCGTGCCGCCGCCGGGAGCAAACCCCTTCAGTGCTTTCTCCAGCAGGAGTTTGTCCCGGGTGAACTCGCAGTGCCGGACCAGGTCGTGGTCAAAACTCATCACCGTGGACACGTCTTCCACCGCCAGGCGCTCGATCAGACTCCAGGCCGCCTTACGGATGTCGCGGACCTTTCCCCGCATGCTCTTGCTGGAATCCACCAGCAGGGCCATGCGCAGAGGCACCACCTCGTTGGTGAAACAGGTCAATTCCTGGCGCCGGCCGTCTTCGTATACCCGGAAGGCCTCCAGGTCCAACCCGGTTTCAAAATAGCCGTCGGGGTGAAGTACCGTCACCGGCACCACCACCAGGGAGACCCGGTCGCTGTAGGACACGGCCAGGCCCAGGGACCTGAAATCGCCGGCCCACAACTGCTCAGCCTGGTGGGAAAAGGCCGCGGCGCTGATGCGGTGAGGAAGTACGTCGGGCCCCAGGTCCATGGTCACCTGGTAGGGCGGAGCACTGGAGCGTTGCACCATCCTGCCGTCCAGATACCAGTTCACATAAGCCACCCGTTCCAGGTCGGCCTGTCCCGGATCGAGGCTGAAGGTAATCCGTCCGCTGAGGTAAGGGTTTTCCGGGCCGCGTATCCTGAATCCCGTTTCAGCGTCGTTTTGCTGGCTTCCGGCGGGAAGGACAGAGACCAGCAGGAGCAGCACTCCGATCATCGGGAGCTTCCAGTTTCCCGGCTGGGAATTACGGCCCCTGTCCATGGATCACCATCCTGTCGTCTTCGATGGAGGCGCCGGTGATACCGCCGGGCAAGGCGAACTGCTGAACCAGCACGCTGTCCCGCGCCCCCCCTCCGGACTCCGCCACCCGCTGCACCAGATCCAGCGGCAGGGTCAGGCCCAGCAGGGAAACCTCTTCCACGGTGAAACGCCCCCGGCTCTGGTTGGCCTCCAGGCGGCCCCGGAAACTGAAGGGGATATCCTGGCCGGCAAACCCGCTGAGTGTTGCCGGCTGCTCCATCCCCATTTCCCGGAGGTAGGCTTCCAGGTCCACCACACCCTCCACCACCGTGTTTCCTTCCCGCAGGGTGATACGCCAGGCCCCCACGCTGCGAGGCACCTGGTCTCCGTAGCGGCCGGCAATGAAACGGGTCAGGCCCGGGCCGTCCAGGGTGTGGTCTCCCCGGGCCCCGGCGGCCAGGTAGTTTTCGAATCCGGCGGCGGCTCTACCGGCCTCGATGGCGGTGGCACCGTTGTCGACGGTGATGCTGTTTTTCAGCCGCCGGGCTCGGCTGGAAACCACCAGATTCAGCACCACCAGCACGGCCACCAGCAATCCGGCTGCCACAAGCAAAGCCAGCAGCACGCGTCGGCCACGCCCAGCGCCGGTTTGGCCATTCACTTTCCGGTTTCTGGTCACCTCGCCTCCCGCCGGCACACTGCTCTGTATGAGGATACCACGCGAACGCCTCCCCGGACCGTCATGCGGGAGCAGGAGGCCGGGGAAGAGTGTTTACTGACACCGGCGGTCAGACGATTTCGAGGGAATTGAAGAAGTAGCCGATTTCGAAACGGGCGGTTTCGGGAGCATCGGAACCGTGGGTGGAATTGTGCTCTATGTTGACTCCGAAATCCCGGCGAATGGTCCCCTCGTCGGCCTTTGCCGGGTCGGTGGCCCCCATCACCGTGCGCCACTTGACGATGGCGTCTTCACCCTCCAGCACCATGACCACCACCGGCCCGGAGGTCATATAGCCCACCAGGCTGTCAAAGAACGGCTTGCCGGTGTGCACCTGGTAGAACCCGGCGGCGGCATCGCGGTCCAGTCTGATCATCCGCACGGCCCGGGGCCGGAGCCCGGCGTCCTCCAGCCGGTGGATGATCTGTCCGATCAGGTTTCGTTCCACAGCGTCAGGCTTGATGATTGCGAGCGTTCTTTCCAGCACCACGACCTCCTCGGATTTTCGATTCCGTCCGGTCACCAGGAAAAGAGCGGACTTCACCCTTCAACGGCAGCCGGCGATAGATGAGAGAGAGAAAGCTCGAACCGCTGCAGGTCAGAGCATGGCGTCAACTTTTTCAACGATGACTTTTTTTTGCACTGCTCCCACCAGGCGATCCGCCACCTCTCCGCCCTTGAAAAAGAGCAGGGTGGGGATGCTGCGAACGGCGTAGCTGGCCGCCGACCCCTGGTTGTTGTCCACGTCGAGCTTGCCCACCTTGACCCGGCCCTCGTATTCGCCGGCCAGTTCCTCGATGATCGGGGCGATCATCCGGCAGGGGCCGCACCAGGCGGCGGTGCAGTCCACCACCACGGGGATATCGGAGGAGATAACCTCTTCCTGGAAATTTCCGTCAGTAAATTCGATGGCGTTTCCCATCTGCTTCTCCTTTCGGCGCATGTTTCAAACCGGCTTGCAGAACGCAAATCCTAGCATAGCCCCCAAGGGGGTTCAAGGGTACAACGGCTCAATCAACCTGCGCTTCATGGCCTCCTGCGGAGAAGGGATCCGCCACCACATTTCCGTCCATCTGGAAGGCCATGATGTGTGCGTTTTCAGCATATTGGTAGGTGTGCCAGCGGTTCCCCGGGGGCAGGCCTTCGATGGTTGCGGATCCTTCGACAAAATAGGCCGCCCCGGAATCGAGACGTTTCCCGGTGAACTCATCCCGCACGGTGACATAATAATCGGCCTCCGCTTCCCCACCCAGTTGATTGATGTAGACCATGGCACACCCCGGCGAGCAGTAAAGTGTCTGGCCCTGCTCACCGCTCACCACCTCCACCAGGTAGACCGTGTCGAAAAGCCGGGCTCCGCAGCTGTCGCAGACACCCAGGGATCCGCCGCTCCCGGAGCGTGACAGGCCGAGCAGCACCACCACGAGGAAAAGCAAAAGACAGATTCCGCCCACAAGCAGCAGGCCGGCTGACCGGCGAGGCCGGTTGCGTTCAGGACGTCCCCAGGGCAGCAGCAGAGCCCCCCAGGCTGAGCAGAGCAGACCGGCGGCCAGGGCAACCGCCATCAACGGCCCATAAACGGTTTTGCCCAGCAGGCAATAGAGGCAGTGGTGGTAGGGCAACCCGGTCAACCGCGGAGTGACCACTTCCATGGCCGCGACCCCGGCCACTCCAAGCACTACGGGAAGCAACAGAAAAAGCAGGGGGGCCACCACCCGGCTCATCCGCTGCCGCCACCGGGCAGTCCCCCGGCCTTGCCACACCACCAGTCCGGCCGCGAGGCAGAGCGCAGCGCAGAACAGGACACAGCCCACCAGCAGGGGCAGGGCCAGGTGCGCGTGCTGTGCGCCGAACAGGCTTCCGGGCAGCAGGGCTGAGAAACGGTCCGGCAGGTCGTAGACCGAGCCACAGCAGTACACCGGCTGGTCCGGGCGCAGTGAAAGCAGCACCACCCACTCCAGCAGACAATCGACAATCAGCAGCAGGAGAGAGACGAGAAAAAGAGGCAACTCCAGGGGCGAGTGTGCCGCCAGGCCCCCTGGGGTACCCCGTTCCCGGCTGGAGCGTGTGAGCCGCAGGGCGATCCATCCACCCAGGGCGAAAACCAGCAGCGGCCTCGTGGCCTGCAGCAGGCTGGCCCACAATGGACAGAGCCGGGTCACGCCGAAAATGCACATGGCCCCGGAAACGTGGGGCACCGCACTGCCCAGGGCCAGGTAGGACAACGGCCAGGCGATGACCCGCAGGCCGAACGCTGTGAGCAGCAGGAGCAGGACGAGATAGGCCCCCTGCCCTTCCAGCCACCGGCCGGAGGGTTCCCCCCAGACAACGGTGGGTTCCGGCCGTACAGACCGTCTCAGCAGCACCACCACGGCAGCCAGCCCCAGGAGCAACCCCAGAGCTGACAGAAAGAGGGAAAGAATGATCGGAGCGTTGAGAATCACCTGGGGTCACCTGCATCCGTCCGGTCCGGGACGGAAAGCTCCAGCACCCGGTCGGCCATTGTGCGGAAACGAGGATCGTGGCTGACCACCAGCAGCCCGGCACCGCACTCCCGTGATTCGTTCAGCAACCTGAGAATCAGTTCAGCGGACCGCGGGTCGGCATTGGAGAGCGGCTCGTCGGCGATCACCAGGTCCGGATCGGCGCAGACGGCACGGGCCACGGCGACCCGCTGCTGCTCACCACCGCTCAATTGCTCGGAACGATGGTTTTCCCGTCCCCCGAGGCCCAGCCGCTCCATCAGTTCTCCGGCCAGTTCCCGGCAGCGCACACCGGAGACACCGCGTATCCGCAGACCCAGGGCGACGCTCTCCCAGGCCGGCATCCTCTCGAAAAGCTGGAAGTTCTGAAAGACGAATCCAAGATGCTGCCGCCGCAACCGGTTGCGCCAGGACGAACTTTCACCGCCCACCTCCTGCTGAAGGAAAAAGACCCGGCCGGATGTGGGGCGCCAGAGCAGCCCGGCCACCCCCAGGAGCGTGGTCTTCCCGGCCCCCGAACACCCCTCCACCAGCACCAGTTCCCCGCGGTTCACCGCCAGATCGGTTCCGTGGAGAACGGAGATCGGGGAAGCTCCGGACAGCGTGGGCGGAAAAATCATGTTCACCTTTTCCAGGCGCACCAGCTCCCTGCCGTCAGCAGTGCCGGCCATCATCCTCCCCCCCCCAGCAACACGGTACCCGGGTCTACCGACGCCGCTCTCCAGGCCGCTGCCACGGCACCGCTGGCCGTGACCGAAATGCTGTAGACATAGACCAGCAGCACGGGTTTGACGTTCATCAGGTAGGGCAATCGAAACGGCGGCAGTTCTCCGGCCCCCGGCAGGAGGAACTCGTTGAGCGGCCAGGCGGACCCGAATTTCAGCCAGACGAGGGCCACCACCACGGCCAGTGAGGCCCCGGCCACGGCGGT
>CBESOE010000173.1:0-8004 GCA_965531145.1 uncultured bacterium | reverse complement strand
GGTGGTGTATGGCACACACCCCATTCCCCAGAGTTACCATGACTCCCATCAGAAGCTGAACACCTGGGCCGACCCGGCATGGAAGGAGGTCCTGAAGCCGACGCTGGCGGATCAGCAGACCCGCCTCGCTTACAATTGAACAGTCGGACCCTTCTTCACTGCCGGCACGCGCTGAAGACCCATCAGGCGTGGTTGCGCAGCTTCAGCTCGATGGGGTGCGGGTTGAGGTAGGTCTGCATCGAAAGGTAGGGCACCTCGAACTTGCGCACGTAGTGGTTGAAAAGGGTCAGCGGGACGATCAGCGGCACCAGCTCCGAGTGGTAGCGCTCGATCACCTGCAGCAGTTCGGCCTTTTCGTCCCGGGAGAGCACCTTCTTGAAATAGCCCATCATGTGCTGCAGCACGTTGGTGTTCTTACGCACCGTGGCCCGCAGCTTGAGCGCCTCCTGGAGAATCGCCTGGTAGCTGGCAAACAGCTCCTTCGGGGGGACGGATTTGGCCGCGGCCACCAGCGGGCCCAGCTCCTTGAGGTGTTTCGTGCTGTGGGCCATGATGGCCAGCTTGTGGCGGCTGTGGAAGTCCACCAGGGCGCCCCGTTTGAGCCGCCCGGCGGTCATCTCCTGCCAGCGCCTGAAGATGAAGATCCGCTCGATGAAGTTCTCCCGCAGCACCGCGTCGTGGAGACGCCCCTCCTCCTCCACCGGCAGCAGCGGGAAGTGCTTCATGAAGGCGCCGGCAAAGAGCCCCGAGCCGGTTTTCTTCGGGATCTTGTTGCTGTCATAAATCTTGACCCGCTCCATGCCGCTGCTGGGGGAGCGGCTCTTGAAGATGAACCCGCAGAGGTTCTCCGCTTCCAACTCTTTCACCCGCCGGCGGGCCCAGGTGACCATCTGGTCGGTGAGGTCCTTCCTGGTCCTGGTGGTGATCAGCCGCGGCGCTTCCGGGTCACCCTCGAGGTGCATCGATTCCCGGGGGATGGGCATGCCGCACTCCACCTCCGGGCAAACCGGGACGTAGTCGACATATTCACCAAGAACGTCACGGCAAAACCGGTCCAGCTTGTGCTGGCCGTCGTAGCGCACTTCCTCGCCGAGCAGGCAACTGCTGATACCGATCCGTATCTGTTCCACGATCATGCCCTCGCTTGTCAAAGGTGGGTCACCTGGTTTGTGTCCTGAAAAAGTCCCAGATCAGCTCGGCGGCATCGAAGCCGGCCAGCTCCGGGTCGTTCTTTGTTTTAATGGTGGCGCTCCCGGGCCAGACATGCTCCCAGCCGTCGATGGAATAGAGCACCACCGGCGCCGCGTTTTCCCCGCCCCAGCGGCTGAACAGTACACGGCCGTCATACAGCATCGCCTCATCCGGTTCGGGCGCCGTACCGTTGGCCACCGCCCAGAAACGGGCCGCCTCGTCCACCGAGAGGTAGGTGAGGCCCTCCTTGCTCCGCTCTTCATCGCCACCCTCGAAGGGAATGATCTCGTCGGCCCGGCCGTGGATGAGCATCATCGGCACCGGGTACTCCGGCTGCGGTATCTGCCAGACATCCTCATCGGCGGTGGGCCGCCCGCCGGTGGCGCCGGAAACCACCGCGGCCGCGGCAAAGAGGCCGGAGTCGTGGGCGGCCACGTGGTGGGTCAGCATGCCGCCGTTGGAAAAGCCGACGATGTAGATCCTCTGGGAGTCGACGCTGAATCGCTGGCGCACCTCGGCGATCACCGTTTCAATAAAGGCCAGGTCGTCCACACCGATGGACCGTGCCCGGCCGCAGCAGTGGCCTGAATTCCAGTGGCGAAGAAGACTGCCCAGGCCCATGCCGTTGGGGTAGAGTGCGATGAAGCCCTCGCGGTCGGCGATGCGGCTCCAGCCGCTGAGCTTCTCCATCTTCTTCCCGGTGTCAAAGGCGCCGTGGATCACCACCACCAGCGGCAGCGGTTCGCCGGCCTGTTCCCCGGGCGGCAGGTGCACCAGGTAGCTGCGGCGGAAGTGATCGGCACGGATGTCCATCACCCTTTTATAGGTGCCTTCACCCGGGTCTCCGGCGGCGGGCAGCTTCCTCAGGCAACCGGTTGAAAGGAATCCGGCCGAGAGAGCGAGAACCAGAGTCAGAATCCGTGTCAGACCGGGCATGGTCACCTCTTTCTGGTCAATGATGTGAGAACAGGCCTGATCATTATATCCCCTGTACTCGTCAAACACCCGCGTCAATAAACAACTGGGAAATCACCTCAATGGCAACCGAGAGTATCCGGTGTAAAAATCATTGTCTAATTTTTTATAGATTTTTACTTGACATTCAATGAACATAATTGTATATTCCATTTGCAAGCAACGGATCCGGCGATGCACCGGGCAGGACAACCGGATACACATCGAGTCGGATTGACAGGAACACAACCGCCGGACGAGAAAGAAATCGACGGCAACAAACAGAATAGAGGAAATCACAATGAAGTTCAAAAGCACCATTATCAGCGCCCTGGCCGTGACCCTTCTGATGCTCGTTTCCATACAGCCGGCTCTGGCCGATTGCGGCGCCAAGCATCAGAGCGACATCGTGGACACCGCCGTGGCGGCCGGTTCCTTCAACACCCTGGTGGCCGCGGTCACCGCCGCCGACCTCGGCGAGGTGCTGAAGGGCGACGGCCCGTTCACCGTCTTCGCCCCCACCGACGAGGCGTTTGCCAAGCTGCCCGCCGGCACCCTGGAGTCGCTGCTCAAGCCCGAGAACAAGGCCCAGCTGCAGGCGATCCTGACCTACCACGTGGTCCCCGGCAACGTGACGGCCAGCCAGGTGGTCAACCTCGACTCCGCCACCACCGTGAACGGCCAGAGCCTCGCCATCAGCGTCAAGGGCGACAGCGTCATGGTGGACAGCGCTAAAGTAATCACCACCGACATCAGCTGCTCCAACGGTGTGATCCATGTCATCGACAGCGTCGTCCTGCCCAAGTAAGCGCCTGGAAACGGCGCTATGCCGGCTTGCGCCGGGGTCGGGGCGATGCCTCGGCTCCGGCTTTTTTTCTGAGGGGGAAGGAAGATGAAACTCCACCGGCTGCACAAAACAATGGAACTGCCGCTCAGCCTCGACGAGGCCTGGAGCTTTTTCTCGGACCCGCGAAACCTGGGCCAGATTACTCCGCCGGACCTTGCATTCCGCATGACGTCCCCGGACATCTCGCCGGAGATCCACGCCGGGATGATCATCACATACCGCATCAGCCCGCTGCCCCTGGTGTCACTGAACTGGGTCACCGAGATCACCCAGGTACGCCGTCCGTTCTTTTTCATCGACGAGCAACGCTTCGGCCCCTACCGCTTCTGGCACCACCAGCATACCTTCGAGGAGACCGACACCGGCGTGCGGACCACCGACCTGGTGCACTACGCCCTGCCCTTCGGCCCGCTGGGCACCGCGGCCAACGCGATATTTGTCCGCCGCCAGCTGCGGCAGATCTTCGCCTACCGGCAAAAGGCGCTGGACGCCCTGTTCGGATCCGGCTCCGCTGACACTCCGCCCGGGCAGATTGCGGTGAACCGTGGGAATCATCCGGCAACTGTGATATGAATTTATCTCCGCAGGTACAAGGATCGGATCATCGTGGAGAGCAGAATGAGCGAACGGTATGACATCGTCGGAGACGTGCACGGACGGATCGCCACCCTGCGGGCGCTGGTGGATCGTCTGGGGTACCGGAAAGAGGACGGCCGCTGGCAGCACCCCGACCACCGTCAACTGGTGTCGGTGGGCGACCTGCTGGATGACGGCCGCAACCCGCTGGACTGCCTCGAGCTGATCGAGGAGATGGCGACCGACGGCTGTGCCGCGGCAGTGATGGGCAATCACGAACTGAATGCCCTGCACTACATGGCCGATCCGCCGCTGCGGCGGCGTTCACCTGACAACACCAAACAATTCGCCTCCACCCTGGCCCAGGTGGAAGCCGACCGTTCCCGTTGGGAGCGGGCCAGGCGGTTCATCGAGCGCATCCCCACGCGGCTGGAGCTGGACGGCGGGAAACTGCGGGTGATTCACGCCTGCTGGGACGAGGAGTTCATCGACGACCTGCCGCTGTTCATCGACACACCGGAAAAGCTCTACCGCACATCCACCACTCCCGAAGAGAACCGGGCGTGGGCCGACAACCACGACCCGGACCTGGAGGCCGAACTCAAGCAGGCGGCCGACCCGTTCTTCGTGGCCATCGAGCAGTGTATCAAGGGCGCCGAAGTGCCCTGCGATCCGCGGCCCGACCACCGGGGGAAAATGCGTTTCAAGGAGCGGGTGGCCTGGTGGGCCGGCTATGACGGTGAACCGCGGATTCTGTTCGGCCACTACAAGTTTCCCTGGACCAACGGCCGCAGCGGATTCACCCCGGCCGAACCGGGCTGGATCCCCCCCCACCACCGCGCGGCCTGTCTCGACTACGGCTCCCACGCCGGACGGATGCTGGTGGTGCTGCGCTGGCCCGAGGAGCGGTTCGTGACCATCGACTGCCTGCCCGAAGACCTGGACTGATCGACACGTTTCCAGAATTCTTCTGCTCCAACCGGTCCGATAGACGGGATTACCCATGAGACCGCTCATCTGGTTCAGATCAGACCTCCGGACGACCGACAACCCGGCCCTCTTTCAGGCATGCCTCGAGGCCGACCGGGGCGCGGCAGCGGTCTACCTGGTCACCCCCGGCCAGTGGCGGAAGCATGACTGGGCACCGGTGAAGGTATGCTTCATCCTCCGCACTCTGGAGGCGCTGAGCGAACAGTTGAGCCGCCTCAACATCCCCCTGCTGCTTCGCGAGACCGACCGGTTCGACACCGTTCCGGAGCTGCTGCTCGGCGCGGCCCGGGAGATGGGATGCGACGCGCTCTTCTTCAACCGCGAATACGAGGTCAACGAATCGCGACGCGACGCGGCCGTGGTCCGCCTCTTTAACGAAGAGGGCCTGGTGACCCGCAGCTTCACCGACCAGGTGCTGGTGGAGCCGGGTGAACTGCGCACCGGTTCGGGAGATTTCTACCGGGTGTTCACCCCGTTCCGCAAAGCCCTCTATCGCCGGCTGGAGGAAAACGGGGCTCCGCAACCGCTGGGCTCACCCCGCCAGATGGCAGAGCTGCTCTGCCAACCGGACCCGCTGCCGGACTCGATTGTCGGCTTCGAGACCGCAAACAGGCATCCCGGGATCTGGCCGGCGGGGGAACAGGCCGCCCGGCAACGGTTGGAGAACTTCGTGGAGCTGCGGCTGGCCGAATATCACGATCTGCGTGACCGGCCCGCCGTTGCCGGGACCAGTGGGCTCTCCCCCTATCTCACGGCCGGGGCGATCTCGGTGCGGCAGTGCCTGAATGCCGCAATGAGCGGCGATCGCCAGTTGCTCCACCGGGGCGACCGCGGGCCGGCCACCTGGATCAGCGAGCTGGCCTGGCGCGAATTCTACCGCCACGTGGCAGTGGGTTTCCCCAGGGTGAGCATGAGCCGCGCCTTTCGCCCGGAGACCGAAAAGCTCCGCTGGAGCGAGGACGAAGCCGGGTTCGCCGCCTGGTGCGAAGGCCGCACCGGGTTCCCCATCGTCGATGCCGGCATGAGACAGCTGCGGGACACCGGCTGGATGCACAACCGCCTGCGGATGATCACGGCCATGTTTCTGACCAAGGACCTCTTCATCGACTGGCGCCGCGGCGAGCGCCACTTCATGCGACACCTCATCGACGGCGACCTGGCCAGCAACAACGGCGGCTGGCAGTGGTCGGCATCAACCGGCACCGATGCCGCCCCCTATTTCCGGATCTTCAATCCCACGAGCCAGAGCCGGAGGTTTGACCCCACGGGCGATTTCATCCGCAGCCAGCTCCCGGAACTGCAAGGCATCACCGGCCCGGCGATCCACGATCCCTCCGTACTGCCGGATGATGAACGGCGTCGTCTCGACTACCCGGAACCAGTGGTGAATCATACCGCGGCCCGATTGCGGGCCATTTCCGCATTCAAAGAGCTGCGCACGGAAAATTGAAGGCTGTTTTTCGGAATTATTGACAATCTTTAGACAATGCAGTAGATTCCGTTCATGGACAGCGAACGCACATACCCCATCAAGGTGGTGGCCCGCAGAACCGGCCTCACCGCCCACGCCATCCGCGCCTGGGAGAAACGCTACAGCGCGGTGGAGCCGATCCGCACCCCCACCAACCGCCGGGTCTACACCGAGGAACACCTCCAGCGGCTGCTGTTGCTGGCCCGGGCCACCCGGGCGGGATACAGCATCGGCCAGGTGGCGAAACTACCCACCGGCAAACTGGTGGAGATAGTGAAGGAAGCGGACGCCGGTGCCGGTGGTGCCACGGAACCGGCAGCCGGGACCGCGCCGGAGGTATCAGCGGCGGAGCGCCACTCCCCCGGGGCACACCTGGAGGCCTGCATCGAAGCCATGGAGCAGATGGATGGCTCCGCGCTGGACAGCGCGCTCAATGGCGCGGCCATCGCCCTGACCCTGCCGGTGCTGCTCGAGGAGATGATACTGCCGCTGATGCGGATCGTGGGTGAGCGCTGGCACTCGGGCACTCTCCGGGTCTCCCAGGAGCACCTGGCCTCGGCCTCGGTCATCGCCTTCCTCAGCAGCCAGATTCGCTCCTTCTCACCGCCGGCGGCGGCGCCGCTGCTGCTGGTCACCACCCCGGTGGGTCAGCAGCACGTCATCGGGGCCCAGGCGGCAGCGCTCTTCGCCCTCACCGACGGCTGGCGTGTTACCTACCTCGGGCCCGACCTGCCGGCCGGTGAAATCGCCGCGGCAGTCCGGACCAGCGATGCCCTGGTGGTGGCGCTGAGCATCGTCTACCCGGCGGACGACCCGCGGGTGGCCGAACAGATCAGGGGCCTGGGCTCCCTCCTGCCCCCGGGAGTAAAGGTTCTGGCCGGAGGCCTCTCCGCGACAGGCTATGCCGAAGCCCTGGAGAGCATCAGCGCCAGCAAGGTGGACAGCCTGCCCGAGCTGCGCAATCGGCTGGCCGAAATCCGCAGCGCCACCGTCGTCTGAACCCAGGACCGCATCGACCATGAACCGTTCATCCCTGATCCTGTTCCCCCACGGCAGCCGCGACCCGAAGTGGCGCCGGTTTTTCGAGGAACTGGAAACCGAGTTGAAAAGTCGTCACGGCCAGCAACAGGTCCGGCTGGCCTACCAGCAGTTCGTTCCGCCCACCCTGCTCGACGCGGCCGATGCGGCCATGGCCGACGGAATTGACCTTCTCCGGCTGATGCCGCTCTTCATGTCGGTGAGTGAAGCCACAGTCAATGACATCGAGACCCAGGTCGGGGCCGTCCGGGAACAGCGGCCCGGATTGAGGATCGACATCCTCCCCCCCATATCCGACGCCCCGGGCTTTCGGGAAACCATCCTCACGCTGGCCGGTGCGGCGGCCGGGAGTGATTCATTGGCGCCCGGGCCGGCGGCCCCGCAGGCGAAACGGCCCGGCGTGGGCATCGGCGTGATCGTGCTCCGGGACGGAAAGCTGCTGCTGGGCCGGCGGCGCAACGCCCACGGCGAAGGCAGTTGGTCCTGCCCCGGCGGCCACCTCGAGTTCGGTGAAAGCATCGAAGAGTGCGCGCGGCGGGAGACCCGGGAAGAGACCGGCATGGAGATTCGCCAGGTACGTCATGCCGCTTTCACAAACGACATGTTCCAGGGGCACGGCAAGCAGTATGTCACGCTCTTCGTCACTGCCGAATGGGCATCCGGTGAACCTGAGAACCGTGAGCCGGAATTCTGTGACGGCTGGGAGTGGTTCCAGTGGGACCGGCTCCCCGAACCACTCTTCCCGCCAGTGCGCAGCCTGCTGAACCAGGGCTACCGTCCCCCCGGTATCTGATCCCTGGTCACCTTCAGTCCTGAAATCCCACCGCCATCCATCACTATCACACTTCCCGGCCCCTGAATTTCCAGAACCTGGCCATCTCTATTAAAACTCTTCCATTCAACAATTTACGCAGAATAATATTCCATATATTCTCAA
>CBESOE010000172.1:0-8077 GCA_965531145.1 uncultured bacterium | reverse complement strand
TGCCGGGGGCACCAGGGCGCGGATGGCCATGGAGAGGGGATCGTCAAAGCTGATCTCGTCGCCGAGGCTGTTCACCGCGGTGTGGATCTCTTTCCGCCGGACCTGGGCGTCCAGCTCGCGGAAGATCACCATGTTCACTTCGATCAGTTCCTCGCTGCGCTGGAGCAGGCCGGCCTGGATCTTGTAGGCCGGGTGGAAGTGGCCGGTCCAGACCACCACCGGCAGTGCTTCGATGCTCTGGAGGGAGCTTGCCGGCACTCGGCGATGTAGGTGTTCTGCTGCAGGTAGCCGAGAATCGTGGCGCCGGCGGCTTCGAGGGAAAGGATCTCCTCCGACGTCAGGGGACCGGTCACCTGGACCAGGCGAACCGTGTTGCCGGTGTCGGCCTTCAGTGTGGCCGGCATGTCCGGTTCGCCATCGGCCGGGCTGAATTCCTGATACTTCAGGTGGATGGTTGAGAAGGATTCCGGCCCAATTGCCAGACAGGGCAGGGACAAAGCCAGGATAAGGCCGAGTGCGAATGTGACCGGCTTCCGGATCGCAGTGAAGAAAACCATCTATATCCTCTGTTGCGTGTTGCTTGTGCCCGTGCCCCTCTGAAGCGGGAATGCCGTTGAGGACCGGTGGACAGACAGAACTCTGATATGAATGGACGAAACCATTAGTAAGCGCTGAAAGGGGAAAATGGAGGGATGTCTGCCTGGTGTGTATGTCTGGTGACCAGCTAAACCTCAGCAGTCAACTTCCCGGATCAATCCGCGCAGCCTTGACCTTATAAATATAAATTGATTCCTTTGGTTCGTAAAGGGCTAAATGCCCATTATCTACATATGTTTGCGTCAAAAATTAATGCTGAACAGGAATGCATACGGTGTTGATTGACCCCACAGATCCAATGGGCGCAGGGGTCTGACCCTCATTCTCCAGGACGCGACGCTCTCTCGATCCTCGCACAATGTTGAAGACATTGGTTTTCATTGAAAAGGCACATACTTCTCATGGTCAACCCCGCGGGGAATTTTCTTCGCTTATAATGCGTAAGCGTCATAATACGTGGGCTGATGTCGTGAGGAGAGTAATAATCCACCCTGGCCGGGCCGACTGGCCGGTGTTCCGTGAGCACTGGAGAGACCAATGAGCACTGTTGAACGCTACCTGGAAGTTTTTGACGGATTGCGGACCCGCAAGCGCTGGAGTACCGACACCACCGTGCTCCGCTTTGCCGCACTGACCCTGGCGGCCAGTGACCTGACCGATCCGGGCGATCGGTTCGAGGAGACGGCCAGGGTCCTGTCCAAACAGGCCGGAGGATTTTCACCGCTCACCTCCTCCATCCGGCACGCGGTGGCCGCCATCCTGATTCGCCGGGACCTGGATCCGGTCTCCACCGTTTCGCGGGTGAAGGAGACCCTCGATGCCTTCAAACAGCACAAGCTGAAGAAGGGCGGGACCCACCCGTTGCTGGCGGCGCTGCTGCTGGTGCTCGATGCCGGCGGGGGCAGTGTGCGGTTCGACAAGATTGCCCGGATGAAGCAGATCATCGACCGCTGGGCCGTGGATCACCGCTTTCTCACCGGTCTGGACGACTATCCCATGGCGGCCATGCACGCCGCACGTGGAGCCGATCCCGAGCAACTGGGTCTCGAGGTGGAGGAAATTTACAAGGCGCTGCGCAAGGCGAAGTTCAGTTCGGGCAACCAGCTGCAGCTGATCTCGCACCTGATGATGTTCTCCAGTTTTGGCCCCCACCTGGCCGCGGAGCGTTTCATCTCCATGGTCGCGGCCTTGAAGCAGAAGGGCCAGCGGGTCTGGCAGAGCCAGTATGACGAGGTGGCGCTGCTGGTGCTCAGCGGCGCCGCGGTGGAGGAGGCCTCCACCCGGGTGGTGCGCTACCGCGACCAGCTGCGGGCGGTGAAACCGCGGCCCCAGGCCTCCATCGCCTTCTCCATCGCCGCCGGTATCGTTCTCGCCGAGGAAGCGGATCGTGCCAGGGGGGTGAAGGGCGCGGCTGCGGCGGCAAACCTTCGTGCCGTTCAGGCGATTATCGAGGCGCAGCAGGCGGCCATGATCGCCTGCATGGCCGCCTGCAGCACTGTGGTGGTTACCTCGGGTTCGTAACCCGCGGGAGTGCATATATGGGACGAACCCTGCTCATTCGTCTCATCCCCAGCAGAGCCGGCCGCTCTGGTGCAAGTGCCAGCCTGCCCCCGCTTTACCGAAGTCAGATATAACCTGCGACATCCCGAAAAATCCTTATCTCCAAAGCCAATATGCCGATTAATAGTATATCGGCGCGGATAGGGGTGCGGCTGTATTCATCGCATCCGGCTTTTTCGATTGACGGAGGAGTTTCATGGCCAACGAACTCGGCATGAACCGGATTCTGCTCAGGGCATTGCTCCTGCTGCTGGTCCTTCCTTCGCTCACCGTGTTCTACCTTTTCCGCGAGCACCTCCAGGGGAAGATTCTGGCCCTCATCTTCCTCTTCATCCTTTCGGCGTGCGGGTTTTATCTGCTCTGGTCCATGGCCAGGGCCATCGGGTCTTTTCGCATCGGACTGAGGGCGGTGGCCTCCGGTAGCGCCGTGGCGATCCGTCCTGAAAAATCACCGACGCAGATGAGGGAGATGGTGGAGATCATCAACGACCTCAATACGCTGACCGAAAATTTTCGCAAGAACACCACGAAACTGGATACGTTCATCCACCAGTCAGCCACCCTGGCCGAAATATCGGAAGTGACGGCCAAGGTGCCAGATATCCAGGAACTGCTCAAGCTGGTGCTGGCCAAGGCGGCCGCCGCCACCCAGGCCAAACGTGGCACAGTCATGCTGCTGCAGGAAGACGGGGAGACCATGGAAGTGGTGGCGGTGGAGGGGTGGATCTCGGAGCAGCCGAACCAGTTGGTCCCGGTGGAGAGCACCATTGCCGGCCGGGTGGTGAAATCGGGCAGGCCCCTGTTGGTGGAGGATATCGACGAGGCTCCGGAACTGCGGACCCAGAACCGGGACAGTGTGTACTCGTCGCCCTCCTTCCTGATCATGCCCCTCAATACAAAAACCGGAACCATCGGTACGCTGTGTCTTTCGGAGCGGTCCTCCGGCGGGGCTTTCAACAGTAACAACCAGCAGTTTCTCACCGCCCTGCTGGGCCAGATCGGCTACGCCATCGAGAACGCCAGCCTGCTCAAACAGGCGCGAGAGATGGCCATCCAGCTCAAACAGACGGTCATTGAGCAGAAAAAGGTGATCGGCGATACCCAGCAGCAGGTGATCCAGGCTGAAAAGCTCACCGCCCTGGGGCAACTGGCCGGCGGTGTGGCCCACGATTTCAACAACCTGCTGCAGGCCATCACCGGTTACTGTGACCTGGCCCGGCGGAGGTTTCCCGAGAGCGACAAGGGGCAGAACTACCTTGACCAGGCCGGCAAGGCGACTCAGCGGGCAGCGAAGCTCACCAGCCAGCTGCTGGCCTTCGGCCGGCGACAGACGCTGCAGCCCCGCTATCTGACCCTGAACAAGGTGATCGATGAACTGCTGAACATGCTCAACCGGCTGCTGGGCGAAAACGTTGAGCTGGAGACGGTCCTGGACGCCGACCTGAGAACGGTACATGCGGACCCCAGCCAGGTGGAGCAGGTATTGATGAACCTCTGTATCAATGCCCGTGACGCCATGCCAGAAGGTGGCAGCATCACCTTTGAAACCGGCAACGTACTCATCGATCAGAACTATTGCGCCAAGCACCCCTGGGCCCAGCCCGGACCCTATGTCAGGGTCAGTGTCACCGACACGGGCATCGGAATGGACGGAAACACGATGAACCAGATTTTCGAGCCTTTCTTCACCACCAAGGAGGAGGGGAAGGGGACCGGTCTGGGGCTGGCCACAGTCTATGGAATCGTCCGGCAGCACTGCGGGTTCATCGACGTCACCAGCGAGGTCCAGCAGGGAACCACATTCAATATCTACCTGCCCGAAGTGAACCACCCGGTGGACCAGGCGGCGCCGGAGAAACTTTACCATGAGTCGGTGGTGGCCGGCAGGGAAACGATTCTGGTGGCCGAGGACAACGAGTTCGTCCGGGAGTGGGGTCAGCAGATCATGGCTGACGCCGGCTACACGGTTCTGGCTGCCGCCGATGGCGAGGAGGCGGTGCAGCTCTTCGAGGAGCACGCCGATGAGATCGGGCTCGCCCTGCTCGACGTGGTGATGCCCAAGCTGAACGGCATGGAAGTTTGCAGCCGGTTGAAAAGAGCGAAACCGGATGTGGGCATTCTCTTCTGCAGCGGATACAGCGCCGAGATCATCCCTCCCGACTACCTGGCCGAGAACGGCTTTCAGCTGATCCTCAAGCCCTTCGAACCTTTCGATCTCCTGAAGAAGGTGCGCGAGATCCTCGACACGCCCCCCGGCCCCGTGATGTCCTCCATCCCGGGGGAACGCCCATTTGACCCACCAATGGGGTCGGCCGAATCCTCATCCTGATCTGGTTGGTGACGGAAGATGCTGCCTGCGGGTGTTATGTGGCAGCGGGTCTGCTTATTTCGCGACAGCTTTCTTGACGGTTTTTGCGGGTTTGCTGCCGGCTTTGTGGCGGACCGGTTTCCTGGCTTTCTTCAGCTTGCCGGCCATCTTCTGCCGGTTGTAGTAGATGCACGAATAGGGAAGCATGCGGATCAGCTCTTCGAGGTTTGTTTTTCCTTCCCGCAGTTTCACCATGGCATCCTCCATCATCGTGATGGTGCTTTCCGTCGCACTCTCCCTGATCTCCTCGATGGGGACACCCTTGTTGATCAGCAAAATGTCTTTCTCGCTGGGGATCCACAATTCCCCCAGGGCCAGACGCCCCCGGTAACCGGTATAGCTGCAGTGCTGGCAACCAGCCCCTGCGTACCAAGTGAAGTCCGGCACCACGTTGTCGAAAAATTCCTTGAGCAGATCGGCGGGGGGTGCTTTCTCCTGTTTGCATTCCGGGCAGAGCTCACGCACCAGGCGTTGGGCCAGGACGCCGCGCAGCGAGGAAGCGATCAGGTTCTTGTCCACGCCCAAGTCTATCAGCCGGGTTACGGCACTGATGGCATCGTTGGTGTGCAGCGTACTCAGCAGCAGGTGGCCGGTCTGAGCGGCCCGGAAGGCCATTTCCGCCGTCTCGGTATCGCGAATCTCTCCCACCATGATCACTTCCGGATCGTGCCGCAGGAAGGAGCGGAGATACCCGGCAAAAGTATTGCCGATCCTGTCATTGACCTCGCATTGAATGAAGGAGTCATACACGTACTCGATGGGATCCTCGGCGGTGAGAATCTTGATCGACGGCCGGTGGAGGTGCATCAGCACACCGAACAGTGTGGTGCTCTTGCCGGAACCGGTGGGCCCGGTGACCAGAAAGATCCCTTCGGTGGCCTTGAGAGCCTGGCGCATTTTCTTTTCGGTTTTTTCGATCAGCCCGAGCTGCTCCAGCGACTTCGGGGCGGCTCGTTGATCGAGAATCCGTAGCACCACATTTTCACCGTAGTACCCCGGAATGACGGACAGGCGAAAATCGAGGTTGACCATTTCACTGCCCCGCTGGGTCTGGACCCGGAAACTTCCGTCCTGCGGCCTCCGCTTCTCGGCGATGTCGAGGCTGGCCAGGATCTTCAGCCGTGAGATGATGGCACGCTTGTTGGCCGCGAGGGTATCTTCCAGGTTGGGAATGGCCAGGTCCTTGAGCACACCGTCAACCCGGAAACGGACGGTCATCTGCCGCTCCATGGTTTCCAGGTGAATGTCGCTGGCACCGTGTTCGGTGGCGGCCCTGATGATCTCGCGCACGATCTGGTCTGCTCTTTTCAACGCCTGGTCCTCGTCCAACTGTTCCGATTCGTCAGGTGTTTCCTTCGATTCCTCGAGGATCACATCCATTCTTTGCCGGTCCGACGAGGATTCGATCTTCTCATCACCGTAAAGCCGATTGAAGGCCCTTTTGATGCTGGCATGGGTGGAGGTTACCGGGTTGATGGACAGCCCGGTGATCGTCTGGAGCTCGTCCACCACGGTCCGGTCAGTGGGATCGTTCATTGCCAGGGTGATGTTGTTGCCGATTCTGCTCACCGGTACGATGGAGTGCTTGCGGGCGTAGTTCATGTTGATCAGCTTTTTCAATTCGTGCGGGAGGTAGTACTTCTCCAGGTCGATGAAAGCGATGTTCAACTGCACGCAGAGCGATTCCCGCATGATCTCTTCGGTGATGAAATTCAGCTTGACCAGTGTCTCGCCCAGGGGGAGCCCGGATACCTTCTGCTCCTCCAGTGAGAACATGAGCTGCTCCCGGTTGATCTCTCCGCGTTTCACCAGGATCTCGCCGAGGAAATTCCTCTTGTCATATTTGTCCAGCACAAAATCGAGCTGTTTCTTGGTGAGCACACCGAGCTCCTGGAGAATCTGCCCGATCGGCTTGTCCGCTTTGCTCTTCTGCTGGATCTGGATGGCTTCGTCGAGGTGACGCTGACTGATCAGGCCCTCCTCCACCAGGCGAATACCGAATCGCTCCTCGCTCATCTGCGTCTCCCCGGCAACACTGTTGGACAGGGATACCCTGCCGGCACCGAATGATTGCAAACTGCTTCATCACCACTCAGTCAATCGATATTGTTTTCATCGGGAGAAATATGGCGATTCTTTATGGATATATTTATGTGCGACAAATGTGGCAAAAATGGAAAAATCGAAATCAGCTCGGCGGGCGGACACAAAAAAAGGGCCGGACAGAATGCCCGACCCCCTGTATCTTACAGAAGTGCTCTGAGATCAATCCCGGTGGTAAACCAGACTTACTTGCGCCCCTTCTTCATTTTGTTGAATTCCTTGTACAATTTTTGTAGTTCCTTGTTGTCCGCGATCTTGAAGGGCACGTGTATTGTGCTGTTATCGAGATGCACCTCCAGGTAGTGCTGGCCTTTTTGAATGCCGTCGGGAACATTGAAGAAGATCCGGCCCACGCAGCCACGTCCGTATGCCAGTTCGAACTGTTCGAAGGGCTTCAATGAGCTGTCCGTCGGGTCCGAGAAGTAGCCGATGCGGCAGGCAGTGGTGGTGCCCACCGGGAAGTAGTTGATGGTGTCCCGCTGCATGTCGCCCCGCTTGTTCAGGGCCCTGAGGCGTCCCGCCTCGGTGAACTCCTTCTGGGTGGCCATTGGAACGACCAGGCCGCTGGGAGTGAGCAGGGTGATCTGGCCGCGGGTGCAGCTCTGGTTTGCCTGCCCCTTCATCAGCGTCATCCCGATTTCCAGCAGCATCCACTTCTCGTCTATGGAGTTGGTCGCTGCCTTGTAGCCCAGAACGACCCACCCTTCAGTGTTGTAAGCCAGCCGGACGGTTGCGCCTTTCGCGTCGACGTGGAGCGGCTCCGGTGCGGTTTCCGTTGTGGCTTCCGTTGTGGCTTCCGGTGCGGCCTCTTCTTCGGCCAGGGCAACTGCGTTACCAAAGCCGAATACGGCCATGGCGATCATGGTCAATAATGCCGCAGTCCAAATCGTCGTGTTCTTCATCAAACGTTCTCCTCTTTGTGAGCGAGCGTTTTGCTCGTCATCAGGTGTGATGAGCATCGCTCACGACCTTTTCCCGACCGCAATCTGATGAAATCGGGACACAATACTTTTTGTTGATCTGAAGGTTATAATTCCAATGGAATATTAGTAAAATAGGTGATGGTTGCGTATCTGTCAAGAAGAAATCTCCAATATAACAGTCGACTATCCGTTTGGCCGGAGGACCTCCCCGGTTCCCGCTTCCAGCGTCTCCGGTTTATTCCCCGATGATCTTCACCAGCACCCGTTTTCGCCGCCGCCCGTCGAACTCACCGTAGAAGATCTGCTCCCAGGTGCCGAAGTCCAGCTGGCCCTCGGTGATGGCCACCACCACCTCGCGGCCCATGATCTGGCGCTTCATGTGGGCGTCGGCGTTGTCCTCGCCCACGTTGTGGCGGTAGCCGCTCACCGGTTCGTGGGGTGCCAGCTTTTCCAGCCAGTCGTCATAGTCCTGGTGCAGGCCGTGCTCGTCATCGTTGATGAAGACGCTGGCGGTGATGTGCATGGC
>CBESOE010000171.1:0-8081 GCA_965531145.1 uncultured bacterium | reverse complement strand
GAAGGCCCGCTGGTTCTCGTTGAAATAGGCCGGCACGGTGATCACCGCCCGGTCCACTTTCTCGCCGAGGTATTCTTCGGCCGCCGACCGCATCTTCTGCAGGATCATGGCCGAGATCTCCTGCGGGGAGTACAATTTGTCATCGATACGCACCCTGGCGTCGCCGCTGTCGGATTTTTCCACCTTGTAGGGCACCAGCTTGATTTCTTCGCTGACTTCATTGTAACGGCGTCCCATGAAACGCTTGATGGACGATACCGTGTTCTCCGGATTGGTGATGGCCTGCCGCTTGGCGGCCAGTCCCACAAGTCGCTCGTCATTCTTGGTAAATGCCACCACGGACGGGGTTGTGCGCCCGCCCTCCGGGTTGACGATCACCGTCGGCGAGCTGCCTTCCATTACCGACACCACCGAATTTGTGGTTCCAAGGTCGATTCCGATGATTTTACTCATTGTTCCATTGCCTCCACTGTATTCATTCAATTGATCGGGGCCTGGACAAGCTATCTGCCCACCACAGGTGAACCCGTATTCCATTCGATTCAGTGCCTGCTTTTTATAGGATATGAGTCAGTCCCTGTCAACTATATCTACCAAATAAATTGCAGAGCTCGGGATGATGATGATTATGAGAGTATTGCTGGCGAGTTCAGGAACAAATGCTGGTCATGATAACACGGCGATTTCGCTGTCCATTGTCGAAATCAACCAGAACGATCTGCTGCCAGGTGCCGAGCAGAAGACGGTTTTGCACAAAGGGGACTGTCAGGGATGGGCCCAGCAGAGCGGCACGGACATGGGAAAAGCCGTTGCCGTCCCCCCACCGGTCGTCGTGGGCATAGCCGATACCCTCGGGAGCCATGCGTTCCACGGCCTGCCTGAGGTCCTCCACGGCGCCCGATTCGAACTCGATGGTGGTCAGCCCGGCCGTGGATCCTGGTATAAAAAGATTGAGCAGCCCCTGCCCCGGGGCCACCTGCTCCACGAAGTGTGCGGCCTCCCCGGTGATATCCACGATGTGGCAATAGCCGGTGGTGGGGACGATAATTTCCGTGCTGGTCATTCTCCCGGCTCCTGCTCCCCGGTTATGGCCTCACCGCCGGATGCCGCCAACGATCCGGAATGAGCAGCCAGGGAGAACCTCTCCCCCGTCCTGATATAGGCGTATGGCTCACCTGACATACTGGTGATCTCTTCCTGTGCAACGAAACCGGATTGCGCCAGTTTGAGGAGGTGCTCCGGGTAGACCCCGTGTTCCAGACGGTAGGCCTCCAGTTGCTCCACAACCCGGTGGACCCTGGATGTTTCGCACAGCATGCCCAGCCGTGCGGCCCGGTCGCTGTCCAGCAGTCCTCGAACAAGGCCGTTCACCGGGTTGCGGTGCAACCGGGGAACGATGGCCGCCAGGATGAGAATCATCACCAACCCCAGCACGGCGGATACAGCGAACCGCCGGGTCTGCTTCACCCTGGAGGGACTGTCCTCGATCCGCTCGGCACTGACCCGGCTGTCCCCGGACTGGGTAATCAGGCCCAGGCCGAGAAGGTTGTTGAGAACATTGGCAGTGCTGAAATCGTGGACAGGTGCAACCTCCTGGATTTCCGCCACCGATCGGACCCCGTCAACCAGGTCATAGATTGCATACTCCTCACCGGAAATCCGTATCTGGCCACCGTCCTGGTCCGCCTCGCTGTTGTCATCGTTGACCACGACCTTTCCGCCCATGGACGCCCGGCTGAATACCATGTCGCTGGATCGGATCTTTCGTTCCAGCAGCGGCCACTCGTCCATCATTCTCACCCCTTCCATCAACACGGTCTCGGAATGGATGGGGATGAGATGCTGGCTGTCAAAATCGATGTCCGCTTCCTGGATAAAGCTGTATTCGCCGTCGGTCCAACGGAAAACCGGGTAGATGATCTTCTCAATCTGCAACAGAAGTGCCTGCCGGATCTCGTCCGCGGAAACAGACTGTTGCCCCAGCAGCACGGTCCACAGTCGCTCCAGGGTCTGCTGCTGGGTCTGCCGGGCCGCCTGCAGCTGGTCCGGTGTGCAGTGACCCCACTTGAGCAGCACGGTGGCCACACGCTCCTCCAGTCTCTGGTTCACCGATTCCGCAGAAACGATTGAGCCCTGCACAAAACTGATGCTGATATGATCATCGTCACCGTGGAGGTTGAGTACCCCGGTTTTCCGCTGGATCCCGATCAACTGCAGGATATCCGCCAGTGAAAAATCCTTTAATGTACCCTTGAGCGCCATCAGATTTCTCCCTCAACCGTTTTTGCCTTTGTGTGTCCGTGAGCCAGGCGAAGGGTGCCCATCAACCGCCATCCACCGGTGCGCACAACCCGCACAAGCCAGCCGGACAGGGACGACACCCAGAGCAGCGAGGCCAGAATCCCGGCCACCAGGACCAGGGGATTGAGACTCCAGGGCGGTGCCTGCAGTTCGGTCCAATGCAGAAACCGCGGGATGGCCAGGACCAACGTGACCAGGAAGACCCAGAGGCCGGCAACCAGCAGCCCGGAGACGGTCCGGCCGCGCCGCACACGCTCAAGACCGGGTATGGTGATGGCCAGCAGCCCTTCCCTGAGCCTGGCCCACAACTGGTGCAGGCGAATCTGGCTGATCTTCTTTTTCTGAATTTCCGGGGCCACACCGCTCATCCGCGAATCGAGCTGGGTGCACTGCTGGCAGTGCGGCTGTTTCCTCGGGTCAGGACCGCAGTGACGGCAGTACGCCCGGCCGCAGGAACTGCAGCGGCCGATTTCTTCATGCCGATGGAACCAGCCCAACAGCATCCCGATCAGGGCGGCCAGCAGGGCGGCAGCGGGGAAAACCAGGATGCCTCCGCCCTGGGCCGGAAGCCGGCCACCGGGAACGATCAGCCCCAGTCCGGCAAAGTGCTGCGCAGCGTTTCGACGCAACGTCTTCCAGGTCAACTCCCAGAGGAACGATTCAGGAATCCGGTGGTCCAGGGTCCGCAGCCCCCGGGGTTCGCCATTGATCAGTTTGCCGATCACCAGCGGCGCAAGGCGCTGGGCCCGGCTCAGGGACTGGTCGGAATGGTCGAAGTCATAAACCTGGAACTGTGCATTACTGAGGTTAAACCAGCATTCGGCATAGTCGGGCCTTATATCGAGGGCCTGCCGGTAGTGCTGGATGGAGAGGTCGAACTGGTGCATGGCAAAATAAATATTGCCGATGTTGTTCTGGGCCATGGGATAAAGGTAGTGTTGCACCGGCATGGAGGTATATCCGGAAAATGCATCTTCATCGCGGCCCATTCTCCGATCGATGTCGGCCACCAGAAACCGCCGTTCGTGACCGAAACCCGTAATGTCTGGCGCATCCCGGTCCGCCGGCTCCACGCCGATCAGCGCCTCCCCCCGCGGAGAGAGAAGCTTCTGCTTCAACGCATCACTGAACAACCGGAGGTCCGCGGTATCCAGGTCCCGGTATGTTCCTTCCACGGTATCCACCGCTGGAATGAACAGGGCCAGGACCAGGAGGGAAACAACAGCCAGCAACCGCTCCGCCCGGGAGGTGAAGCGCCAGAGCACCGCGGTCCAATAACAGAACAGCCAGTACGGGCCGAGAAAAATGAACAACGGCCCCAGAAAGAGGCACCAACTGGCCACCGGGAGAAAATCAGCGGGCATCCGCTCACGCCAGCTCTCGATGAACGAGTGACGGAAAAGTTTCTGATAGCGAGCGGCGATGGTCAGGTGCAGCAGGAAGCTGATCACCAGCAGGGTGAAGGCCAGGATCAGCACGAGATCCACCAGTGTGGTCAGTGCAGGCCAGAAGGAGTCCGGTATGGATGTGATGGCGGTGAAGACCTGTCCTGGCGCATTCATCGGTCGACGCCCGAGACTGATCTCGGCCCGGGCCGACAAGGTGGGAATGTGCTTCGGGTCAAGGGCCAGGGCCGATTCGAGGCTGCGGTGTGCCTGTTCGAGAAATTTGAGCTCTTTCAGCCGGTAAGCCTCATGGACCAGGTTTGACTCCAACCCGGTAGCCGAACGGTAGCCCTGTTGCCCCAGGGACTCCAGAATCGGTTCCAGGCTCTGCGGTCCGGGGTCGGCAGCACCGGTGTCCCGCACCTCTTCCTTGCGCTGTCGCCAAAGTGTATCCACCCTTTGCCGGATATCCCCACGATCGAGGACCGGGGCCTCGGCCCGCGCCTGGTGCAACACGTAAATCTCACCGGGCCGCGCCGGCTCCTCTACCTCCTGCGCTCGAGCAGAGGGCGAGAGCATCAACGCCGTACACGACAAAGCCAGGACCGCCGCATACCGCAGGCGGTCTGCCCGTCGCCGGAGATCGATCCATCTTGCGTAAGACCTCAAATCGTTCTACACTCCTTTTCCCTTGCAACCGGTGCCGAATTCCGCTTTTTGCACCTGGCTGCTGTATTCTTTATCGGCCCTTCCGAAGGGGAAATTGATGAGTTTCAACGATGGTGCCACAGCGGGCGATCCCTTGC
This sequence comes from uncultured bacterium, assembly GCA_965531145.1. Classification (GTDB taxonomy): domain Bacteria; phylum Acidobacteriota; class JAQAZP01; order JAQAZP01; family JAQAZP01; genus JAQAZP01. The sequence goes on along the minus strand of CBESOE010000171.1, from coordinate 3,589 downwards.
TGGAACGCTTTCGTTCCCTGGTGATGCTGGTGGAGCGCCTGCGGGGGCCGGGCGGTTGCCCCTGGGACCGGGTGCAGACGGCCCGGGACCTGCGAACCTATATTCTCGAAGAGACTTACGAGGTGATCGACGCCATCGATCGCTCCGACGCGCCGGCACTGCAGGAGGAACTGGGAGATCTGTTCTTCCAGGTGCTCTTCATGGCCAGCGTGGGCACCGAAGCCGGCGCCTTTGATCTCGCTACCATCATCGAGTCGGTGGAACGCAAGATGGTACGGCGCCATCCCCATGTCTTTGGCGACGCCGAGGCCAGCACACCGGACCAGGTGGTGGACCGCTGGACCCGGATCAAGGCCCGCGAGCGCGAGACCGGCGCCCGGGGCGATCATGGTGGCGGTGACGGTTATCTTGACGGGCTGCCCCAGGCCCTGCCCGCGCTCTACCGTGCACACAAACTTTCCACGCGGTCGGCTCGTGTGGGGTTCGACTGGCCCGACACCGCCGGAGTGCTGAATAAAATCGACGAGGAAATGGGAGAATTCCGCGACGCCCTGGCCTCAGGCCACCAGGACCGCCTGCGCCACGAACTGGGCGACCTGCTGTTCACGGTGGCCAATCTCTCCCGCCATTGCGGAATCGATCCCGAGCAGGCGTTGATGGAATGCAACAGCCGTTTCCAGCGTCGTTTCCACCGCATGGAGGAACTGCTCGGCCGGGACGGGCTGACCCTGGAACAAGCAAGCCAGGAGCAGATGGAGCAGATGTGGGAGCTGGCCAAGCAGGAGGAGAGCAACGGCACATCTTCGTTCCTGCATCCGGGCTCCGCCGGACCTTCCTCAAGCAGATGACCCCAGGGTTCAAAAGGGACCGGTGCGGTAGAACAGGTTCCGTCCGTCGGAAACCACCACCAGGGCACCGTCGCTGCCGGTGATGTGAATCCGCCGGCATCCCGCCTCCTGCAACCGTCGGCGCAGGTCAGGGTCGGGGTGGCCGAAGCGGTTGAAGCGGCCGGCGGTGATCACTGCTGTTTGCGGGGAAATCAGCCTCAGCCATCGGCGGGAACTGGCATCCGCTGCCCCGTGGTGGCCGACCTTGATCAACTGGCAGTTCCGGATAAGACGGGAAAGTGGCGAGCGGAGCAGAACCTCTTCCCCGCCGTTCTCCAGGTCGCCGGTGAACAGCATCCGCACCCTATGGTGACGCAGCAACAGCACCAGAGAGTTGTTGTTCGGCCTGCCGTCACCATCGTCCGGAGGTGAGGGCGGATGGAGCACCAGCAGTTCCACCTCGCCGAGGCGCAGAACCATTCCCCGGTGTAGCGGCACAAGACGCGCCCCGCAGTCAGCACCATCTTGCAGCAGCGCCCGCACTGCGGGTGGAGCCATGGTCAACAGGCGCCCGGCAAAGATATGCTGGGGCCGAAAATTGCGGACAACCGCCGCCAGACCGCCGGCATGGTCCTGGTGCCCGTGACTCAGGGCCACGGCCTCCACGGAGTGCAGCCCGTAGCTCCAGAGGGCCGGAGACACCGCCATCTCCCCGAAATCGAACCTGCCGTTGTCCAGGGCATTGCCACCGTCGATAACCATCGTCCGGCCCCCAGGGCACTGGATAATGGTGGAGTCTCCCTGACCCACATCGAGAACGGTCACCCGGACGGAGCCCTCCGGCATCCAGCGGCTGCCGGTGGCCGCCCCGACCAGCAGGAGGCACGGTGCGGCACAGCACAACAGGGTTACGGCCCATACCCTGTTGCCGCTGCGCTTTTGTCTGGACAACAGTACGGCTGCAGCAAGGCAGGTGTAATACAAAAAGACCACCACGGCTGACGGGCCGGGCATACGGAAGGAAAGATGCGCGCTCTGTCGGGCGAGCCAGAGTATGGATTCAAAGCCCAGTTCCACCAGGTCTCCCGCCAGTTCAGCCAGGCCGTGGAGCAACACGGTGCAGAAGGACGGCAGCCAGATACCCAGAGCATGCGCCGCAAGATACGCCACTCCGGCGCAGAGGGAAAGGCCCAGCAACGGTCCGGCGGCCGGATTGGTCAGCAGGGCTGCCGGGGTGCCGCGGTGAAAGAGGAGGGCCTGAACCGGGGCGATACCGAGCATCACAGCCGCCGAAACGCCGAAAAGCACAGAGGCCAGCCTCGAGGGATGATGCCAGGGCTGCCGGGAGCCCCGACGGGATTGGATAAAGAGCGGACCCAGGATCAGGATGCTGAAGGTCGCTCCAAAGGAGAGTTGCCAGCCGGCATCGTACAGCATGGCCGGGTTCAGAGTCAGCATGGCCAGAGCGGCGGCGGCCACGCTGTTTAACGGCCGGGGATGGACACCGAGGGTGCCGCCAAGAAGAAAGAGCACGGCGGCCACCACGGCTCGAGTGATGGAGGGTCTTGCCCCGCAGAGTTCGTGGTACGCCACAAAGAAGATGATCAGAATAAGCCTCCTCAGACGAATGTGAACCCGCAGACCCGTGAGCGAAACTGTGAGCATCAGACCTAGAAGACCGAGGTGCAGGCCCGATATGGCCAGCAGGTGTCCCAGGCCGGACCTGCGCAGCAGTTCCCTCTCCTGCTGATTCACCCAACGGTCCTCTCCAATAAGACAGGCAACCAGCAAGGCACCTGGGGGATCCAGACCAGTGGTGCCGGTCTTGCCATATCGACGTTCCACCGTGCGTATGACCCAGCGCCGAAACCATAGGTTGGGATCGGCAGGGGGCGCCGTGATCCGGTGGAAAACCAGTCCGCTCTTCAGCCTGGCGGTGTAAGTAATCTTCCGTACCGCCAGGTAGCGATGGTAGTCAAAATGGCCGGGGTTGCCAAAGGCGAAGGGCCGGCGCAGTGTGGTGAAAAAACGGATTCGCTGACCGTTTTCCGGCGGGTGCGGAGGGCGGCCGGGCTCTGCGGCCACAGTGGGATAGCTGAGGCGAATCCGGTGGTCCACGGGAATACCGACCCCCACCGGCCCCGTGGACGATTTTTCGAGATCCACCACAAGGATGGTGTCGTCACCATTCACCTGGGGCCGCCCCTGGACCAGGCCGGTAAACCAGGCCGGCTCTGCCAGAGTGTCATCGCACACCACCGGGTCCCGGTAATGCTGCGTCAATCCGGCTGCCCCCAACAGCAGCAGATATGCACATGCCAGAACGCCACCGGTAACACCCTGCAGGCGCACGGCCGCGGCGGCGGCAACCAGACCACACAACAGCAGAATGCCTGGTGCTGGACCGGCGAGGGTCTCCTGGAAGATCGCCAGGGCCGGGGTGGACGAACAGACCATGCCGGCGCCATAAATGACGAGACCGAAGATGAGTGGGCAGCGGAATAACATGGCTGCCGCACTACGTTGGCAAATACCGTACCGACTGCGTTCAGCGGTTTCTTTGCCTGTCGACACGGGCCCCGGGAGCGAATGGACAGAAGGAGGCGGCAGGTGAACTGTCAACCGGGGGGCACAGGTTGTAAACTTGACATGTCGGACCAGAGATACTGAGGTCAGAGTGTGAAGAGGCTGATCTCGGGAATATCAAAGGTGTGGCGAAGCCGGCGCATGGTCAACCGTTCCAGGGTGGAGTTGTACAGGGC
>CBESOE010000170.1:0-8219 GCA_965531145.1 uncultured bacterium | reverse complement strand
CCCCGTTTTCTACCACCCTCCTTGCAGAGCAATGGCCGTACCAGATGGCGGCGCACGTCAGCGGTACGAGTTGCAGATGACTATCGTGTTCTATTTAAAGATGTTTCAATGATGGAAGGGGGTTGGCTCGATGAGGAGGAAAAGGGTGTGAACGTCCGTGTCTCGCCAAATTATTGACGATCGTTACACGGTTGAACCCGGAGATGGCCACGGGACAGGTGGGATTTGTCCTGGGAAAAGCAAAACGGCACCGACCAGAGGCCGGTGCCGTCGTCTGTGGGGCAGTGACTGGAATTTATTCGTCCATCGGCTCGAATTCCAGGCAGCCCTCAGCGTAATCCTTGAGCAGGGTTTCGAGATTGTCGGTCATCCCTTCATCGGGGTCCACCTGGACACTGTCCTCCTCGTCCTCCCAGAAACCCTTCTTGCAGTAGAGATTGAGTAGGGCCAGCGCGTTGTTGCCGTTTTCCTGCTCCTGGATTATCTTGCAGAACAAACAGTTCATGCAGTTGATTTTACCGTTTCGGATGTGTGGAAATTTCTTCATCGGTGTCAGCGGCTCCTTGCCTGGCGAATGAATCTCAATACAATGGGCATTCTACTCCAATGTTCCGCCGATTTCATTAAAAAAATTAACCTCTGGCCCGATTTTTAGTGATTTATGACGATTGATCCATACCCCGGGAACCGATGGGGTGAATATCTTCCAAACTCGTTGAATTGCACTCTTTATCCGGTTTCTGCTACCCTGCAAGCGAAATAGCCGCTCAAATCCGATCCAGGACAGCCCGACAGTGCGGAATTCTGCTGATTCCGGGCTGTTCAAGCAATGGTGAGGTGGACGTGAACGTGGTTCTGGCCGAAACGCTGTTCAAATGCGGGTTCACTTTCCTGCTCGCTTTCGCTCTGGCCCTCTACCTCGTGCCCCGGCTGCGGGATGCGGCGATCCGGATGAATATCGTCGACACCCCGGACGGTAAACTGAAGAACCACCGCCAGCCGGTGCCCTACCTCGGGGGGCTGGGGGTTTACCTGGCCTTCCTGGTGGCCCTGGCGGTGACCTTCGATTTCGACCGGGAGGTGCTGGGGCTGATCCTGGCCGGGACCATCGTCCTGCTCCTGGGGCTGATCGACGACTTTCGCGCCCTGACCCCCGGGGTGAAGTTCATCGGCCAGATCCTGGCTGCCGGGGTGCTGATCAAGAGCGGTATTTACATCAAGCTGGTCTTCCTGCCGCTCTGGGCAACCATCCCCCTGACCATACTCTGGGTGGTGGCGGTGACCAATGCCTTCAACATCATCGATATCATGGACGGACTTTCCGGCGGTGTGGCCTTCTGTGCCAGCATCCCGCTGGTGGTGGTGGCCTTTGTCAACGGCAGGCTGATGATCGCCATCGTCACCCTGGCCCTGGCCGGGGCGCTGCTGGGGTTCCTGCGATTCAACTTCCACCCGTCGCAGATCTATCTCGGCGACACCGGCAGCATGTTCATCGGGCTGATGATGGCCTCCCTGGCCATGCTCGGCAGTTACACCGGGTCCAATGTTCTGGCCGCCCTCGGCCCCGGCATCATCCTCGGCGTTCCCCTCTTCGACATGCTCTTCGTGATGTATGTCCGGTGGCGGCGCGGCGTGCCGGTGGTTCTGGGCAGCCCGGACCACTTCGCCCTGCGCCTGCGCAAATGGCGGCTCTCCACCACCCAGACCGTGCTGGTCAGTTACCTGGTGACCCTGGTCTTCGGTGCCGTGGCCCTGGGTATGATGCTCCTGCCCCTGGAACCGGCGGCGGTGTTGCTGGGCTGTCTGGTGCTGGTGGTGCTGGCCGCAGCGCTGGCGCTCAAACAGATCGACATGAAACTGTGAGTGAGTAGCGAAAAGGGTTGCGAGCGATGCTGACCACCATCGAGAAAATCGTCTTCCTGCAGAAAGCGCCCATCTTCGAGCAGATGACCAGCCGGCAGCTCAAGGTGCTCAGCGAGGTCACCGAGGAGGAGAACCTCACCGGGGGCGAGACCATCTTTGCCGAGGGAAGCCTCGGTGACCGGATGTACATCATCATTTCCGGACGGGTGGAGATCCTCAAGTCGGTGGAGAGCAGCGGGGGCGGGGGTACCACGGAATCGCTGGCCATACTGGAGAAGCGCGAGATCTTCGGTGAGATGGCGATCCTCGACGACGAACCCCGCTCGGCCGCCGCGGTGGTCCTGGAGCCCACCCGCCTGCTCTCCATCCACAAGGACAATGTGCGGGAGCTGACCCACGACTATCCCGACATCGCCTTCGGCATATTCAAGGTACTCAGCGGCCGTATCCGCGAGGCCAACCGGCAGATCGAACTGCTGCAGCGGGGCGACCAGCGCAAGGTGGTGGTCACCGTGATCGACCCCGCGGACATCCAGGCCTCCCACACCATGGTCAGTTCCACCCTGGTGCTCGGCCGGCCCGAATCCTCGGAGATGCAGTCCTACGACAAGTTCTCCATCCCCGACCAGAGCCAGGAGATCTCCCGGCGTCACGCCGAGCTGCTTTTCGAGCGGGGCAAGCTGTTCCTGCGCGACCTGGAGAGCCTCAATGGAACCTGGGTCGGCGGCCGCCGCCTGTCCGGGGAACCGGCACCCCTGGAGGACGGTTCAACCTTCCGTCTGGGCACCCGCACCGAACTCCGTGTCACCTTGAATTAGCCTTGAGCGAATTGACAGTTTTCCGGCACAGGGGATATACTTTTTTCCACTTTCGCGAAACGACCCGTAGAGAAATCAGACGGGGTGCCGAATCCCCATTTTTCTCCGGAACGGCCGGCTCCCGTTGCCTCGGCGGCCACGTGGACGCCGGCGCCGGAGGGCCAGGTGCCTGCACGTGCCCGATCCCGATGACCTTGCCAAGCTGTTGATCATCCAGGGGCGCAATATTCGTCTCCAGCAGGCCACCTGTCTCAACCTGCTGGCCGAAACCGACTATGCCGGGGCGCGCAAGGTGGAGGAGATGGACCGGGTGGTGGACCACCTGGCCCGGACCTTTGAGGACCGGTTCTTCTCCGCCCTGCTCGACGGTGACAGCTCCGGCGAGGAGACACGGCGCGACCGGTCGCTGCTCCACGTCTCCCGGCAGCTGGAGGACATTGGCGACCGGCTGGTGGAGTTGGCCCGGATTCGCGAAGGCAACCGCATCCCCGCGCTCTCTCCGGACATCCTCGACCTGGGGCAGAACTCGATCAAGACTTTCACCGCGTCCCTGGAGGCCTATTTCCAGGAGAGCATCCCCCTGGCCCGGGAGGCCTTCGAGATGGTGCTCAGCCTGGAGGACCTCTGCCAGGATCTGCTGCTGGGCTACCTCGACGATGATGCCCGCCCCATCGCCGGGGAAACCGGCGGCGAGGCGGCGGCCCGGGTGCTGGAGATCCAGTGCATCCGCGGAGTCCTGCTGGCCCAGCTGCACATCGCCGAGAGCACCATCTACCGCGTCTCCGGTGAGCGTCTCAACTTCAGCCAGTACATGCACCTCGAGCGGCTGGCCAAGGAGGCCGGCGCCCGCACCGGCTGTTTCAGCTACAAGAACCTCTGGGGCGGGATCAGCGGCGCGGTGGTGGGCAAGCTCGACCTGGGCGAGAAAGGGCAGTGGGTCTTCAAGGACGGGATCACCAAGAAGATCCTGCCCGAGGTGGAGAACCTGAAGAAGTGGAACGAGGTGCTGGAGGGCGTGGTTCCCAAGCTGGTGGCGGTTGGTGGTGAGGACGGGGAGACCCGGTCCTTTCTCTCGGAGTTCGTGGATGGGGAACTGCTCTCCGACATCGTGCTCAACGGTACCTGGGAGGATAAAGTCGAGGCCCTGCTTGCCCTGCACCGGACCCTCAAACGGATCTGGGAGGCCACACTTCAGGAGCAGCCGCCGGAGATCAGTTACGTCAAGCAGATCCGCGACCGGCTGCCCTCGGTGTTCAACCAGCACCCCCGCCTGCGGATGATCCGCCGCAGCAGCAGCCCGGCCGCCCCCTCGGTGGGCGAGCTGCTCGATCGCGCCGGCGATATCGAACCCACGCTGGTGCCGCCCTTCGCCGTGATGCTGCACGGCGATTTCAACGCCAACAACATCATGTTCAACCGCAAGACCGGCGATGTGCGCTTCATCGACATCCACCGCTCCCAGCACGGCGACCTGGTCCAGGACCTGGGGGTCTTCCTCGTCTCCGGGGTGCGCAACCCGTTGGCCCGGATGACGGTCCTCGAGGACCTGAAAAGCCTGAACAAGATGACCAAACGTTTTGCCAGGGACTTTGCCCTGGCCCACGGCGATACGCAGTTCGACCAGCGGCTGATCCTCAGCCGGGCCCGGTCCTTCATCACTTCCAGCAGGCTGATCAGCGATTTCGGCTTTGCCAAGGAACTGTTTCTGGAGGGCCTCTACTATCTGGACAAGTTTTCGGAAAGGGTGAAGATGTGAAGATTGCCATAGCCGGTGTCATCGGAAAGTGGTCCACCGAACGGCTGGCCGAATGCCTGCGCGAGCGAGGTGTGGAGACAACGCTGTTCCAGGTCTGGGACTGCCTGCTCGATCTCGACGGCGGGACGGTCCGCTACCAGGGAGAGCCCCTCGAGGGGTTCGACGGGGTGGTGGTGAAGAAGATGGGCGAGCTGACCCACGAGAACTTCACCTACCGCCTGGGGGTGCTGCGCCAGTTGGAGCGGAACGGGGCCCGTGTCTTTTCGCCCCCGGACCAGATCGCGGTGGTGGCCGACCGCCTGGAGGTGACCCGGATCCTGCGCTGGGCCGGGCTGCCCATGTCCCCCACGGTGGTCACCGAATCGGTGGACGAAGCGCTGGATGCCCTGTCCCGTTTTGGCAAGGGGGTGCTCAAACCGATCTTCACCACCAAGGGGCGGGGAATGAAATTGCTGGAGTCCGCCAATCGCGACGAGGCGGCCGCCGAGCTCGACCGTTTTAGCGAGGCCGGGCTGGGGCCCTTCTATCTCCAGCAGTTCGTCGATGCCCGGGATGGCCGCGACATCGGTATCTCGGTGCTCGACGGCAAGGTCATCGGCACCTACTACCGCATCGCCGGGGAAGGCAACTGGATGACCACCATCCACTCCGGCGGCCGCTACGAGGCCTGCGAGTTGACGCCGGAGCTGGAAGAGATCGCCCTGCGGGCCGCCGGGGCGTTTCGCCTCGACTTCACCGGGGTGGATGTGGTGCAGGCGCCGGACGGCAGCCTGATGCTTTACGAGGTGAGCGCATTCGGCGGATTCAAGGGCTGCCGGGTGGCCCTCGATCTCGACGCGGCGGATCTCTACGCCGAGTACATCGTCCGGACGCTGGCGTCCGGTTGAGGGAGAGGGAATCATGGGAACCATTCAGAGGATCCTCGATGAATACGACGGCGGCTTCACACCCGACCACCGGCTGCTGCTCGACCTGCACGGGGTGAAGATCCAGGTCAACACCGATTCGGAGGAGGTGGCCGGGCTCCTGCGGGACTACTACGCCGACTACCTGGACGGGGGAGAGGCGGAACCCGGCGCGTATCGGATCGATGCCCACCAGCGGTGGATCACCGTGGACCAGGAAGAGCTGACCGTTTACGTGGAGCAGGGGAAGACCAAGCCCAAGGAGGCCTTCCTCGACGACCCCGACACCGGCTTGCGTCTGATGCTCAAGGTGCGCTCCGGCGTGCTGGCGCTGCTGGGCCGGGGGCACATCCGGGTGGCCGGCGACCTGGTGGGCTTTATCAACCAGTTGAACAACATCATCAATGCCGTGTTCATCATCGACCGCATGGACGCGGGGTATACGCTGTTCCACGCGTCGGCCCTGTGCCGCGGCGACCGGGGCATGATCGTCAGCGGCCGCTCCGGAGCGGGCAAGAGCTCGGCGGCCATCTGGACCCTGGACCACGGCATTTCCATCATCAGCAATGACCGGCTGCTGGCCCGGCGGTCTCCCGGTGCCGGGGGCGGCGCCATCCCCATGCTCGGCGTGCCCAAGAAACCGCGGATCAATCCCGGCACCATCGTCGGCAACCCCAAACTGCACGGGATGATGCCGGCTGATGAACTGGCGCGCTACCAGGCGATGCCCATGGAGGAACTGTGGCACGTCGAGCACAAATACGACCTGGACGTGAAATCGGTCTTCGGACCGGAAGCGGAGAGAGCCACGGCATCGCTCCATGCCGCTTTTTTCATCGACTGGGACGTGAAGAGCCGCGACGACTACCGCTGCGACCTGCTGCCCCCCGAGCGCTACCCCGAGTTCTACCGGGCGGTGTTCAAGGACGGCGGCGTTTTTGACCTGAAAAACCGTGAGACGAGCTTCAAGCCCGAGCACGAAGTGGAATACGCCCGGGTGCTGGAGGGCATCCCCGTCTATCATGTGACCGGCGGTGTCTCCTTCGAGTCGCTGGTCGAGAGCATACTTCAGAGCGCCCGTGGATAGACCCGTTCCGGGCGATACGTGGAAACCACCATCAAGGGGAGAAAAGAGATGAAGAAGAATCTGTTCGGGATCGGGATGATCATGGCGGGGCTGATCTGTCTCGCCCTCTCCGCCGGCCAGGTCATTGCCGGTGATTCGCCCGATTACTTTTACGCGGCGCGCAAGACCGTCGACGTTTACTCCATGCCTGCCGGCACCGGAGAGATCCTCACCTCGGTCCCCCTGGGGACGATGATGATGGAGCTGGAAGAGTCGTCCACCGGCTGGGTCCAGGTCCGGACCATGGACGGTAAACTGGGCTGGGTCGAGGCGGTGGAGGTTTCCGACGACGTCCCCACCCGAATCTTTGCCCAGCGGCCCACGGTGACGGTTCACTACTGTCCCACCATGGAGTGCCCGGAAGTTGAACGGGCCGGTTTCGACACGGAGATCATGCAGGTGGACGAGGACGATGACTGGGTCCAGGTGGTGATGCCCAACGGCGTGGTGGGCTGGGTGGACGAGGAGGTCGTCTCAGAGAAGCCGCCCAAGCGGTACACGGTGATGGTGCCCAGCGCCAACCTGCGTTCGTGTCACAGCGAGGAGTGCCCGCTGATCACCACGGTTGCCGCCGGGACGAAGCTGATCCGGATGGACAAGAAGGACGACTGGTATCATGTGTGTACCACCAGCGGGGTGAGCGGCTGGATTTTCGAGGAACTGGTGATCCGGGAGGACAAGGCGCAACAGATTCCGGCACTGACGGCTCCGGCAGCCGAAAGCGCCGCGCCCGCGCCCTCCGACGGTTAGCCAATACCGGGCAGGGAGTGAACCATGGCCAGGCTCATTATCGTCAGTGGCCCCGGGGCGGGAACCGAACACCGTCTCGAGGGCGGCAGGATCAGCATCGGCCGTGATCCGGCCAACACGATCGTCATCGGCGACAGCCTCGTGTCCAAGCGGCATGCCGAAATCATCCGCGACGAGGATGGCGGCCATCGCATCGTCGACGTTGGTTCGAGCAACGGAACGCTGGTCAACGACCGGCAGGCGGTTGATCACCGCTTGTCCCACAACGACCGGATCGAGTTGGGTGAGTGCCTGCTCTGCTTCGTGATCGAAGAGGAGCAGCCGGCTGGCGACGAGGGTGCGAAAACCGTGCTCATTGACGATGCTTCCACCAGGCTGTCCATCCCGTCCGATGTGGTGGCGGCGGCCCGCTCCCCCGAGCCGCCCTCCGCAGGGGCTGTTCCAGACAGCACCATCTATATCAGCGACGATGACGGGTCGGCTCCGGCAGCGATGGCGCCGCCGCCGGCCGCGGTGGACCCGGGCACCGGCCCCGTGCTGCGCAAAAAGCAGAGCAATCTGCCGGTGATGCCGATCCTGATTTCGTTTATCGCGGTGATGATCATCATCGGCTGTGTACTGACCTGGAAAGTGGTGCAGCACTCCCGCGGGGAAGCGGCCGCCACGGCCCCGACGGCAGTTCCGGCAGCGGCGCCGGCAGCCGGCGGCAGTGCGGTGGAACAGGGGCCGGCCTCTCTGACCGGCCAGGCGGTTGAGGCAGGTGAGGAGGCGGCGGCCGCTGACCAGCCACAGGTGGTGGAGGAGGAGAACCTGATTGCCGAGCCGCCGGCCGTGGTACCACCGGCAACCCGGACATCGTCACCACCGGCCACCCGGGCAACAACACCACCGCCACCGGCCCGCACCACCACGCCGCCGCCCACACGGACCTATACGCCGCCACCGGCCCGCACCACCACGCCGCCGCCCACCCGGACAACAACACCGCCTCCAGCACGGCC
>CBESOE010000169.1:0-8313 GCA_965531145.1 uncultured bacterium | reverse complement strand
CATCGACGACCTGGACAACGATGGGAACCTCGACGTGGCCGTGGCGGTCTCCGTAAATGGCAATGTATACATCTACCTGGGTAACGGGGATGGCACGTTGCAGTTCCCCCTTTCCAACTTCGCCGGCGGGTTCGCCAGAACACTGGATGTCGATGATCTGGATTACGACGGGAACCTCGACCTGGTAACCACGAACTACGACAATGACTATGTCTCGGTGCTCATGGGTCTTGGGGACGGCACGTTTCAGCAGACGGTACATTACGGAGTTTGCTGTACCCCGAGGTATCTCGCCGCCGGCGATCTGGATAACGACGGCAAACCCGATCTGGCGATTACCAACCAATACGGTGACGACCTGACCCTTTTTCTGAGCAGAAGGGGCACGGTTTCCACCAACCTGACCTGCACCCCCGGTTCGGGCACCCTGCCGTTCCCGTCCCTCTTCCAGGCCACCATGACCAACCGCTTCTCGGGCCAGACCCGACGCTTCCAGTACACCATAGACGTCACCCTGGGCGGCGGCCAGTATTACTCCAACTGGCGCCGGGGTTGGCAGAACATCCAGGCGGGGGAGACCTACACGAAGCAGTGGACCCAGACCATTCCCGATGTGCCCGGTGTGGTAGGGGTTAACCGGTTCGATATGACGGTGGCTGATGTCACACCGCCGCCTTACAACCAGCCACCCTACCCGCCGGCCGGGGATACGGACACCGGCAGTTGCACGGTGACCGGGGTGCTGCCGTAAAGCCCATAGTCGATCACCGGGACAGTGGATCCTGTTGACAGGGTCGCTCGGTTATTTTCATCACCTTCTTGCGAAATAGCAATTGAATGCTATAATGCAAATCATGATCAAGCGAATCGTGTCATCCCTATTGCGCCGGCGACTGGAAAACTATCCTGCTGCGGCCCTGATCGGCCCGCGCCAGTCAGGCAAGACGACCCTTGCCCGATCACTGGGCGGTGCGTACTTCGACCTCGAACAGGAGCCGGACCGTCTCAAGCTGGATCTGCAATGGGATTCCCTGGTCACTGGCCGGCAACTGGTCATTCTTGATGAGGCCCAGGCCTGGCCTGAGGTCTTTCCGCGGCTACGCGGCGCCATTGATCGGGAGCGGACGCGCACAGGTCGATTCCTGCTTCTCGGTTCTGTTTCTCCGGCACTGATGGGGCAGGTTTCGGAATCGCTGGCCGGGCGACTATCGCTTGTCGAGCTCACTACCTTTCTGGTAAATGAGCTCCCCCGGACCTCGCTCAATCGTTTCTGGTGCCGCGGTGGCTACCCGGATGGCGGCATCCAGGGCGCGGACCGTTTCCCACAGTGGCAGCTTGACTATCTTGCGCTCCTGGCCCAGCGTGACCTGCCCGGATGGGGGCTTCCGGCAAAGCCCCAGGTCACGGAGCGCCTCCTCCGGATGGTGGCCGCAGTCAATGGCCAGGTCTGGAATGCTTCCCAGATCGGTCAGAGCCTTGGCCTCTCCTACGCCACAATCAATAGTTATATGGATTACCTGGAAAGCGCATTCCTGGTTCGCCGGTTACAGCCCTATCAGGCTAACTTGAAGAAACGCCTGGTTCGCCGGCCCAGGTATTTCTGGCGAGATTCGGGCCTGCTCCACGCTCTGCTCCAGGTGAGCGATGAGGATGAGCTGCTGAACAAGCCCTGGGTCGGCGCGAGTTGGGAGGGGTTTGCCATCGAGCAGATTCTTGGCGTCCTGTCGCAGGGCGGCCGCCGGGTGGACCCCTTTTTCTTTCGCACCAGCGATCGTTATGAAATTGATCTCCTCCTTGAACTGGAAGGAGAACTGTGGGCCATTGAGATCAAATTGACATCCTCTCCATCCCCCAACGATTTCCGGCGGCTGGATAAGACGGCCGACATGGTCGGAGCCGGGAAACGCGTCCTGGTCTCCCAGACCAGAGACTCCTTCACTGAAGGAGATCGGACATCCTGCTCACTTCGACGGTTGATTGAAATTTTAACCGGATGATCTACTCGGCGATGTTCTGCGCCCGCAGCCGGTCGCTGAGAATACGGGAGAGGTTGAGGAAGAGCTTGGCCGCGATGCGGGGTGAGCGGCGGCGCACCCGCTCCAGCGACTGCTCGTCCAGGCGGAGCAGTTCGGTGCTCTCGATGGCGGTGACCGTGGCCGAACGGGTGCCGCCGCCGAGCAGGGCCATCTCGCCGATCACGTCCCCCGGGCCCAGCTGGTTGAGCAGTCGGGGCCGCCCGCCCACATCCACCGTTACCTTCACCGTGCCGGAGACGATCATGAACATCGACTCCCCGGCCAGGCCCTCGCGGATCACCGTCTCTCCTGCCGCCACTGTTCTGAGGGTGCCCAGCAGCACCACCTTCTTCGCCTCGCCGGGCCGCATGTTGCGGAACACCGGGCTCTCCTCGGTGACGCTGCGGTTCAGCCGCAGGCTGACGAAGTCCCAGATGGTGATCAGCTGGACGCTGGTCAGCACCACCGGGTTGATCAGCAGGTCGGCCACCAGGGCGTAGATCATCACCATCGCCGCCAGCAGTCCGAATTGGGCGATGGGGATGAAGCTGGAGAGGACCAGCACGCTGAAGCCCAGCACCAGGGCCACCGTGGTCAGCACGATGGGTTCGGCCTCCTTGCGCAGGGTGCGGGCCATGGCCCGGCGCTGCTGGTTGGTGCGCCGCAGCTCACGCTGGTAGCGGACCATGAAGTGGATCGTGTCGTCCACCGCGATGCCCAGGGCGATGGCGGCCACCATGCAGGTTCCGGTGTTCAACGGGATACCCAGCCAGCCCATCAGGCCGAAGTTGAAGAGGATCGGCACCACGTTGGCCACCATCCCCACCAGGCCGGCCTTGAAGGAGAGGAAGAGGGCCGAGATGATGATGAAGACGGCGGCCAGGGCCAGGGCCAGGCTCTGCACCTGCCCCACGGCCATGGCGTCGGCCGAGCCGTTGATCAGCACCCAGTAGCCGGTGACCTGCACCTCCAGGTCGGCGGGCAGTTCCTCGGCGGCCAGGGCGCGCAGCTGCTCGATGGCCAGGCTGAGGGGGCGGGAGCCGGTGATGTCGTGCCAGACGGTGATGCTGGCGCTCTGGCGTGAGCTGTCCACGAAGCGGCGGACTTCGCTCTTGCCCAGCAGGGTCAGGCCGCGCTCCACCTCCTCTTCGCTCGACGGGACCCAGGTCCGGCCGGGCCGGTCCCCTCCGGCCTGCCGGTGCGCTTCCCGCACCAGGTCGGCGAGGGAGAGGGTCTTGGTGAAGAGGCCGGTGTTCTCAAGGCGTTGCTGGAAAACGGCGATCCGCTCCAGGATGCCGGGATCGGTGACCCGCTGCAGGCCCAGGGCTTTGATGTAGACGTGGAGGGTCATTGCCCCCGAGAGGTCTTTGGCGGCGCGCTCCGTGTTGTCGCGCACCCTGGACCCCTCGCGGAAGTAATGGGTGAAGTCGGTGTCCACGTCGAGGCGGAAACAGCCGGCGATGGCGAGGAGAATCAGGATCACGGTGACCGTGGTGATCAGCGGTTTGCGGTCGGCGGTGAAGGTTGTCAGCCAGTTGACCAGGGCGCTCCTCCGCACTGTGCGGCGCTCCTGGAGGCGCAGCACCCGGGAGATCGGGGTCAGCCGCAGGGCGGCCGGGATCACCACGATGGTGATCAGGAAGTTGGCCAGCAGGCCGAAGGAGCAGACGATGCCGAACTGGCGCAGGATGGTGACCTTGTTCACCGCCAGGGTGGCAAAGCCGAGAAAAGTGGTCAGGGTGGTGAGGGTGATCGGTACCGCGCTGTTCATGGCCATCTTCAGCACCGCCTCGGTTTTGTTCAGGCCCTTGCCCAGCTGGCGGTAATACTTGGAGACCATGTGCACGTCTTCGGTGCAGCCGACGACGATGAGGATCGAGGGCACGATGGCAGTGACCACGTTGATCGGGAACCCGGCCAGGGCCATGAACCCCAGGGTGGCCAGTATGCTGAGGCCGCCGGTGAGGACCGGCAGGACGGCCGCGGTAACGTTGCGGAAGGCCAGGAAGAGCACCAGCAGCAGCAGGACCACCGACCAGGGCACCAGCTGGCGCTGGTCACGCTGGATATAGTTGCTGAAGGCATTCTTGGCCATCGGTTCGCCGATCTGGTAGCCCTGGAAAACGGCGGCGTGCTCGGCGATCAGGGATTCCACCGCCTGGTCGAAGGTGATGTTGAAATCGTCGGCGCCGGGCGCCGGATCGGTGAAGACGCTGATCGCGGCGCAGTCACCGCTCTCGGAGACCATGGTGCCCACCAGTACCGGGCTGTCCAGCACCAGCTCCCGGAGCCGGGCCATGTCCTCTGCCGTGTCGGGGATTTTCTGCAGCAGCCGGCTGCGGACCGGCAATCCGATGAAGAGCCCGGGCCGTTCCACGGTGGCCAGGCTCTTCACCTCGGTGACCCCTTCCAGCCGTTCCAGGGACGCGGTGAACTCCCGGAGGGCGTGGAGGGTTTCGGGGGTGAAGATGTCTCCGCCGGGAGCCCGGAGTATCACCAGGGTGAGGGAGTCGCTGCCAAAGGTCTCGCGGAACCGGTCGAGCACGTCGGCGGCCGGGTCACCGGCGGCGGTGAGGCCCTTGCCCGAAGTGTCGATCTCCAGCTCGTCGATGTTGATGATGATCAGCGAGATCGCCACGGCAAGGAGGAAGACCGAAAGCACCGGCCGTCGCGCGATTCCCACCAGCAGTTTTTTCATCTCAGGATTCCCACCGGTAGCGCTCCAGATCGATGGTGTCGTCTGTGCCGAAGGCCACTCCCTCGGATTCGAGCATTGCCCGCTGCAGGCCCGGGGGGATGTCGGGCAGCCGCTCGGTGGAGCAGGCTCCGGCGGCGTTGACCACCCGCTGCCACGGAACACCGTCCGGGCAGCTGTGCAGCGCCCAGCCCACGGCCAACGGTGAGAGCAGGTTGCCCATCAGGTTCGAGATCTGGCCATAGGTGGCCACCCGGCCGGCAGGGATCTGTTTCACGAGGTCGTAGACCGCGTTGAAAGACCTGGGAGCATTGCCTTTGCCCACACCGTGCAGGCGTTTGCCGCCGCTCTTGCCTGTTCGGGGTTTGGCCATCGGGATCCTCCAGAGGTCGGTGCCGTTGATCCATGATATCAGAAAACGTATGTTGCCGGGCGGCCGCGGGCCCGGCGTGGCCCGGGCACGCGGCTTGGTCTATAATGGCGGTTCAAACGCTCCCGATTTGATGGTCGGTTTCTGCCGTCAGACGGGAGCCTGTTCCAGACGCTGAACACCAGGGGTCCGGGCGTGGACGAAACACTCAAGGTCGGGGTCATCGGGCCGGGCCGGCATGGCTCTCGCTATGTGGCCCACATCCTTGAAGACCTGCCGGGTCTGGAACTTGTTGCCATCAGCCGGCGATCGCCGGAGGGCGAAACCCAGGCCCGTAACTGGGGTGCCACCTGGTACCGGCTCTGGTCCGACCTGGCGGCCGACCCGCGGGTGGAGGCGGTGGTGGCCGCCGCAACGCCGGATATCCACACGGCCCTGGCCCAGGCCTGCGCCGAGCTGGGCAAACCGCTGCTTGTGGAAAAACCGCTGGCGGTGAGCACGGCCGGCGCCGCGTCCATGGTCCGGGTTTTCGAGGAACGGCAGCTGCCGCTCACTGTGGGCCAGACCCTTCGTTTCAACAGCACGGTGAAGGCCCTCCGGGAGCATCTCCCCGAGGTGGGTCAGCTGCACTCGTTCACCGCCGACTTTCGCCTCGAACCGCCGTTCCACCAGTGGCTGGACGATCCCGAGGCTGCCGGCGGCGGGGTGATCCTGCACACCGCGGTGCACACCTTTGACGCGCTGCGTTTCATCACCGGGCGCGAGGTGGCGCGGGTGCGCGCAACGGCCTACCGGCGAGGCACCACCAGCCTCGAGGATCTCTTCACCGCCCAGGTGGAGTGCGAGGACGGGGTGGCGGGGCTGGTGGAAGCGAGCAAGGTGGGGCCGGCCCGCAGCGGCCGTTTCGAGTTTGTCGGCTCGGCCGGGATCCTGCGCGGCGATCACGTCCACGGGACACTGGAGTTCGTCGGCGCCGACGGCCCGGAGCCCCGGCACCAGGATCCGCCGGTGCCCACCCTGGTGCCGCTGCTCCGGCAGTGGGAAGCCTGTGTGCGCGGTCGCGGGCCCAACCCCGTTCCAGCGGTTGAGGGGCTGGCGGCCGTGCGGCTGTGCGAGGCCTGTATGCGTTCGGCGGATGAGGACCGCTGGACCGAGGTGCGGGGAGAGGAGTTCGATGGATAAGGAGCAGAAAGAAATTCGCGTGCTGGTGGTTGAGGACGACCACCTGGTGAGCGAAATGGTGCGCGGTACACTGGAGGAGGTGGGCTACCTGGTGGTGGGTGAAGCCATCGACGGCCGGGAGGCGCTGGAGATGGTTGCCCGGCTTTCGCCCGACGTGGTGCTGATGGACATCAAGATGCCCGATATGGACGGCATCGAAGCCACCCGCCAGATCATGGAGGCGAACCCCGTCCCGGTGGTGGCCCTCACTGCTTACGAAAACCCGGAGTTGATGCGGGAAGCGGTGGACGCGGGTCTTGGCGCCTACCTGGTCAAGCCGTCCACCGCCCGGGAGATGGAACGGGCGATCACCGTGGCCATGGCCCGTTTTGATGATATCGTGGAGTTGCGGCGGCTCAACGCCAAGCTCAACGAGACCCTGGCCACGGTCAAGCAACTGTCCGGCCTGCTACCGATCTGCGCCTCCTGCAATATGATCCGTGACGAGGGGGGACGCTGGCAGCAGCTGGAAAACTATATCTGTGAGCACTCGGAAGCCGAGTTCAGCCACAGCCTTTGCCCGGAGTGCTTCAAAAAGCTCTATCCGGAATACTACAGGGGCGACAAAAAATAACGGGAGGCACGGTTTGGCCAAACTAACTTTTCTCGGTGCCACCGGCACCACCACCGGATCGAAGTTCCTTTTCGAACATGACGGGTTCCGCCTGCTGGTGGATTGCGGACTGTTCCAGGGCCTGAAGAAGCTGCGGCTTCGCAACCGCGAGCCGCTGCCCCTCGACGCATCGAACGTCGACGCGGTGGTGCTGACCCATGCCCATATCGATCACACCGGCTACCTTCCCCGGCTGGTCAAGGACGGCTTTTCCGGCCCGGTCTACTGCACCAAGAGTACTGCCGAGCTCTGTGGTGTGATGCTGATGGACTCGGCCCACCTCCAGGAGGAGGAAGCCCGTTGGGCAAACAAGAAGGGCTACTCCAGGCATCAGCCCGCATTGCCGCTCTACGACAAGGACGATGCTGCAGCGGCCATCGCTCTCCTCGAGCCGAAGCCGTACAGCCACCGGTTGGAACTGGGTGGGGGGCTGGTGCTCTGGTTTCTCAACGCCGGGCACATCCTCGGCTCGGCCTTTGTCTGTATCGAGTGGCAGACGGCCAAGGGCAAGACACGGAAAATCGTCTTCTCCGGCGACCTGGGCCGGCCGGATAAGCCGGTGCTGCGCGACCCGGTGCAAGTCTCCGAGGCGGACTGGCTGGTGCTGGAGTCAACGTACGGCAACCGGCTGCACGGGGAGGAGAGCCCGCGGTCGGTACTGGCCAAAGTGATCAAGGAGAGCGCGGCCCGCGGGGGCGTGCTGCTCATCCCCGCCTTCTCGGTGGGGCGGACCCAGGAACTGCTCTACAACATCCGCGAGATGGAAGACGAAGACGAGATCATGAAGCTCCCCGTCTTTGTGGACAGCCCGATGGCGATCAAGGCCACCAGGGTCTACATGGCGAACATCCAGGACCACGACATGCAGTCGGCCCTGCTCGAGGTCCGGGGGGTCGACATCTTCCGTACCCGGCACATCAAGTTCACCGAGGCCACCAAGCAGTCCATCGAGCTGAACAGCTTCAACGGCCCGGGCATCATCATCTCGGCCAGCGGCATGCTCAGCGGCGGCCGGATCCTGCACCACCTGGCGAACAAGATGCCCGACCCGCGCACCACCATCCTCTTCATCGGCTACCAGGCGCAGGGGACCCGGGGCCGGAAGATCCTCGAAGGGGCCGAGTCGGTGAAGATCCACGGTGACCATGTGCCGGTGAAGGCCGTTATCGAGCAGATTTCTGGTTATTCGGCCCACTCCGACTACGAAGAAATTCTGGCCTGGCTGCGCGGTTTCAGCAGCCGGCCGAAAAAGACCTTTGTGGTTCACGGCGAACCCGAGTCGAGCGCTGCGCTGGCTGACAAGCTGAAGGCGGCCTCCTTCAATCCGTATATTCCGCAGTACCAGGAAACAGTGGAACTGGATTGAGTGTGAGGACCGGACCATGGGCAAAAGCATCAT
>CBESOE010000168.1:0-8341 GCA_965531145.1 uncultured bacterium | reverse complement strand
TGATGGGGTATAAAGTTAGCGCAAGGAAAGAATAAGTGAGCCGATTTTGGACCAGCGAAAAAGGCTGCGGCCCCGCACAACACTTAAGTTTTTGCAATTAAAATGCTTACTGGAAGGAAAGCATCAGGCGCTGGGGAGGAAGAGCAGGAGATACCGAAAAGTCCATCACCTCAACCGGGCATTCAGCCCCACATGCGAAATTATTTTCCAGATACCAAACGGAGAGACGCTACCCGTCATACTGCACGCGCATCCAGTTCTGGTATTCACCGCTGCGCACCCGGTCCACCCACCCGGTGTTGTCCAGATACCACTGGATGGTTTTCTCCACCCCGGAGTCCAGCGACTCCTCGGGTGACCAGCCCAGCTCGGACTGCAGCTTGGAGAAGTCGATGGCGTAGCGCTGGTCGTGGCCCGGGCGATCCTTGACAAAGGTGATCAATTCCCGCCGCGGGCGGCCATCGGGCAGTGCCCCCCGGGCATCCAGCCGGTCGCAAATCAACTCCACGATGGCCAGGTTTTCCATCTCGGTGGCCCCGCCCACGTTGTAGGTCTCGCCATGCCGGCCGCCGGTCATGATGGCCCAGATGGCGGTGCAGTGGTCGCGGACGTAGAGCCAGTCACGCACGTTCTTACCATCGCCGTACACCGGCAACGGTTTGCCCTCCAGGGCATTGAGGATCATCAGCGGGATCAGTTTCTCGGGGAACTGGTAGGGACCGTAGTTGTTCGAGCAGTTGGAGATGGTCATCGGCATGCCGTAGGTCTTGTGGTAGGCACCCACCAGGTGGTCCGAAGAGGCCTTGGAGGCCGAGTAGGGGCTGTTCGGCTTGTAAGACGTGGTCTCGGTGAACAGGCCGTCGGCCCCCAGGCTGCCGAAGACCTCGTCGGTGGAGATGTGGTGGAAGAGGGCCAGCTGGCCCATGCAGGCCCGGGCCACTTCCAACAGGTTGAAGGTGCCGACGATGTTGGTCTGGATGAACTGGTCCGGCCCGAGAATCGATCGGTCCACGTGGGATTCGGCGGCAAAGTGGCAGACCGAATCGATCTGGTAGTCCTCGAAGATGTCCTTCAGTTTGCCGATGGTGCAGATGTCGACCTTCTGGAAAACATAGCGATCGGGCCAGGCCTCGGCCACGTCGGCCAGACTCTCCGGATTACCGGCATAGGTCAGGCTGTCCAGATTGATCACCCGCCCGGTAAAATCGGACTCCTCGAGCAGGTAACGAACAAAGTTCGAACCGATAAAGCCGCAGCCACCGGTCACCAGCAGGTTGTTCATCTTCAGGCCCACGTCCCCATCTCCTCTGCTGCGCGGCCGGATTGTGCCGGCCGGACCCCGATAATTGCCTTCCGCCGTCAGCATAACATGGATCCTACCCTGTTTACAGAGCCGAACCACTGTGATATCCTCACCTCGCTTAACTTTTTGAATCAAAGCAGGTTAGAGGCTAGAGGGGCGGCAGCGGCGCCGCAGGTTGACATGCGAATCGCCATCATCGGGACACGGGGGATCCCCGCCAACTACGGCGGGTTCGAAACCCTGGCCGAACAGCTCTCCCTGCGTCTGGCCCGCCGGGGGCACGAGGTCACCGTCTATTGCCGGACGGCCTATGCCAGCCACCCCCACGGCCACGATTACCAGGGGGTGAAGCTGGCGGTGCTGCCCACCATCCGGCACAAGTATCTCGACACGGTGGTCCACGCCCTGCTCTCCACCCTTCACGCTCTGCCCAGACGCTATGACGCCATCCTGGTCTGCAACGCCGCCAATACCATGGTGACTTTCTTCCCCAGGCTCTTCGGCACACCGGTGGCGGTGAACGTGGACGGGCTGGAGCGGAAGCGCAAGAAGTGGAACGCCCTGGGCCGGGCCTGGTACCGCCTCTCCGAGCGGCTGAGCACCGTGCTGCCCAGCGCCATCATCACCGATGCCCGGACCATCGAGACCTACTACGCCGAGCGCTACGGCAAGAAGTCGACCTTCATCCCCTACGGGGTGGAGACCGGAACCGAGGAGGGGACGGAGACCCTGGAACAGTTCGGTTTGCAGCCGAATGGGTATATGCTTTATGTGAGCCGGCTGGAGCCGGAGAACAACGCCGATCTGGTGGTCCGGGCCTTCGAGCAGGTGCAGAGCGACCGCCGGCTGGTGATCGTGGGCGACGCACCCTACGCCGGCGAGTATATCAGGCAGCTCAAGGCGACCACCGACCCGCGGGTGGTCTTCACCGGCACCGTTTTCGGCCGGGGATATCGCGAACTCCAGGCCGGGGCCTACTGCTACATCCAGGCCACCGAAGTGGGCGGCACCCACCCGGCGCTGGTGGAGGCCATGGGCTTCGGCAACTGTGTAGCCGCGGCCGACGTGCCCGAGCACCATGAAGTGCTGGGAGAGAACGGATTTTACTTCCCGCTGGGCGACCCGGCAGGGCTGGCCGCCATCCTCCAGCAGTTCGACGACCAGCCGGAACTGGTGGCCGAGACGGGCCGGGCCAACGGTCGCCGGTCCGCCGACCGCTACTCCTGGGATGCGGTCACCGATGGCTATGAAAAGCTGCTGCGCCGGCTGGCCGGCACGGAAGAGTGACGGAGTGGAACGGGGATGCTGAAAGAGCACGCCAGAGCCATCGGCACGTTTCACCTGCTGATGGACATGATCCTCACTGTGCTGGCCTTTGAAGGGGCGTATCTCCTGCGTGTGGAGATGGCGCAGACCACCCTGGTGCGTTACGCCTCCTGGTTCAAGGAATTCTACCGGCCGATCATGGCCTTCGAGCTCTACCAGCTGCTGCTCTTCCTGATTCTCCCGCTCTGGGCGCTGCTACTCTACAGCTTTGGTTCCTACCGCTCCCAGCGACTGGTCTCGATGAAATCACAGGCCTGGGCCCTCTTCCAGGCAATCTTCTCCGGCGGGGTTCTGCTGGTGATCCTGATCTTCTTCACCCGCATCGGCGGTATCGAGATCGCCAACGTCAGCCGGACCCTGATCATCAGCTTTGTGATCATCAACTACATCCTGCTGCTCAGCGAACGGCTGGTGGCCCGGCAGCTCCTGAGCTACTGGCGGCGCCGGGGCTACAACTTCCGCACCGTGCTGGTCATCGGTTCGGGCGAGCAGGCTCTCAAGCTGGCCGGCCTGGTGGATGAGACCACGGAGTGGGGACTGAAAATGCTCGGCTTCGCCACCGATGACGAAGAGGTGCTGGCCACCGGTGAACTGGATGGGCGGCCGGTGATGGGACACATCACCGACATGGAGCAGATCATCCACAGAAACGTGGTGGACGAGGTGATCTTCGCCGTGCCGCGGACCAAGCTCTGGGACATGGAGGACATCTTCCTGCTCTGCGAGGAAGAGGGGATCCGCACCTGGGTGGCCGCCAACTTCTTCCCCCACCTGGTGGCCAAGATCCAGCTGGACGACCTGCAGGGGCTGCCCCTGCTGACCTACACCACCACGCCCACCAACGAGTTCATGCTGCTGGTCAAGCGGATTTTCGACCTGGGAGTGGCCCTGGTGATGCTGATCATCCATGCCCTGCCCATGCTGGCCATCGCGGCGGCGATCAAACTCACCTCCCGCGGACCGGTCTTCTTCAGGCAGGAACGGCTGGGTCTCCACGGCCGCCCCTTCACCATGCTCAAATTCAGGTCCATGGTGGCGGATGCCGAAGCGCGCAAGGCCCAACTGGCCTCGAGCAACGAGATGAACGGCCCGGCGTTCAAGATGAAGCACGACCCGCGGGTCACCTGGGTGGGCCGGATCATCCGCACCCTGAGCCTCGATGAACTGCCGCAGATGTTCAACGTGCTCCTGGGCCAGATGTCGCTGGTGGGCCCGCGGCCCGCCCCCCGGGAGGAGATTGAAAATTACGAGCGGTGGCAGCGCCGGCGGCTGAGTATGAAACCGGGCATCACCTGCTTCTGGCAGATCGCCGGCCGCAACAAGGTCGACTTTGACGAGTGGATGCGTCTGGACCTGCAGTACATCGACAACTGGAGTTTCGGTCTCGACCTGAAAATCCTGCTCAAAACCATCCCCGCGGTCTTTCTGGCCCGCGGCGCTTCATAGAGGCCGGATCACCATGCCCAGACTGTTCGTGACCCTCGTTACCATCCTGCTGCTGCTCACCACGGGCTGCAGAGGCCCGGAGCGCTCCTCGAGCGATGCGGAACCGATCCTCTTTCTGGGTCTCGACGGGGCCTCGCCGGAGGTCTGCACACGGATGGCCGCCCGGGGAGAGCTTCCCACCCTGACGGCACTGATGGAGAAGGGCTGGTCCAGCCGGATGGAGACCTACATCCCCACCGTCTCCCCCCTGATCTGGAACAGCATGGCCACCGGCAAGTCCTGGCTCCGGCTGGGCATCCACCTCGCCGATATGAAACGCGGCTTCCGCGGGACCATGCTGGAACCTGCACCGGTCTGGCGGGTGGCCTCCCACGGCGGAAAGAATGTGGCGGTGCTCAACTGGTGGCTCACCTGGCCGGCGGAAGAGTTGAACGGCTACGTGCTCAGCGACCGGGCCCCGTATTTCCTCTTCGATCCGCCGGAGGAGCAGCGCACGTCACGCCTCACCTGGCCCGCCGAGTGGATCGACACCATGGACGACCTGCGCCGGCCCAAGGCCGACGCCACAGAAATCATCGAGGCCTTTGGCCTTGACCCGGCGATGCACGACGAGATCGTGGCGGCTGAGGGTTTTGGTGAAGTGCAGGAGCATCTGGCCCGGGACAAAATCGTCCTCGAAGCGGCCCGGCGGCTGATTGCAGACGAGCTGCCTGACTTCACCGCCGTGCTGGTGCGCGGCCTCGACGTGACCCAGCACGGCTACTGGCCCACCCCCGGCGGGACCACTGTGGCGGCCGACTCGGCAGTGGTGGGCGGTGCCTACCGGTACTACGACCGGCGTCTCGGTGAACTGGTGGAGCAGTTCCTGGCCCGGGCGCCCCGAGGCCGAATCCTGGTGGTCTCCGATCACGGCTTCCGGCCGAGGCACGAACTGTTCCAGCAACAGAACCGTGCTGACCTCAATGTTCAGGCCCTGCTGGGCCGGCTGGGGATGCGGGAGGTGGAGGCGCAGGGCCGCCAGTTCCGGCTGCGGGCGGTGGAACAGCACTCCTTTGCCCGGGAGGTTTTCATCGAAGCCCGTGAGCTGACGGAAGAGAGTGAGGGGGAAACAGGCCAGCCGGTGCCCGCCGAAATCATTGAGCGGATCATCAGCGCGCTGAAAAGCTTTCAGACATCGGATGGCAAACCCTTCTTCATCGATCCGCGGCCGGCCGTGAAACTGGAATGGTGCCATGTGCGGGCCGACGTCAACCCCGACATCCGCCAGCAGGACACCATGGAGACAGCTGAAGGGCCGGTGACCCTGGCGTCCATGGGCATGAGCGGGATCCGTCCCAAGTCCATCCCGCCGGGGCAGCACTTCTTCGGGCCGGACGGCATCTTTATCGGCGCCGGTCCCGGTCTGCCGGCGGGGGGCTCGTTCGAACAGGACGCCCTCATCGCCGTGGCCGACGTGGGACCGACCCTGCTGGCGATGATGGGACTGCCACCGGCCCGGGACATGGACGGCCGCCCCTGCGCGCCCTTCCTCGGGGAGCAGGATGAGGCGGACTTTGTCGACAGCTACGACCACCTGGACGCGGCCGGCGGGATTGTCACCGACGACAGCTCCGGGTTGGACGAACGGCGCAAGGAGGAGTACCGGGCGCTGGGGTATATCGAGTGAAACCGCGGAGCCACAGCTTCATCGCGCTGTTCCTCCTCCCTCTGCTCTGTCTGCTCACCGGCTGCGGTACTGTTCACCGGACGCCGGTGACCGGAGGCGACGTGGACACCACTGCCGAAACCAGCATTGATGGCCGACTGAGTCTGGACGTGATCAACGTCGGCTACGGTGACTGCCTGTTGCTCCGTGGACCAGGCGGTGAAACGGCCATGGTGGATTGCGGCCCCCGTGAGGCTGGTAAGCATATTGCCGGCTGGCTCAGCGCTCATGGCGTTCAACGCCTGGACCTGCTGGTGCTGACCCACCCCCATCCCGATCACGTGGATGGTCTCGAAGGATTCATCGACAGCATAGAAATCGGCCGCATTCTGGAGAGCGGCCTGGAATACGAGGAGAGCCTGCACGCCGAGCTGCTCACCCGCGCTATGGAGAAGGGCATCCCGGTTTCCCGGTTGGCCCCCGGCATGCGGATCGAGGAACTGGGTGAGGCGGTGGCCTGGGAAGTGATTCATCTCGGCGAGTTTCACAATCTCAACGAAGCTTCGGCAGTGATGCGCTTGCAGTATGGCAACCGCGTCTTCCTGCTGATGGGCGATGCCGAGGTGAAAGCTGAACAGCTGCTGCTGGAAACCCTGGGCCCGGAAGGCCTGCGGGCCGACGTGGTCAAGGTGGGTCACCATGCCAACGTCAGCGACCCCGATTTCATCGCCGCCATGACCGCCGAAGCCGCCCTGGTCACACTGGGCCCCAACCCCTGGGGCGCGCCCGACGACGAGACACTGGCCGCCTGGGAGGCCACCGGCGCACAGATCCTGCGTACCGACCTGCACGGTGACATCATTGTGATCACCGACGGTGAGTCACTGGAGATCATCACTTCAGCCGGCAACTGATCAAACCTCCATATCGAGAGCATCAAGCATGCTCGCCGCTGACCGTTCCAGCGGCGCCTCACCGTCAAGCACCAGGCCGGCATGGGACCGGGTGGGGATGACATGCTCGACGGCCATGGGCAGAACGGTCTCCCGCCACTGGTTCTCCACGTATTCCCGCTCGATCCCTCGCTCACTGGCATCCCGCTCCAGCCGGCGGGCAAATGACACACACTCATCGATGTGCAGGTAGGCCGACAGGTCGTAGCGTGAGCGCAGCGACGCCCGGAGCAGGGCAAAGAGCCCTTCGACAATGACAACGTCCGCCGGTCCAACCCGTACCACGTTGGGTTCCCGGATGTGGCGGACAAAGTTGTAGATCGGATGATCCACTGCTTTTCCGCGGATCAGTGCACCGAAGTGCGCTTCCAGCAGCGGCCACTCCAACGCCTCGGGGTCGTCGAAATTTCGCTGGTCGGCTTCATCCGGAGGAAGGTGCGACAGGTCACGGTAGTAGGCATCCAGGGGGAAGATGGCCGGGTTCCGATCCTCCAGCCTCTGGCAGAGGTGGCGGGCCAGACCGCTCTTGCCCGAGCATGATGGGCCGGCAATGCCGATGACCAGCGGCCGGTCCGGTTTGCTGGCATCAGCGGACATGCTGTTCCTCTCGTATCCGCAGGCCCCGGTGCCAGAAGATTTCACCTCCGCCGGAAGCACCTTTCAGGGGCGGCCGGGAACGCAGTTGCTGAAGGGCCGTCCCCACGGCTCGTGACGTTTCCGTGCCGCTTCTCCCGTGCCAGCTGTAGCAGTACAGACAGCATCCCCCTGCTCCACCCTCTTCGTACTGCGTGGCACAGGTGCGGAAGCCGGTGGAATAGGAGATGTCCACACTGTAGCTGCAGCCACAGAGCGGCCGCTGCCCGCCCTTCCGCTTCACATTGTGCGGTGTGGTTTCCACCAACGGAGTTCCTGCGGCAAAATGATCCTTCCGCAGCCCGTTGATCCACTCCCCGTCGATACAGCCGTCGCCGGAGACCCAGGGCTCCAGCGACGGACTGCAGCAGAGAGAGAACCGCCCTCCCGCGGAGGTCACCATCCCGGCCATCCCGGTGTAGAACGGCCGATACCATTCTGCATCGTGATCCTCCACCGTGATACCGGCCTCCTTCAGTCTGCCGGAGGCGCCGCGATACTTGAGATCGAGCACCGACGAGGTCCAGGTCACCGCCCCGATACGGCGGAAGCGCTCAAACACCGGGGAGAAGAGTTCTTCCCTGGCGTTGGAGAGGATCAGCCGCCGGCCGCGATGTTCACCCCCGACAACCATCCCCAGGTCATACTCAGCCACCGGGTCCCAGCGCAGCTTGACGCAGTCCGGCCCGGCCAGCAGGCCCTGTTCCAGAATCTGTTCCAGCGTTCCGGCCGTCTCAAAGGGATCCGGGATTCCCGGTTCCAGCGGGCTGCCCCCGAGCCCGGTGACCGACAGTTGGAGGACCACCAGGATACCCCGCTCCCGCAACCCGAGGAGCAGCCGTCCCATATCCGGTGATTCCAGCAGGGCCGCCGGCTGCTTGGTCCAGAGCACCACGGCGCCCACCTCATCGAGGTCGATGAAAAATGCGGGCGAACGGGGCCCCCTCCTCGCCGGCGCCCGGCCGGCCAGGACTTCGGCCAGATGCTGTGGTTGCCAGCCGGCCAGGTCCCTGGTCCGCCCGGCACTGATCACCA
>CBESOE010000167.1:0-8399 GCA_965531145.1 uncultured bacterium | reverse complement strand
ATGCAACTTGTTCATAAAACAACTACATAGTTAACACGTTCTGTTTTTACTTCTCCTCGAGGAGTGATACCGCTCATTGTGGAGAGTGGCCCGGAATGATGAGTGATGTGCAACTTTCTCCATCTTATGGGGAAAAGTTTTCTCCCCATTCATAGCATGCGATACCAGGCCGAGGTCAAGCCGCCTCGATGAGGTCAGGATTCGATCAACGGAATCAGGACCGAAAAGGTCGTTCCTGCTCCGGGTTGGCTCTCCAACTCGATGGTTCCGCCATGGATTTCCACCAGTTGCTTGACCAGTGACAGGCCGATTCCGATCCCCCCGTGCCGGCGGCGAGTGGAACCGTCGATCTGGCGAAAAATGTCGAAAACGTGGGGCTGCTCCTCCGGGGGGATGCCGATTCCCGAATCGCTGACCGTGAAACAGACCCGGTCGCCCTGCCGGGAAGAGGCCAGGGTCACCGCCCCGCCGTCCTCGGAGAATTTTATCGCGTTGGCCAGCAGGTTGGTGATGATCTGTTCGATCTTTGCCGGGTCGGCGGGGACCGGCGGCAGGCCCGGGTCCAGGTCCAGCGAAAGAGTGAGGTTTTTCCGGGCGGCGTTTTCCCGTCCCGCATCCACCGCTCTTTCGATACACCCGTTGAGGTCCGTGGGCATGCGCAGAACCTCGGCCTTGCCCGCCACCAGGTGTGAGAGGTCGATCAGGTCTTCCAGCAGGTTCTGGAGGCGGGCCGATTCCTTGAGCGCCGCCTCCAGGCTCTCCTCAACCGTTTCCCGGTCGTCAAGGTTCTGGCGAACGATGGACAGATAGCCTTTCAGCGGTGCCAGGGGGGTGAGAATTTCATGGCTCAGCTGGGAGAGAAAGTCGTCCTTGAGTCGCATGGAACGTTCCAGTTCCTCGGTGCGTTCCTTCACCCGCTGCTCCAGTCGCTGGTTGCTCTCCTGGAGCTGGCGCTGGTATTCCCGGTTGGACGTGATCAGGCGGCGGTTGCGCACTGCCCGGTTGAGCACGATCCAGAGTTCGCCAAGGTTGAGCGGCTTGCGGATGTAATCATAGGCGCCGATCCTGATCGCCTCTATGGCATCTTCCAGTGTTCCGGCACCGGTGAGAATGATCTTGGGAATGTCGGGAAAGTCTTCGTTGGTCCGACGGATCAGCTCCAGGCCGTTCATCCCCGGCATTGAGATGTCGGTGATGATGATGTCGAAATCACCGGTTTCCAGGACCTGGAGGGCTTCTTCACCGCTCGGAACCGTTGTTGGCCGATACCCCTCCATGGTCAGCGCTTCATTGAGCAGCTGACGGATCACCTCATCGTCATCCACGGCCAGGATGCGGGTTTCCGATCGCTCCTCGACGGTCAGTTCACAGGTGGCGGAGGGAAGCGGACTGTGGTTGTCGTTCATTCTCATTGCGGTTCCCGTGAGAAGGTGTGAGACTGGAGGCGACCGGTGTCAGTGACTACACTGCTGTGAATATAGCGAATCGCCGGCGATGGCGTCAAACGGCCGGAGCCGGTTTTCTCCCCCGCAGGGCGGCAGAATTCCGGCACCACACTGCCGAATGGCGCCGGGGCGCATCTTGACTCAATTTAGTCGACTCCTTATAATCGCCCATCTTGAAATTTATCAGTAGCTTAATCGGTTTCCGGGTATTGGCCCCGGTACCCGTTCCCCGAGGTGGTCTCCATGAAAACCATTCCCCCTGTCAGAAACGCTTTCCTGCGGAGTTTCCGCGCCGTGGCCGGTGCACTGATGATCCTTTTTCTGCTGGCCTCGGCCCCGGTCCTGGCCGCCGACGGCGAACTCACCGCCGATGAAATAAACGGGATTCTCGATCTCCTGGTGCAGAAGAACTGGGAGGTCCGCGAAAAGCTGATCAAGGAAATCAAGGTTCTGCCCACGGAGGGGCTGTACCAGTATCTGCAGCCCACCATCACCGGCAGCGGAACGGATCGCAAGCGTCACATGGCGGCCATGGCCGTGGCCGCGGCTCGCAGCCTGCCGGAAGCGGAAGCGGATTTCCTCGCCCTGGCCCGGAACCCGGACGAAGAACTGCGCTTGATGGCGGTTCTCTGCCTCGGCTGGCTGGAGAACCCTGGTCTGATTCCGGAACTGGAGCGGATCACCAGAGAGGACGCTGCCACCGACATCAGGGTGGCGGCCATCGAATCCATCGACCGCATCGGTGCGGCCACTGCTGCCGTGGAAACCCTGCACTCCCTGATCGGCCCGGGGGAACGGAACGTCCGTATCTCGGCTCTGTATGTCCTGGGGCAATTGGCTGATCCGGCATCGCTGGAACCGATCAGCGAGCTGCTTGACGATCCCGACGCCCAGGTGCGGCGCTACACCATGTCCGTACTTCGCAAGTTTGATACGGCCCAGGTGCTGGCACTCTTCCGTGATGCCTGGCCCGGCCTTTCCCCCCGCGCCCGGCTGGATGCGGTGCGTACGGTGGGACAGCTCGAGGATGACGGTGTGGTGCCGTTGCTGGGGGAATTCGGCAAGGACGCGCCGGTGGACCTCAAGGTCCAGATCGCTTCTTCTCTGGCTCGGGTGGGCGGTCCGGAAGCGGTGGCCATGCTGCGGGAGATGTACGGGGCCAGCGACGACAAGCTCCAGGTCCAGGTGATCCGGTCCCTGGGGTCATTGAAGGACAGCGGGTCAGTGGCCATGCTGCTGGACACGCTGAACAATGGCGATCCCCGTTTCCGCGCGGTGGTGATCGAGGCCCTGGTGCAGATCGGGGACACCGGCGCCCTGCCTGACCTGATCGAACTGCTCACCGCCGAAGGTGGGGACCCCGAGATGCATGCCGCGCTGATCGGTGCGCTGGGACGTCTGGGCGACCCGTCGGTCAATCCCTACCTGCTGGAGATGCTGGAGAAGGAAGGGACCGACGATCAGACCAGGATCAACCTCCTGCTCTCCCTGGGCAATCTGCCCCAGCCGGACCTCTGGGAAAAACTGGCGCCCTGGCTGGAAGATGACAACCCCCAGGTGGCCAATGCCGCCATTTACGCCATCAGCTTGCTGGAAGATCCCGCGGCACTGGTTGCCCTGTATCCGATGCTGCAGTCGGACGACATGAACCTGCAGATCTCGGTGCTGACCCTGCTGGCGGAACTGAAGACACCGGACTCCTCGGCAAAGGTGCTGGCACTGCTGGACAGCGACAACGCCGCGGTGAAGAGCACCGCGATCCAGGTGCTCGGCGTTCTGGAAGACCGGTCGGTGCTCGGCCGGATACGGCAGGAACTGGCCCAGGCCACCGATCCCAACGTGCGGGTCGCTTCGGTGATGACCCTCGGCGAGCTGAAAGACACCGAGTCGGCGGGCCGTCTGGCCGAACTGCTGGAGAACGGCGGCCTGGACATGAAAATGTCCTCCATGGAGGCGCTGGGCAAAATCGGCGGTCCGGTGGCCCGCCAGGCGCTGCGCAAGCAGATGGAGGAAGGCGAGTTCTGGATCGCCTATGCGGCGAAGATCTCCCTCGCCCGGCAGGGTGACCGCCAGGTCATCGATGGCATCCTGGCCGGCTTGAAGAACCCCAGCCCGGACGAGCGGGCGGAAACCGCGCGGATGCTGGGCGAGGTGGGGGGCCAGGAGGTGATGGCGCCGCTGCTCGGTCTGCTGGATGACCGCGCCGGCATCGGGGTCCCTTCGATCCTGGTCCGCGATTTCATGGTGGGTTCGACATTCTACTCGGGCAGCGGCGACCGGACCCAGGGGGTGCGGGACGCGGCGGTGGAAGCACTGAAGATGACCACCGGGAAATCGTTCGACTGGAAGGTGTTCGGCAGCGACGAGGAGAAGACCGCCGCCGCCGGACGCTGGCGTGCCTGGTGGGCCGAGGAGGGCGACACCTTCGAACTGCCCGACGAGCCGCAGTATCCGCAGCAGTATTAGATGGCCGGATGAGATAGTCGGAGGTGAATCAGACCAGCTGCCCGTTCTCCAGCACAACCTGCCCGTTCTTGATCACCGTGGAGGCGTGGGTGGTGCCGAAGTGGTAGCAGAGGGTCCGGTAGTCCGGGCCGTCGAGGATCACCGCATCGCCGGCCGAGCCGGCGCAGAGCGATCCGCAGATTCCTTCCAGGCCCAGCGCGCCAGCTGCGTATCGTGTTGCGCCCAGCAGCGACTCCGCCGGGGTCATGCGCATCATGGTGCAGGCCATGGTCATCACCAGCGGCAGTGACTGGGTCATGCACGAGCCGGGATTGAAGTCGGTGGCCAGGGCCACCGCCAGCCCCTGGTCCATCATCCTCCGGGCGTCGGGCCAGGGCCCGGCGCCAAGGAAGAAGACGCAGCCCGGGAGCAGTACGGCTGCCACTCCGGCCCGGGCCATAGCTTCCATCCCCGCGTCGTTGGTGAACTCCAGGTGGTCTGCCGACACCGCGCCCAGTTCCGCGGCCAGCGCGGCGCCGCCGGTATCGGTCAACTGGTCGGCGTGGACCCTGGGTCGCAGGCCGTGTTCCAGCCCGGCCCGCAGCACCCGCTCCGCCTCGTCCCGGGTGTAGACACCGGTCTCGCAGAACACGTCGCAGAACGAGGCCAGCTTCCGCCGTCCAACCTCGGGGATCATCTCCCCGATCACCAGGTCGAGGTAGCGCTCCTTGCCGCCCTCCATGCGGTATTCGGCCGGCACTTCGTGGGCGCCGAGAAAGGTGGCCATGACGTCCACCGGGTGCCGGCGGCCGATCTCCGCGGCCACCTCGAGCATCTTGATCTCGGTGGCGGTCTCCAGGCCGTAACCGCTCTTCACCTCCACCGTGGTCACCCCCTGACGCAGACACTCGTCCAGACGGTGCATGCCGCTCTCGGCCAGCTCAGCCGCCGACGCCGCCCTGGTGGCAGCCACCGTGCTGAGGATGCCGCCGCCTTCCCGGGCGATGTCGGCATAACTGCGGCCCTGGATACGCCACTCGAACTCCCGTTCCCGCGAGCCGCCGTGCACCAGGTGGGTGTGACAGTCCACCAGCCCGGGGATAACCGCCCTTCCGCCGGCATCGATCCAGGCGCCGCTGAAGCCGTCAGGCGGCCCGTCTGGCAGGGAGGCCGCCGGTCCGGTCCATGACACCTTCCCGCCGCTGATCACCAGGCCGCCGTCCTCCACCAGGCCGAGGCGCTCTTCGGCCGGGGCGTCGTGAGGTATTCCCGCCGGCACGGTGAGCAGTTGTGACGCGCCGCTGATCACCAGGTCGGCGAGGGAAAGATCGGGAGTGGTATTGCCGTTTGTCATGGTCGCCTCCATGGGCGAAGTATACACCCAACCTCCTTGACCCGTCTGAGTGCGGTGAATACTATGGGCGGATGAAAAAGCTCATCCGCATCTTCAGTTACGCCAAGCCCTACAAGGGGCAGATGGCGGTGATGCTGGCCTGCATGCTGGGCGCCACCCTGCTCTCGCTGGTCCCGGTGGGGATCTCGGCAGACTTTGTCAATGTCCTGACCAGCGAAGCCGGAGCTGTCTCCAAGATCCCGCAGTGGCTTGGCGGCAGCTTTATCAACCGTATCATCGCATCCGGTGACACGAAGCTGATGATCATCCTGCTCATCTGCAGCATGATCGCCGTGGCCCTGGCCCGCACCGGGCTCTCACTGCTCCAGGCCTACCTCTTCGGCAAGGTGGGGGCGATGCTGATCTTCGATGTTCGCAAGCAGCTCTTCGACCACCTGCAGCAGCTCTCACTGAAGTTTTACCACCGCCGGGAGACCGGGGAATTGATGTCCCGCATCCTCAACGACGTGGGAACCATCCAGAGCATGCTCACCACCACCTTTCTCGGGTTCATCACCAACATCTTCTCGGTGATCGTTTTTTTCAGCGCCCTGATGGGGATGAACTGGCGCCTGACCCTCTTCTCCATGCTGATCCTGCCGCCCATGGTGCTCAACGTGCGGTTGTTCAACTTCCGTATCCGCCGGGTCAGCCGTCTGGGCATGGAAAAGATGGCCGAAGTCTCGTCCTACCTCCAGGAGTCCTTTGCCGGTATCCGGGTGGTCCAGTCCTTTGTGGGCGAGGAGCGGCGGAAGAAGGGCTTCAGGCATCTGGCCCGGCACCTGGTCTCCCTTGGGGTCCGGGCGGTGATGCTCGGGTCGCTGCAGGCCCAGGTGGCGGCGCTGGTGGTCACCGCCGGAACCGCCGGCATCCTGTGGTACGGGGCGAGGCTCCAGGCCCAGGGAATGATGGACTGGGGCAGTGTCTTCGCCTTCTTCGCCCTGCTGATGATGTTCATCGGGCCGATGACCGGCCTGATCCAGATCAACGTCCAGATCCAGGGGGCCCTGGCCGCTTTCGACCGGATATTCGACCTGCTGGACCGTCGGCCCGAGGTCAGCGACCGGACCGGCGCCGTGGAATTCGGCGGGGTGCAGCGGGAGATCGTCTTCGATGGGGTGACCTTTGCCTACGAGGAGGGCCGGCCGGTGCTGCACGACGTGGCGTTCACCGTGGGCAAGGGGGCAACGGTGGCCCTGGTGGGGCCCTCGGGTGCCGGCAAGACCACCACGGTCAACCTGCTCTGCCGCTTCTACGACCCCCAGCAGGGCCGGATCACGGTGGACGGCACGGACCTGCGTGATTTCACCCTCAGCAGCCTCCGCCGGCGGATCGGCATCGTGGACCAGGAGACCTTCCTTTTCAACGACAGCCTGCTGGAGAACATCCGCTTCGGCCGGGAGGTGAGTCTGGAGGAAGTGACCGAGGCCACCCGGGCGGCCTACATCCACGACTTCATCGAGGGCCTGCCCGAAGGGTATGACACGGTGGCGGGGGAGCGGGGGGTGAGCCTCTCCGGCGGGCAGCGGCAGCGCATCGCCATTGCCCGGGCCATCCTCAAGAATCCTCCGATTCTCCTGCTGGACGAAGCCACCTCCTCTCTCGATTCACAGTCCGAGCGGTATATTCAGCTGGCCCTGGAAAAACTGATGGCCGACCGCACGGCCTTCATCATCGCCCACCGCCTCTCCACCGTCCAGCAGGCAGACCTGGTGCTGGTGCTGGACCAGGGGAGGGTGGTCCAGGCCGGCACATACTCCGACCTGCTGGCCGAGGAGGGTCTGTTCCGGCGTCTCCACGATGAGCAGTTCCGCGGATCGAACGGACCGGAGACGATGCACGAGTGAAGTGGAGCCCGAGGTGTCCCACTCCCTGACCATGGACCAGTCCATCTGCGTCAGCCTCCCCGGCGGGCGGGCCCACGGCCTCAGACCGCTGCGGGACGCCCTCTCCACGGCGGCGGACCTGGTGGAAGTGCGTCTGGACCTGGTGCAGGACCCGGGCAGCCTCGAGAGTTGGGTGAGCGGCTGGAACCTCCCGGTGGTGGTGTCCTGCCGGCGGGAGGCGGAGGGCGGACATTTCCGCGGGGCCGAGGAGGAACGCCTGGGGCTGCTGCAGCGGGCGGCCGCTGCCGGGGCGGCCCTGGTGGACCTGGAAGACCATGCCCTCCCCTTGATGCAGGCACCGGGCTGGCCGGACGGGACCCGTTTCATCGCTTCAAAACACAGTGCTGATGGTCCCTTTGTCCGGCCCCTGGCCGAACTCTACCGTGAGTTGGCGGCCTGCGGCCCCGCGGTGGTGAAGCTGGTGCCCACGGCCCGCTGCCTGGAGGACGGATTCGATTTCATCGAGCAACTGGAGTCGCTGGCCGGACGTCTCGGCCCCGGTGATCCACCCCTCTCCGCCTTCTGCATGGGCGGGCCCGGGATTTTCACCCGCATCCTCGCTTTTTCACGCGGCTGCTCCCTGGTCTACGCTTCCACGGCCCAGGATGCACCGGTGGCCCCGGGGCAACTGCCGGTGGACCAGCTCACCGGAATCTACCGCACCCGCCAGCTGGGGCCGGATACCTGCTTCACCGGCATTCTGGGCGCCGGTGTGGCCGATTCTCTGTCACCGCTGATCCACAACCACCTCTATCGGCAGCTCGGTCTGGACCGCTGCTACCTGCCCCTGCCCGCGGTTGCCGCTGAACTGCCCCGGCTGCTGCGGCGTTTCGCCCAGGGCGATCTCCCCCTGGACCTGGGTGGGCTCAGTGTCACCTCTCCCTTCAAGATGACCGTGATCCCCCTGGTGGACCAGCTGGCCCCCTGTGCCGGCCGCACCGGGGCGGTGAACACCCTGGTCCGCAGGCCCTCCGGCGAAGTGCGGGGGTTCAACACCGATGTCCAGGGCATACTGAGAACCCTGCGCCGGTCCGGGGGTGGGGCGTTCCGGGGCCGGAGGGCCCTGATCATCGGGGCCGGTGGCGCGGCCCGGGCCGCCGCCCTGGCCCTGACCCGGCTGGGTATGGAGTTGTCCGTGGCCAACCGTACGGCTTCCCGGGCCCGGGACCTGGCCGGGGAGTGGGGGGGCGAAGGAGGCGGCCTGGACACGTTCTGCGGGGAGCGTTTCCA
>CBESOE010000166.1:0-8446 GCA_965531145.1 uncultured bacterium | reverse complement strand
ACTACGAGGGCTGATCCCCTCGCATCCCAGTCTCTCTGGCACGCCTCTTGAATCCGTTTCCATGGTGATCCTTTCATCTTGACAAGTGTATCCGCCAGAGGTTACATTTAGTTTGACAAAGAAAAGACGCGGGAACTACATATTCCTGACCTGGGTGGGTGACCATGGTCCGGCCCATGTGCATGTCTATCGTGATGGCCGACTGGTTGTGATCTTCGATCTGGAGAACAGGGTTGCGATCAAAGGCATGCCATCCAGGTCGATCCTCAGACTGATCGAGGAACTCGAAGAAGAGGGCCAGCTGTGAAGATAAAAAAGGTGACGCACAATAACCGGCGGAAGGTCTTCGAGGTCACCACCAGGAACGGCACCAGCACCTTCCCCTATGCAGTGGCCGATCCTCCGCCGGCAGTCGAAGACAGGATCGTCTCGCTGTTCGTGGACGAGGAACTGGGCCGGGAAGGCTTCACCTACGTGCTCCAGTCCGGAAAAGAGGGATCGGTGCACATCGACCACGTGCTCTACTTCAACCGCGACCCCGGATACATGACCGACATGCTCCTCTTCGACCTGACCCTCGAAGCACAGAAACGGGTCAAGCGCTCACCGCTGGGCACACGAGAACTGATCCGCCGACTGGGGACTTCGGCATCCCAGTACTATCGGCTGCTCGACCAGACGAACTACCGCAAGTCCGTACGCCAGATGCTGTCCCTGCTGCACCTGCTGGACTGCGAGGTGGAGTTGGTGATCCGCGATCGCAGGAGTGCCTGAGTTCCGGAAAGACAACCCCGGTTGCCGCCTGCGGTGGTTGGAATTTTCATGGACTATCCACTAAGCTGTTTCTGCGGTCTGTTCCGCTCCAGTTGATGGTTCACCACGACTTCATGCAGTTCATCCGGCAACGGGTGCCCCGGTATGGCCATGGAGAAATCCCCAGCGAGAAATGGTGGCAGGTTCGGGTGGGTGCCCCTGCTGCTGCTCTTCGCCTGTGTCGCCCTCGGGGCCTGGGCCAGGGTGGTCAATGCCGGAAGCTCGGCTTCACTCTGGTTCGACGAGGCCTGGCGCATCCAGCGACTGCTGGACGCCGACTCGCTCTTGCGCCAGATCATCTCGCCCCCGAACCACATTGACCCCCCGGTCTTCAGCCTGGCCATCTACCTCCTGGCCCAGATCCGGAACACCGAGTTGGTGCTGCGTCTGGTCTCCATCATTCCCGGTGTGCTGGCCATCCTGGCCGCATACCTGGTGGGCCGTCAGCTGTTCAGCGGCCGCTGGACAGCCCTGCTGGCCGCATTCCTCGTTGCCTTCGCCCCCTGGACCACCATCTTCTCCAAGGAACTGAAACCCTACTCTCTGGGCCTGCTGGTTCACCTGTCCGTCCTCTACGGCTTTCTCCGATACTGGCGCCGCCCCGAGTTGCGATGGAAAGTGATGCTCGCCACCACGATGCTCTGCGCTGTTTTCTTTTCGCCGAATATCGTCTTCGCCTT
Source organism: uncultured bacterium (assembly GCA_965531145.1). Classification (GTDB taxonomy): domain Bacteria; phylum Acidobacteriota; class JAQAZP01; order JAQAZP01; family JAQAZP01; genus JAQAZP01. The sequence continues at coordinate 6,953 of CBESOE010000166.1, read as the reverse complement.
CCCCGGCATCTGTATCCTGATGCTGGTGCAGGCCGGGGAGAGCAAAAACCGGCGGCAGTTCATGGAGACGCTGGTGGCGTGTGCCGTCATGCTGGCCGGCACCACTATCTACTATGCCGCCTTCCTGCACAGCCCCGGTAACACAGACTTCTTCGATCCACTGAAGAACTACTGGCAGGACCACTTCTGCCCGCACGGGTCGTTCCCCGCCTCTGCCTCCTGGTTCTTCCAGCGCTACCTGGCGCTCTACCAGAAGATCGGCTTCGCCCAATACGCCATCTTCAAGGATTCCGGCACCGTCCTCAAGGCACTCTACCCACTGATGGCGCTGGCCGGCGCACTGATCGTCCTGGTGCGCAGCCGGCGGCATTTCTTCCGGCTGTTCTGCCTCCTCCTGCTGCCGGTGCTGGTGATGGTGCCGTTCAACCTCGCCGGCCTGTGGCCCTTCGGCCCCCTGCGGATGAACCTCTTCCTGTTGGCTTACGTGCTGTTTCCATCCCTGCTCCTGCTGGACGAGATCCAGAGGGTGCGGCCCCGAACAACCAGTTTTCTGCCGGTGGGCCTGGCCGTCGTTCTGCTGATGGCCCTGCAGTTCCCCGTGGCCTTCAGCGACCATGCCCAGCGGAGAGTGATCGTGCGGGATTCGGCGGGGGCACTGACCAACCTGATTCTCTCCACACCCGGGCAACAGCCTGTCCCCCTGCTGGTGAACAGGGCCGGCATGCCGTCCTTTGTCTACTACACCCGGCATCATGAAACGGTGTCCGAACTCTTCAATGATCACAAAGAGAAGTTCAGACCGCTCATCCTGCACGACAAAGACAGCCGGCTCTACACCACGGGGCTGTTGCTGCGGGCGTGCCAGGAGAACCGGCTGGTGGCCACCTATGCCAGCCAGTACAGCACCATCGACCAGTTGCTCTTCGACAACGACTTCAGTGTGGCGCGCAACAATTTCACGGGGCAGAACGTCAACTCCTGCATCCTCCATTCCGCTATATCCGGATACAAGGATAAACAGAAGCCCCTCTTCTCCTCGAAATGGTTTTCCGGCAGCAGCGATCCGTGGAAAGCGCTCTACATCTCCCCACCGCAGCGCCTGCACAACCCGGCCCCGGGCACGATGGTGGTGGTCAATTTCGACCTGAAATTCAGGTCAAAAGATAAGTTCGTCCGCTTCCGGTTCTTTAACCAGGACGGCTCGAGAAAGTATCTCGTTCACTCCTCGATCCAGAACGTGACGAAACAGATTCCAAAGCGGATTCAGTCGGCGGTGCACACCCGGATCATCGGGCCGGTGGACTCGTTCAGGCTGGTACTGTCGGCCAGCGGCGAGTATGATTTCGTCATCGAAAACGTCACCTGGTTCCTGGTCCCGGCAAAAGACGAGACGCCGCAGCGTTCCCTTCCCGAGGGCGGGGAGCATCTCACCGGTGACGGCAGCCGTGACTGACCGACTCCACTCACAAAAAAGGGCGGCACCGGATGGCACCGCCCTGTTGATCTCTTCAGAACCGGGATCAGCTGCCGGAAATTTCCGCGGTGCACATCGGGCAACGGGTGGCCTTGATGGGGATGGAGGAGAAGCACTGCGGGCAGTCCTTGTCGGTGGGTTCGGCCGGCGGCGCCTCATCCTCTTTCTTCATGGCATTGATCCGCTTGACCACCATGAACACGGCAAAGGCCACCACAATAAAGCTGATAATGGTGTTGATGAAGATACCGTAGTTGATGGTCACCGCGCCGGCGGCCTGGGCGTCGGCCAGGGTGGCGTAGGGGGCGACCACCTCCGCACCCTCCTTGACCACGCTGAACAGGTTGGCGAAATCAACCCCGCCGAGCAGCATGCCGATGGGCGGCATGATAACGTCGGCCACCAGCGACTTGACGATGGTGCCAAAGGCAGCACCGATGATGATGCCCACCGCCATGTCCATGACGTTCCCCTTGACCGCAAACTCCTTGAACTCCTTCCACATCTCGCTCCTCCTCCTGATGCGCAGCCGGGCTGCAGATCCACGACGCCGGATTGGTTATCGATTACAAAGGTGACTTCGTCCGGCGCCAGGCCGGACGAAACCGTATTCATCCAGACCGACGGCGGGCCGGTGAAGTCACATTCACTTGTTCAGTTCGGTGCTGCCGGGATGTTCATGCTGCCCTGATGATGCTTGAATAGTATGAAGAGCCGCCCCGAAGGTCAAGAGTCATCTTGGATGACATGGGTTCCGGAGATATGGAGAAATGCAATTAAACAGCAATCTGCGGCTAGGCTTTCATCATACCCCACAGGAATGTTCGTTTTGAAAGGTATGGTGATGTTCGCGCTCATTTTTCTGGGGTGTCACCCTAATCTCCTTCTTGACTTTGTCCGATCAGGAATCCATATTAAAAGATAGTAATTCAAGGGGTAATCAGCCTTACGATGAACCGAATGACGGGTGCCAACGCCGGAATATCACCGGCCGGCAGTGCCCATTGGCCTATACGGAAATACTGATGCGGGAACAGGAAAAACCAATTTCCCAACTCATCGAGGAGCTTGTGGGCCTCCGCCAGCGGCTCTCCGACATCGAGGATCTGGCCCATATCGGGAACTGGTCCTGGTCTGTTTCAACCGGGGAGGTGGAGTGGAGCGACGAGGTCTACCGCATTTTCGGAGTGGGGCGGGAAACGTTCTCCCCTGATATCGAGAAGGTGATGTCCCTCCTTCACCCCGAGGACCGGCGGACAAACACAGTGGTGATCGAGAAGGCCTCCAAGGGGCCCGGCGGCTTCACTTTCACCGCCCGTATCGTCCGGCCCGACGGGGAGATCCGCGACGTGATCTCCACCGCCGCCGGGCACTTCGATCCCGAGGGCACCCTCGAACGAATCAGTGGAACGATTCAGGATATCTCCGAGCAGAAACGGACCGAGTCGGACCTGGCGCAGATCTGCGAGATGTCCCTCGACCTGATCTGCATCGCCGGCGCCACCGGGTATTTCAAGTATGTCAATCCGGCCTGGCGCCGGGTCCTGGGATACAGCGAAACCGAACTGCTGGCCAAACCCTTCAACGAGTTCATCCACCCCGACGATCATGCCCGAACAGACGAGGCGGTGGCCCGACTGATGGCCGGCCGCAAGACCACCGGCTTCGAGATGCGCTGGCTGCACAAGAACGGTACGGTGCGCACCCTCTCCTGGTCCGCCACCCCGATGGTAAACCGCCAGCTGTTCTACTGTATCGGCCGGGATATCACCGACCGGAAAACGGCCGAGGAGGCTCTGAAGGAGAGCGAACACCGCTACGCGCTGGTGGTGGACGGCCTCAACGACGGGCTGGTGGACTGGAACATCCTGACCAACACGGTCTATTACTCGAAACAGTGGAAAGAGATGCTCGGCTATGCCGACCACGAGATCGGCGACTCGCACAAGATCTGGGAAGAGCGTTTCCACCCCGAGGACGCTCAACCGGCCTGGGAGGCTGTTCAGGAATACCTGCGGGGCGAGACCACCGAACTGAACCTCAAGCACCGGCTGCGCAAAAAGGACGGGTCGTATCGCTGGTTCCGCGCCCGGGGGATCTGCGTCCGCGACAAGGAGCAGAACCCGGTCCGGCTGGTGGTATCCCACTCGGACATCACCGAGCAGGTGAACTCGCACCGGGAGAAGGGCCGGCTCCAGGAGCAGCTCCAGCAGTCGCAGAAGCTGGAGTCCATCGGGCGCCTGGCCGGTGGCGTGGCCCACGATTTCAACAACCTGCTCACCGTGATCCAGGGCTACTCCGAGATCGTCCTGGAGTCACTGGACGTCGACGACCCGCTGCGCCGGGACATGGCCCTGGTGCAAAACGCGGTTGATTCAGCCACATCCCTGACCCAGCAACTGCTCGCCTTCTCCCGCCGACAGCTGGTCAGCCCGAAGCTGATCGATCTGAACCTGACGGTGGGCACGGCTGAAAAAATGATCCGCCGCATCATCGGCGAGGACATCGACCTGACCTTCAAGGCGGGCGACGATCTCTGGCAGATAAAGATCGACCCGGGCCAGGTGGACCAGATCATCATCAACCTGGCGGTGAACGCCCGGGACGCCATCTCGGACACCGGGTCGCTGACCATCCGCACCGCCAACGTTACTCTCGACGAGCCCTACTGCCACTACTGTCTCGACCCGCTGGTGGGCGAATTCGTCCGGCTGACGGTGACCGACACCGGGATTGGGATGGACCTCGAGACAGAGAAGATGATCTTCGAGCCCTTTTTCACCACCAAGGGCATGGGCAAGGGATCCGGGCTTGGCCTGTCCACCATCACCGGGATCGTCCACCAGGCCGATGGCCACATCATGGTCGAGTCGACACCGGGACAGGGGACCACCTTTACCATCCACTTCCCCCGGTCCTCGCAGGAGGAGGTGGAGGAAGAAGCCGTCCCCGCCACCGCCTCCACCACCGGCAGCGAGACCTGCCTGATGGTGGAGGACGATGAGATGGTCCGCGACTTCGCGGTGCGTGCCCTGCGGGGAAAGGGCTACACCGTGCTGGAGGCCGAGTCGGGGATCAGGGCGCTGGAAGCGGCTGAAAAGTATGCGGACGAAATCGACCTGCTGATCACCGACGTGGTGATGCCGGGCATGAACGGCAAGCAGCTCTTCGAGCGGGTCCGCAAGCTCAAGCCGGACGTGAAGGTGCTCTACATGTCCGGGTATCACGAGAACACCATCGCCCACCACGGTGTCTTCGAATCGGGGGCCAACTTCCTCCAGAAACCCTTCCGCTCCCAGGAGCTGGCCAGGCAGGTGCGCCGGATCCTCGACACCGAACTGCCCCAGACCGGGTAAACCCGCAACTGCAAAATTTGGGGTCATATCTGTCACTGCGAGGAGCCTGCGAAGCGGGCGACGAAGCAATCCCCATCCGTTATAATCAGCTCACGATGAAGCATCAGGCACAGATCCTCGTGGTGATGGCGGTCGGCCTGGCCCTGCCGGGGTCAACAGCGTGGCCGCGGAGCGATCATCCACCTGGAGGCACACCGTGATCAACACCCCGACAACCGCACTGCAGTGGAGCGCCATCATCACCGGTATGGGGGGTGGCCTGGCCCTCTTCCTCTACGGTATGCGCAAGATGACCGACTCGATGAAGGTCGCGGCGGGCGGGATGATGAAGAACATGCTGTCCCGGCTCACCGCCAACCGTTTCACCGGAGCGCTGGCCGGGGCGCTGGTCACCGCCGTGATCCAGTCCTCCTCGGTGACCACGGTGCTGGTGGTTGGCTTCATCAGCGCCGGACTGCTCGGCTTCACCCAGTCCATCGGCGTGATCCTCGGCGCCAACGTGGGCACCACCATCACCGCCCAGATCATCGCCTTCAAGGTGACCAAGTACGCGTTGGTGCTGATCGCCATCGGTTTCCTGGTGGAACTGACGGCGAAGAACAAGCGGTTCCAGCACTACGGGTCGATGATCATGGGCCTGGGCCTGATCTTCTTCGGCATGGAACTGATGACCCAGGCCACCTATCCGCTGCGCAGCTACGAGCCGTTCATCAGCCTGATGCAGAGCATGGAGAACCCGCTGCTGGGCGTCCTCATCGGTGCGGTTTTCACCGCGGTGGTGCAGAGCTCGTCGGCCACCACCGGCGTGATCATCGTCCTTGCCGGCCAGGGCTTCGTCTCGCTGGAGACCGGTATCGCCCTGATCTTCGGCGCCAGCATCGGCACCTGCGTCACCGCCATGGCTGCCGCCATCGGCCGGCCCCGCGATGCCCTGCGCGCCGCGGTGGTCCATGTGATCTTCAATGTCATCGGCGTGCTGGCCTGGATCTTCTTCATCCCCCAGTTCGCCGACCTGGTTCGCTCGCTCTCACCGGTGGCCTCCGACCTCACCGGCATGGCCCGGACAGCGGCCGAGGCGCCGCGCCAGGTGGCCAATGCTTTGACCATTTTCAAGGTGGTCAACGCCGGGGTGGCCATCTGGTTCATCGGGCCGCTGGCCTGGCTGGTTATGAAAATGGTGCCCAGCAAGCCTGAGTCGGTGTCGACCCGCATCACACCCCGCCACCTCGACCCCTACTTCCTCAAGCAGCCGGACATGGCCATCGACCATGCCAGGATGGAGCTGCACCGGCTGGGCCGGCTGGTGCACCGGATGTATGACGACGCCGTGCCCGCGGTCAGCGGCGGCACCGAAGAGGAGCTGTCGGCGGTGCTCGAACTGGACGACGACGCCGACCTGCTGCACGAGGCCATCGTGGAGTATCTGGGCCAGCTCTCGCTGCTCGACCTGGCGGCCCCCGAGCCGGAACGGATCCACCGGGCCATCGCCTCGGCCAACTACCTCGAGCACATCGGCGACGTGATCGAAACCAGCCTGGTCAAGCTGGGCCGTCAGCGCCTGGCCACCGGGATGAAACTGGACACCGCAACCCTGTCCGCGCTGGCCCCGGTGACCCGGGAGACCGGCTTTGTCCTCGACCTGGTGATCAGCGGCCTGAAGTCGAGCTCAGCGCTGTCCGCCGAGATGGTGGCCGCATCGAAGAGCCGCTTCCGCAACGCCGTGGAGCTCTGCCAGGACACGGTGATCGACACCATGGCCGCGGACAAGAGCCGCCTGGACGCCTACCGCCTGGTGAGCGAACTGCTCACCGCCATGGAGCGGATCCACGCCCTCTGCCGCCGCATCGCAGCGGTGATCACTCGCCCCTACGACGAATAAAAGAGGTGACCGTCACCTATTTCTCCCTTTTTTTTCAACAGGTTACTGTCAATATCACATAGTGACAGCCACCTGTTATCGTTCTGCACATCTGTACAAAGAACACCCCGGGCCGTGTAACCACCGCCCGGGGTTTCTCGTGCAATCAAAGCTTCAGTACCGTCCGTTCACCTTCATCAAGGCACGTACGCCTCCACACTCTGCGTACTGGTGCAGGTGTCGCCGGCCGCCGGGTAGGGCGGCT
>CBESOE010000165.1:0-8663 GCA_965531145.1 uncultured bacterium | reverse complement strand
GGTGCATCCACTCCCTGGGCACCGGGGCCCCGGGGGGTGGGCCGGTGCCGCCGGCCCTGGCGCCGGGATACATGCTCACCGTGGCCGCTTCCGGGGACATGGTGGTGCGTGGCCACCTGGTCTATTCCGAATCCCCGAGACCGTTCCCCGACCCGCGGGCCGTCCCCCCGGCCGACGGGCGGCTGCTGGGGCTCTACTCGGCCGGAGTGCGGGCCGACGGCACGGCCGCCGGCGGGCTGGGCCTGGTGCTGGCGGGACCGCCGGCGGGGCGTCTGCGCCTCGATGCGGTACTGGCCGTGGGGGGCGAAGGGCGCGGCATCCGCCTGCCCGGTGACGGGGGTGAGGGGGGCGGCGTGTCGCTCTTTGGCGCCGTCAGCGTGGAGGGCCTGGTGCAGCCGCGGTTGCTCTCCCGGCTCACCGTGGTTTACGACTCCCGTCTGGCCGACACCGCTTTTCACCCGCCCGGCTGGCCCGTTGGCTCCGGATACGAGGCCTATCTTGCCTCCTGGGAAGTCCACCGCCGGGAGGAGATCTCCCCCTATGGCTGATCTGCCGGGATAAATCCTTTATTTCTCACAAGCTGCCTTGACGTATGCCCGTGTGGGCCTATAATTTACAAAGGAACGTACTCCCTCCTGAAAGGTGAACTGTTTGCCGGCCTCAAGGGCCGTCCTGCAGGCACCGATAAGGGGAACAGCGATCTGGTAGCCGGCCCAGCGGCCGGCCTCACTGGAGGTATGGAATCCCATGGACACGAAACGACGCAGCATTTCCCAGTGGCATCGCCGGGCCTGTCTGGTGACGGTGATCGTGCTGGCCTTCCTGCTCCTGGCCGGGCCGGCCTTCTCGCCGGTGATGGCCGGGCCGACCCAGGAAAAGGGACAGGATGAGGCCAAGGAGAAAAAGGACAAACCGCAGAAGTACACCAACCAGGATCTGAAGGGAGGCTCCCGTCCGTCCAGCGGCGGGGACGAGGCCCAGGCGGAGACCGCGGATGGAGCGGACCCAGGGGGGGATGAGTCTGCCGAGCTTCCGGCTGTGGAAGAGGATCCCTGGGACAGCGTTGGTGTGGCCACTGACAGCCAGGGCCGGGGGGAGGAATACTGGCGCCAGGCCATGTCCGATGCCCGGGGCGCGGTGACCGCGGCCAAGGCTGAGAAAGACCGGCTGCAGAGCGAGATGAACCGCAGCCGGGTGGACTTCACCGCCATCGACGACCCGGCGGCCCGGGCCGTGGTGGACACGCGGATCCAGGAACTGTTCGGGCTGCTTGCTGAGGCCGATCAGGCCGTCTCCGCTGCCGAGCAGGCGCTGAGCGACCTGAAGGAGGACGCCCGCCGGTCCGGAGCCCTGCCGGGCTGGTTGAGGTAAAGGGAACCCGAAGGGAAGAGCGCCGTGAGCCGGATCCTGGTGGTGGAAGACAAGTCGAGCCTGCGTCAGATGCTTCGCGCCACCCTGGAGGGTGCGGGTTACGAGGTGGAGACCGCGGCCGAGGGCAAGGCGGCACTGCGTGCCCTCCAGGAAAGGCGCTACCTGCTGGTGATCACCGATCTGCGGCTGCCCGGGGCGGACGGCATGAAGGTTCTGCGCCAGGCCCGGGAGAGCGATCCCGACCTGCCGGTGCTCATGATGACCGGCTACGGGTCGGTGGAACTGGCCGTGGAGGCGATGAAGGAGGGGGCCTTCGACTTCCTCACCAAGCCGGTGGACATGGACCACCTGCTGCTGCTCATCGGCCGGGTGGTGGACCAGCGCCGGCTGCAGTTCGAGAACCTGCTCTTCCGGGAAATCTTCGCCGAGACCATGGGCTTCCCCCGGATCATCGGTGCGGATAGCGGTCTTAAGGATATCCTGGCCCAGACACGGAAAGTGGCGCCCACCGTGGCCACGGTGCTGATCACCGGGGAGAGCGGCACCGGCAAGGAGCTGATCGCCAGGGCGATCCACCACCTCAGCGGGCGGCAGGACCGGTCCTTTGTGGCCATCAACTGCGCCGCCATCCCCGCTACCCTTCTGGAGAGCGAACTTTTCGGCCATGAGAGGGGCGCCTTCACCGGGGCGGTGGCCCTGAAGAAGGGCAAGTTCGAGCTGGCCGACGGCGGCACCCTCTTCCTCGACGAGATCGGCGAGATCCCCCTGGAGATCCAGCCGAAGATTCTCCGGATGCTGCAGGAAAAAACCTTCGAACGGGTGGGCGGCACCGAAACCATCGGGGCCGATGTCCGCATCCTCGCCGCCACCAACCGTGAGCTCACCGCCCGGATCAGGGACGGCGGTTTCCGGCAGGACCTCTACTTCCGGCTCAACGTCTTCCCGGTGCACATGCCGCCCCTGCGGGCCCGCCGGGGCGACATCCCTCTACTGGCCGAGGAGTTTGTCAAGCGATTTTCCCGGGAGGTCCGCCAGCGGCCGGAGATGACGCTCACCGACGAGGCGGTGGAGTTGATGGTGGCCCACGACTGGCCCGGAAACATCCGCGAGCTGGAGAACTGTATCGAACGGGCGGTGATCCTGGCCAACGGCAGCGAAATCACGGCCAGCCTGCTCAGCATCGGCCAGTCGCCGTCCCTCGGCGGCCGCCCCGGTGACGCGGATACCTTTCGGCAACTGGTGGACCTGGACGGCACCCTGGCCGAGGCGGCCGGCAGGGCCGCGGCCCTGGCGGAAAAGATCAAGATTCGCCAGGCCCTGGAGGAGAGCGGCGGTGTGCGTTCCCATGCGGCCCAGTCCCTGGGTGTGAGTCAGAAAACCCTGCTGGCCAAGATCCGGGACCACGGTCTGGAGGAGGCCGGCGGCAACGAACCCCCGGCCCCCTGATCCCGGCCAAAACCCCGATACCTCATTATCTTGACTTGCCCCCCTAATCTTGACTTGCCCCCCTACCTTTGCTACCCTTCGCCTCTTCCCGGGGATCGGTCCGGCAGCGGTGTTGTCTGTCCGGAATCCGGCGGGGAAAGACGCGTGAAACGGGGCTTTGTCTGGTGTCCCGGAAATACCGTCTCGTTCTGCGGCCGCCCCATCGTGGCCTGCGGCGTTGCTCGTCGGTTGCATACGTCACCGTATGCGCCCTCCTCGCGCCTGGCATGCCACGCGTGGCGACCACAGAACCTGAAACGCTATTTCCGGGACGCCAGACTGTCTGGTCCTTTTTTCGTTGTTTTTTGAGGTGGCCGAATGTGCGTCCACGGGTCCGGCACGGCCACCGCCTGCAGTCCGAGAAGGAGAGTTTGATGGAACCGGTGAAAGTGCTGATTATGGGTGCCGCGGGCAGGGATTTCCACAACTTCAACCTGCGCTACCGGGACAACGAGATGTATCGCGTGGTGGCCTTCACCGCCACCCAGATTCCGGACATCGACGGTCGGATGTATCCCGCCGAGCTGGCCGGTTCCATGTATCCCGACGGTATTCCGATCAAGGACGAGGCCGACCTGGAACAGATCATCGCCGACGAGGCCGTGGACCTGGTGATCTTCTCCTACAGTGACGTGCCCCACGAGTACGTGATGCACAAGGCCTCGCTGGTGGTGGCCGCCGGCGCCGACTTCGCCGTGCTGGGCGCCGAGTCCACCATGGTCAAGGCCAAGGTCCCCGTGGTTTCCATCTGCGCCATCCGCACCGGCTGCGGCAAAAGCCAGACCACCCGCCGGGTGGCCCAGGTCCTGCAGGGCAAGGGCAGGAAGGTTGTGGCCATCCGTCACCCCATGCCGTACGGCGACCTGGTGAAGCAGAAGGTCCAGCGTTTTGCCGAGCTGGCCGACCTGGACAAGCACGACTGCACCATCGAGGAGCGTGAGGAGTACGAGCCGCACATCATGAGCGGTGTGATCGTCTACGCCGGCGTCGACTACGGTGCCATCCTCGAGCAGGCCCAGGAAGAGGCCGACGTGGTCCTCTGGGACGGCGGCAACAACGACCTGCCCTTCTACAAGCCGGACCTGGAGATCGTGGTCACCGACCCCCATCGGGTGGGACACGAGCTTTCCTATTTCCCCGGCGAGTCAAACTTGCTCCGCGCCGACGTGGTGGTGATCAACAAGATCGATTCCGCCGACGCCGAGGACGTGGAAGAGCTGCGCGAGAACATCCACACCGCCAACCCCACCGCGGTGGTGGTGGACGCCGCCTCCCCGCTCAGCGTGGAGGACGGTGACCTGATTCGCAACAAGCGGGTGCTGGTGGTGGAAGACGGTCCCACCCTGACCCACGGCGAGATGGCCTACGGCGCCGGCGTGGTGGCCGCTTCGAAGTTCGGCGCCGCCGAGCTGGTGGACCCCCGCCCCTACACCGTGGGCACCATCACCGAAACCTTTGAAAAATACCCCGACATCGGTTCGCTGCTGCCGGCCATGGGCTACGGGGACGCCCAGGTCAAGGACCTGGAAGAGACCATCAACAAGACCGACTGCGACCTGGTGATCATCGCCACGCCCATCGACCTGCGGCGGCTGATCAACATCGACAAGCCTTCGGTCCGGGTTTCCTACGACCTGCAGGAGATCGGCCGGCCCACGCTCGAGGACGTGCTGGCCAAGTTCTAGCCTGGTGCCAGGATGGCGGGACCCCGGCCCCATCGGCCGGGGATGCCGCCGGGCGTCCGGAGGGTGTCCCCATGAGCAGGAAAATGGCGGTGATCGCCTTTGGCGGCAATGTCCTCATTGGCCCCGATGACCACGGGACCATGAAGGAGCAGCACGACAATGCCGACAATGCCGCCCGGATGCTGCTGGAAGTCCTCAGGCGGGATTTCGAGATGGTGCTGGTCCACGGCAACGGACCCCAGGTGGGCAACAACCTGATCCGGGTGGAGGAGTCGAGCACCAAGATCCCGCCCAGCACCCTCGACGTCTGTGTGGCCGAAACCGAGGGGAGCATGGGCTACCTGATGGAACTGGCCCTGCGCAACCGGCTGCAGCGGGCGAAGATGGACAAGGAGATCGTCACCCTGGTGACCGAGGTGGAGGTGGACGCCGCTGATTCGGCCTTCCAGAACCCCACCAAGCCCATCGGCCCCTTCTACACAAAGTTCCGGGCCCGGATGATGGTGGAGGAGCAGGGCTGGTACGTGGTGGAGGACGCCGGGCGGGGATACCGCCGGGTGGTCCCTTCGCCCAAGCCGGTGCGGATTCTCCAGGCCGACGTGGCCCGGCGACTGCTGGACCAGGGGTTCGTGGTCAACGTGGCCGGCGGCGGCGGCATCCCGGTGAGCTTTGACGAGGCCGGCATAATGAAGGGTGAGGAGGCGGTGATCGATAAGGACTACTCGGCCAGCCTGATGGCCAGTTCCCTGCAGGCCGATCTGTTCGTCATCCTCACCGGCGTGTCCAGGGTCTGTGTCGACTTTGGCCGCCCCACCCAGCGGGCCCTGGATGTGATCACCATCGAGCGAGCCCAGCGGTTGCTGGACGAGGGGCAGTTTCCCCCGGGGAGCATGGGGCCGAAAATCAGGGCCTCCATCGATTTTCTCAACGCCGGGGGCAAGGAAGTGATCATCACCAGCCCGGATGTCTTTGTCCCGGCACTGGATGGCCGGTCGGGAACCCGGATCAGAAAGGAACGTTGACCCACGGGGTCTTCACAGCATAGCGGAGTGATACGAAAGATGACCAACAAGCACCTGCTCTCGATCAAGGACGTCTCCCGCGAGGAAATCGAGGAGATCTTCCGGACGTCGGAAAAGATCAAGGCCGACCCGGACAGCTACCGCACCTCGCTCCAGGGTAAGACCCTGGGCATGATCTTCCAGAAGTCGTCCACTCGGACCCGCGTCTCCTTCGAGGTGGGTATGTTCCAGCTGGGCGGCCACGCCCTTTACCTCGGCGCCGGTGACATGCAGCTGGGCCGGGGCGAGACGGTGCCCGACACCGCGAGGGTCCTCTCACGCTACGTGGACGGGATCATGGCCCGGACCTTTGCCCACCAGGACGTGCTCGACCTGGCGGAGTACGGCACGGTGCCGGTGATAAACGGGCTCACCGACCTGCTGCACCCCTGCCAGGTGCTGGCCGATTTCTTCACCATCCGCGAGCACCTGGGCGCCGAGGCCAAGGTGACCATGGCCTACATGGGTGACGGGAACAACATGGCCCACTCGCTGATGTTCATCGCGGCCAAGCTCGGTGCCGATATCCGGATCATCACCCCGCCGGACTACGAGCCGGATGAGGCGATCGTGGCCAGCGCTCGCGAGGACGGGTTGGCCACCGGTTGCGAGATCATGGTCACCACCGACCCCGACCAGGGTCTGCCCGGGGCCAACGTGGTCTACACCGACGTCTGGGCCAGCATGGGCCAGGAGAAGGAATACAAGGAACGCAAGCGGCTGTTTGCCGATTACCAGATCAATCTCGCCGCCTTCGAGAAGGCGACGGACGACGCGATCTTCATGCACTGTCTCCCGGCCCACCGCGGCGACGAAGTCACCGATGAGGTGGCCGACCACCCCCGTTCGGTGATCTTTGACGAGGCGGAGAACCGGCTCCACGTGCAGAAAGCCGTGATGTATCTGCTGATGGGATGAGCCGGGTCAGGGAAGGGCGTGCTTGACAACTGTTTTTCATTCGGGTAAATTCACTACTTTCTTTGAATTGGACGGAATCAGGGGAGCTTTTGGGCAATGGCGAACACAACGATCATGCCCCGAAAAGAGGATATCCAGAAGAAGTTCTATCTGGTCAACGCTGAAGGCAAGGTGCTCGGGCGCCTGGCCACGGCGGTGGCCAACGTGCTCAGCGGCAAGAACAAGCCGCACTATGCACCGCACGTTGACACCGGGGACCATGTGATCGTCATCAACGCCGAACACATCGTGCTCACCGGCCGGAAACTGGATGCGAAACTCTATCGGCGGCACAGTGGGTATCCCGGCGGGCTGAAAGAAATCACCGCCCGCAAACTTCAGGAAAAGGCCCCCGAGGAGCTGATCCTCAAGGCCGTGTCCGGCATGCTGCCCAAGAGCAAGCTGGGCCGGGCGATGTTCAGCAAATTGATGGTCTACAAAGGTTCGGAGCATCCGCACGCCGCGCAGAAACCGGAGGCCCTCGAGGTCTGACGGCAACCGCGGTGACGGACCGGCGGCTCCGGGGGCAGGCCCCTCGACCGATGCCGGAAACCGACGCTCCGAGGAACGGAAAGGACGGAAGAGAGTTGATTCAGTATTACGCAACCGGGAGAAGGAAGAGTTCCACGGCCCGCGTGTTCCTGCGGCCGGGCAAGGGAGTCATCGAGATCAACAAACGGACCATCGACGACTACTTCCCCAACGAAACTCTGAAGATGGTCCTCAGGCAGCCTTTGCAGCTCACCGAGACCGTCGACAAGTTCGACATCGTGGCCACGGTAAAGGGCGGCGGTATGTCGGGGCAGGCCGGGGCCATCAAGCACGGGATCTCCCGTGCCCTGGTGGATTACAACCAGGAACTGCGCAAGCGGCTCAAGGAAGGCGGCTTCCTCACCCGTGACGCGAGAGTCAAGGAACGGAAGAAGTACGGGCAGAAAGGCGCCCGCGCCCGCTTCCAGTTCTCCAAACGGTAAATTGCAGCGATTGCTGCCTGTCCAGCTGCCGGCCCGCTCAGCGGAACGGGCCGTCTCCTTCCGGACCAGCCCCGGCCTCCTGCCGGGAACGCCGCCGCCTGTTGGGCGGCGGCACCCAGGTCCCCGCATTGATTGCGTGGCACCGGGGCGGGTCAGCAAGACGGCACGCCGCAAGGCGATCCACACTGCCGGCATCGGGACACTGACGCATCCTTTCGGGGTACCACGCCCCGGATGGGAGAAGGAGGAAAAGTGGTTTCGATTACAATGAAAGAGTTGCTGGAAGCCGGTGTGCACTTCGGCCATCAGACCAAGCGCTGGAACCCGAAGATGAAACCGTTCATTTTTGGTGAGCGGAACGGCATCTACATCATCGACCTGCAGAAAACCCTGAAGCAGTTCCGGCGCGCCTCGGCCGAGGTCGCCCGCCTGGCCGGCGACGGCAAGAAAATCCTCTTCGTCGGCACCAAGAAGCAGGCTCAGGACGCTGTCCGCGAAGAAGCCGAACGGTCGGGGATGTTCTTTGTCACCCACCGCTGGCTCGGTGGTCTGCTGACCAACTTCGCCACCATCCGCAAAAGCATCCAGCGCCTCAAGGAACTGGACGAGATGAAGAGCGAGCAGGAGTATCTCGGCCGCTCGAAGAAAGAGATCATCAAGCTGGAGAGGGAACGGCTCAAGCTGGAGCGCGTCCTCTGCGGCATCAAGGACATGGACGGCCTGCCCCACGTCCTCTTCGTGGTCGACCCAAAGAAAGAGCGCATCGCCGTGGCCGAGGCCAACCGGCTGGGCATCCCGGTGGTGGGCGTGGTGGACACCAACTGCGATCCCGACGACGTCTCCCACGTGATTCCCGGCAACGACGACGCCATCCGCTCAATCAGGCTCTTCTCCTCCCGCATCGCTGACGCGGTGATCGAGGGCAAGGGGATTTACGAGCGCCGCCAGGCCGAAGAGGCCCAGGAGCGTGCGATCCAGGAGGAGAAGGCTCGGGCGCAGAAGGAAGCCGAGGAGAAGGCCCGGCGCGAGGCCCGCGAGGTGGCCAAGGCTGAAGCCGAAGAGAAGAAGGCTGCCGCTGCGGCGGCCCGGGCCAAGGCTGAGGCGGAGGAAAAGAAAGCTGCCGCAGAGAA
>CBESOE010000164.1:0-8753 GCA_965531145.1 uncultured bacterium | reverse complement strand
GGAACCCGGGATCAGCCCCGCTGGGGGATCTTCAGCTTCCTGCCGGCAACGATCCGGGTGTTGCGGGAGCTCATGCCGTTGGCCCGCTGGATGTCCCGCACCGAGACCCCGTAACGCTTGGCAATACGGCTGAGGTTCTCCCCGCGACGCACCTTGTGGTAGACATACTCGGGTTTTTTAGGCTGCTGGGGGATGGTGAGAACCATACCCGGGGCCGGGTCCTGCTGGTTCCAGAGACGGTTCTGACTGACCACGGTCCAGGGGTCGCTCTCCCGGCGTTCGGCGATGTCAGTGATACTCTGCCCCGCGGTAACCTTGTGCATGATCCGTGTCTTGGCCGGTTTGGGCTGGATCTCCAGCCGGGTCAGGGGCGGCAGGGCCTGGACGCGCCAGATGAAGTTGTCCTGGCGGAAGGTGTCGAGGTCAGCGCCGAAGATGAAGGCTACGTGGAAGTAGTTGTCCCCCGGGCGGGAGGTATAGACCACGTTTCCCCCCTCCATCTCGAAGAGATTGGCGATCCCCTCACTCTTTGACGGATAGGCCACGATCATCCCCGGCTTCAGATCGCGGTGGGCCAGGAAGGGGTTGTACATCCGCAGCTCCACCATGGGCAGGCCCAGGTCACGGGAGAGGGACCACCAGTTGTCGCCCGCCTTCAAGGTGCGCAGATTGAGTTTCGATGCCTGGACACGGATCTCCGCCTCGTGGTTGTAGAGCAGGGAGCGGAAGTCGCCCACGCCGATGACATACTGCACCGTCTCCAGACGGAGCGAGCGGTTGCGATTGAGGTTGGCCGGACCGCCGTTGTAGGCCGCCACCGCGTAGTCCTCGCGCTGGAACGCCTTGTACTGCTGGGAGAGATACTTGACTCCGGCCTCGATGTTGGTCTTCACGTGCAGGCTGCGGAAGGTGCGCGGCATCACCTGGAAGTAGCCCTTGGCCCCGGCCCACGATGTGAGGTTGGCGTTGCCGCCCGATTCGTAGCAGCAGACCGCCTTGGCCAGCAGCGGGTTGAGTTCGTGTTTCTTGCAGGCATCGAGGATCGGCTGCTCGATCTCCATCACCTTGCGGTAGATGCCGAGAAAGGCCCGGGAGAACTCGATCTCGCCGTCCGCGGCGGGATAGGCGGCCCGTGCCCCGGTTCCGGCCACCTCGAGGCAGAACACTACCGCCAACCCGATCAATACCAACCAGCCGCTGCTGCGTACCACGTTTTTCACCCAGGTTCTCTCCCAGCAAAGCGCCGCGAACAGACCGCCGCGCGTTCAGCCGTAATTCCAGGGCCGTTCCCTGCCGTCACCTACTTATTCGGTATAGTTGCTGCCCAAGGTTACAACAAGCTGCAAATGCTTTCAATCGGCGATTGCGTTGACAAAAGGGGGGTTCCACCTTAGTCTCACCGCGAACCCGGCCATGGCCGGCAGTGCACCACGATCGAAGGAGCAGGACCGTGCCCGAGATGCGCAGAGACCCGGTGAACGGCAGGTGGGTGGTAATCGCCCCTGACCGGGCAGACCGGCCCCACGATTTCCACCATCCCTCACTCACCACAGCAGGCGGGCCCGCCTGCCCCTTCTGCATGGGCAACGAAAGCGAGACGCCGCCGGAGATCACCGCCATCCGCCCGGCGAGCTCGCCGGCCGACGGGCCGGGATGGCAGGCCCGGCTGGTGCCCAACCGCTACCCGGCGCTGACCCTCGAGGGCGAGGCCGAGGAAGGCGGTGACCCACTGCGCCGCCGGATGTCCGCCGCCGGGTCGCACGAGGTGCTGATCGAGACCCCGCACCACCAGGAGGGGCTGGCCGACATGGCCCCCGGCCACATCGCCGCCATACTCCGCCTCTGCCGCGACCGGATGGTCCAGTTGCTGGAAGACCGGCGAATCCAGCACGTGATGATCTTCAAGAACCAGGGCGACAAGGCCGGGGCGTCCCTCTCCCACAGCCACTCCCAGATCATCGCCCTGCCGGTGGTGCCCAAGCATGTGGAGGAGGAACTGGCCGGTGCGGCCCGCCACCACCGGGAGACCGGCCGCTGTATCTACTGCAGCCTGATCGCCGAGGAGGAGCGGCACGGGGAGCGGGTGGTGGAGAGCAGCCGCGATTTCTCTGCCCTGGCGGCCTATGCCCCGCGCAAACCCTACGAGACCTGGATCATCCCCCGCCGGCACCGGGCGGGATTCCAGCAGGCCACCGACAGCGAACTGGAGGATTTGGCCGCCATGGTCAAACGCCGGCTGGCCCGGATGAAGGAACTGCTCCGCAACCCGCCGTTCAACCTGGTGCTGCACACCGCACCAAAAGGTGACGGGTACCACCAGAGCTACCACTGGCACCTGGAGCTGCTGCCCGAGTTCACCTGGATCGCCGGGTTCGAGTGGGGCGCCGGGATTTACATCAGCCACGTCTCCCCGGAAAAGGCAGCGGCCAAACTGCGGGATTGAACATCAGCACATTGAATTGGACCGGTGAATATGTCAGACTATTTGTGTCCATGATGACGTTTGGTTGCCGACTGAACCGCGAACTGAAGTGAGATGATCAGTTTCCTCATCAACCTCGCCATTGAGACCTACAAGGTCTTCTACGAAGCCTCGATCTATATCCTTGCCGGCTTCTTCCTCGCCGGACTGGTGCGGATCGTGCTGCACACCGATCTGCTGCAGCGGATGCTCGGCGCTTCCAGTTTTGCCTCGGTGGTCAAGGCCACCCTCTTCGGCGCACCGCTGCCCATCTGTTCCTGCGGAGTGGTGCCGGCGGCGGTCTCCCTGCGCAAGAACGGGGCCAGCCGCCCGGCCACCATGGCCTTCCTCATCTCCACCCCGGAGACCGGCCTGCCCTCGATCATGCTCACCTGGGGGCTCATCGGCCCGCTGATGGCGGTGATCCGGCCCCTGGTGGCGATGATTACCGCACTCACCGCCGGCACCTGGATCCTGCTCTCCCCCGGCCGCGGGGCCCGGGCCGAATCGCTGCCCGAAGAGGAGGATGCCTCCTGCTGTTCGCCACCGGATGAGCCGGCCGCCACCGAAATCGAGCCGGCGGCCCCCGCCTGCTGCTGCGGCAGCAGCGACAGCGAACCAACGGAAACCGTCCAGCCTGCCCCGGAGAAGGAGAAGGGGCGGGCGAGGAGCGTGCTCAGGGAAGCCTTCCACTACGGCTTCGTAGAGATGATGGACGACCTGGCCTTCTGGATCGTCTTCGGTATGGTGCTCACTGGATTCCTCAGCGCCATCCTGCCCAACGATTTCTTCGACCGGGTGATGGGAAACCCCACGGTGGAGATGGTGGCCATGCTGCTGGTGGGCATCCCGCTCTATCTCTGCGCCACCAGCTCCACGCCGCTGGCCGCGGCCCTGATGGCCAAAGGGCTGAGCCCCGGCGCCGGGCTGGTCTTCCTACTGGCCGGGCCGGTGACCAACATCGGCACGCTGATGATCGTCGGCCGGGTCTTTGGCGGCCGTTTCCTGCGGATCTACCTGCTCTCCATCGTCATCGTCTGCATGACCCTGGGCATGGCCACCAATGCCTTCTTCAGCGCCGACCAGTTCACCCTCTGGGGCCAGGCGGAGACGCCGCCGTCGCTGGCCGGCATCATCTTCCGCTTCATCGGCCTGCTGGCCTTCACCGTGCTGGCCGGAGCCAGTTTCCAACGCACCGGATTCCGCAAGGACCTCGCCGAACTGGCGCAGCACATGCGCACCTTTTTTTCCTGGCTCCGGGGCTTCGATCCCTCGGCGCTCTTCCGGCGGCCCAGTTTCTATCTCACCGCTCTGCTCATCGCCATCCTCTATCTCACCCAGGGCTTCTTCATCGTACGTCCGGGGGAGGTGGGCATGGTTCGCGTGTTCGGCAGCCTGACCAGGAGCGCGGTGCCCCCGGGCCTGCACTACTGCCCGCCCTGGCCCTTCGCTCTTTCCGAGGTCTGCCGCACCGAGGAGATCCGCCAGGTGTTCGGCGGCTTCCAGGCCCTGCCCGACGAACCGCTGCCGGCGGGAGACGAACTGCAGATGGGCGAGTCCCGTCGCCGCATGGTTGCCCGCCAGTTCACCGAGGAATCGCTGTTCATCACCGGCGACGAGAACATCATCCAGGCGGCCTATGTCACCCACTTCCGGGTCAGCGACGCTGAGCGGTTCCTCTACTCGGTGGAGGATGCCGACCGGCTGGTCTCCCGGGTGGTGGGATCGGTGCTGATGGAGATCCTCGGCCGGGAACCCATCGATGAAATCTACACTACCGCCCGCGCGGCGGTGGAACAGGAGACGGCCAGGCGGGCCCAGCAGATCCTCGACTCGGAGAGCCCCGGGTCGTATGACTCGGGCATCCTGGTCACTTCTTTCCACCTGCTGGATACCCACGCCCCGCTGGAGGTTCACGACGCCTTCCGCGATGTGGCCAGTGCCATGGAAGACCGCAACACCATGGTCAACCAGGCCCAGGGATACCGGGAGGAGCGGCTGCACCTGGCCCGGGGCGAGGCGGACCGCAGCGTGGCCCGGGCCACCGCCGGCCGGACCGGCGCGGTGCTGGCCGCCGAGGGCGAGATGGCCGGATTCCAGAGCCTGCTGGACGCCATCCAAGGCACCGAAAAACTGACCCGGTTCCGGCTCTACCTGGAAAGCGCCGAACGGGCGCTGCCCCGGGCACAGCTCTACATCACCCCCGGCGGACGTGACGTTGGACAATTCGATCTCTGGCTCCGCTCCTCCTCACCGGAGGATTGTCTGACCTGCGCTCCGGAGAACCCGGCAACCGCGCTGGTGGAGGATACGAACCGATGAAACCTGGAATCGCCATCCTGGCCGTCCTGCTGCTGCTGATCCTGGCCGGCCCCTGCTGTTTCTTCACCGTGCACCAGACCGAGTATGCCGTGGTGACCCAGTTTGGCAAGCCGGTGCGCATCTGCATGGAGCCGGGCCTCAAGTTCAGCCCGCTGAAGCTGCTGCAGAACGTCGAGAAATTCTCCAACCGGCTGCTGGTCTACGACACGCCGGACATGGAATGCCTGACCCAGGACAAGAAAAACGTGGTGGTCTCCAGCTTTGCCATCTGGCAGATCAAGGACCCGCTGACCTTTATGCAGCGGGTGTTCAACCGCCGGGGCGCCGAGGCCCGGCTCTCCGACATCATCTCCTCCGAGCTGGGGTCGACCCTGGGCAACACGCCCTTCAGCGGCCTGGTGAACATCGACGTCGAGGCGTTCATGCTTCCCGAAGTCATGGCCCCGGTTCTGGAACGATGCCGGCAGCGGGCCGAAGAAGACCTGGGTATCCGCGTGGTGGATTTCCGTATCCGCCGGCTGAACTTCCCTGAGCAGAACAAGCAGAGCGTGTTCAAGCGGATGCGGGCCGAGCGGGAGCGGATCGCCACCAAGTTCCGCTCCGAGGGTGAGGAGCGGTCAATGATCATCCGCTCCGAGGCCGAGCGGGAACGGACCGAAATCCTGGCCCGGGCGGAGAAGGAGGCCAAGGAGATCCGTGGTGAGGGCGAGGCGCTGGCCGCCCAGCGGTACACCGCGGTGATCAAGCAAAACCCCGAGTTCTACCGCTTCATCCGCACCCTGGAAGCGTATGAGAAGATCATCAACGGGCAGACCACCGTGGTGGTTCCCGCCGACTCGGAACTGATGAAACTGCTCACCGAAGGGGCAGGCAAGTGACGGAACGGCTCTCCAGCAAAACCGGACAGCGCCGCCGGGGGACCCGCTACTGGGCCGCCGCCGGGCTGGCCCTGCTGCTGGCCCTCTACCTGCTCTCGGGCATCTTCTCCGTCTCCCAGGACGAGGAGGGGGTGGTGCTGCTCTTCGGCGGCCTGCACAGGGACCGGGTGGGACCGGGGCTGCACTACTGCCCGCCCTGGCCGGTGGGCGCCTCGCACACCCTGCGCACCACCACCAACTTCACCATGAGCATCGGCTTCCGTTTCGCCGAGGAGATCCAGGGCATCGATCCCCCGTCGGTGGAGATGGAGTGGCTCACCGGTGACACCAACATCGTCAACATGCAGGTAATCGTCCAGTACACCGTGAGCCGCCCGTCCACCTTCCTCTTCGCCACCGCCAAGCCCCAGTTCCTGCTGCGGCGGATCACCGAAGCGGCGATCACCGAGCTGGTGGGCCAGGCCAGGATCGAGGACATCCTCACCACCGGCCGGGCCTCGATGCTCGAATCCGCCCGGCGCAACACCCAGGAGGTGCTCGACCAGTACGACCTGGGTATCCTGCTGGTCTCGATGAACCTCAAGCTGGTGGAACCGCCCCGGGCGGTGAACCAGTCCTTCCAGGACGTGCAGAACGCCAAGGCCGACCGCGAACGGCTGGTCAACGAATCCATGGGCTATGCCAACGAAATCCTGCCCAAGGCCCGGGGCGGGGCGCAGCGGATCATCGACGAAGCCCGGGCCGGGAAAGAGCAACGGGTCTCCCTGGCCGAGGGCGAAGCCTCGCGGATCGCGGCCCTGTTGACGGAATACGAAAAGGCGCCCCGGCTGACCAGGGAGCGGCTCTACCTGGAAACCATGGAGCGTATCCTGCCCACAGTGCGGCTCTACGTGGTGGACCCCGGAGACGGAACAGAGGGAATGCACCTGCGTATCGTCGAGCCGGGCACCGCGCCCTGAGCGGCCGCCGGCCCGCGGTTGACATCCCGGCCGCGCCCTGCAAAGATGTTGCCGCTTTCAGCGGAAAGCCGGCAGAAACAGCAAACGAACCGGCGCACCTGCCGGGCGGTCTTCTTCCACCACGGACACGGCAAGGGGGGCAAGCATGGGAGTGCAGTACAAACGGGTGCTGGTCAAGATGAGCGGCGAGGCCCTCGCCGGTGACGCGAAGATGGGGATCCACCCCGAAACAGCCGTCTATATCGCCGGGCAGATCGTCAAACTCGTGGAAACCGGGGTGAAAACCGCGGTGGTGGTGGGGGGCGGCAATATCTTCCGCGGCAGCCTCGCCCCGAAGCAGATCCGCCGGGTCACCGGCGACTACATGGGCATGCTGGGAACGGTGATCAACGGGCTGGCTCTGCAGGACATTCTCGAGGGGCTGGACGTATCCACTTCCCTCTTCACCTCCATCGACATGAGCGCCTTTGCCCGCTGCTACACCCGCCGCGACGCGCTGGCCGACCTCGACGCGGGCAAGGTGGTGATCTTTGCCGGCGGCATCGGTCGCCCCTACTTCACCACCGACACCACCGCCGCGCTCTCGGCGGTGGAGATGGACTGCGACGTGGTGCTCAAGGCCACCCGGGTGGACGGGGTCTACGACGCTGACCCGGAAAAGAACCCCGAGGCCAAACGCTACGACAAGATCACCTACCGTGAAGTGCTGGCAAAGTCGCTGCGGGTGATGGACGCCACCGCCGCATCGCTCTGCATGGAGAACCGGATACCGATCGTGGTCTTCAATATTTTCGAGCCGAATGCCATCATCAAGGTCATGAACGGTGAACCGGTGGGCACACTGGTCACGGCCTGAAGGGAGCGGAGAACGATGAACGAAACAGCACCGGTGGAATTCAACCCCTCGATCTTCAGGGAATACGACATCAGGGGCATCGCCGCCGAGGACCTCACCGACGACGTGGTCCAGGCCATCGGCCGCGCCTTCGGCACCATGCTGCAGCGGGACGGCAAGCAGCGGATCAGCCTCGGCCGCGACTGCCGGCTCAGCTCGGAGCGGATTTCCGCCGCCTTGACCCACGGTCTGCTGGCCACCGGGATCCAGGTCACCGACATCGGCCTCTGCACCACTCCCCTGCTCTACTACTCGATCCACAAGCTGGAGAAGGAAGGCGGGGTGATGGTCACCGGCAGCCACAACCCGCCGGAATTCAATGGCATGAAGCTCTGCGTGGGCACCAGCACCATCCACGGGGACCAGATCCAGGAGGTGCGGCGGGTCATCGAGGGCGGAGACCTGGCCGCCGGCACCGGCTCGGTGGGCCACTACGACATCATCCCTGAATATCTCGACGAGCTAAGCAACACATTCGACTTCAAGCGGAAGCTCAAGGTGGTGGTGGACGCGGGCAACGGCACCGGCGGCCTGGTGGCCCCCGAACTCTTCCGCCGCCTGGGCTGTGATGTGGTG
The DNA here is from genome assembly GCA_965531145.1 of uncultured bacterium. Taxonomy (GTDB): domain Bacteria; phylum Acidobacteriota; class JAQAZP01; order JAQAZP01; family JAQAZP01; genus JAQAZP01. The sequence goes on along the minus strand of CBESOE010000164.1, from coordinate 662 downwards.
GAGCTCTACTGCGACGTGGACGGCACCTTCCCCAATCACCACCCCGACCCCACGGTGGAAGCCAACCTGGTGGAACTGCGCCAGCGGGTGGTGGACGAGGGAGCCGACCTGGGCCTGGCCTATGACGGTGATGCCGACCGCATCGGCGCGGTTGACGAGAAGGGGGGGATCATCTGGGGCGACAAGCTGCTGATCCTCTACGCCCGGGAGATCCTCTCCCGCAAGCCGGGCGCCACCATCATCTCCGAGGTCAAGGCGTCCACTACGCTCTACGACGACATCAGGGCCCATGGCGGCAATGCAGTGATGTGGAAGACCGGCCACTCGCTGATCAAGGCCAAGATGAAAGAGACCGGTGCCGAACTGGCCGGAGAGTTGAGCGGTCACATGTTCTTTGCCGACGGCTACTATGGCTTTGACGACGCGGTTTTCGCCTCCTGCCGGTTGATCGACATCGTCGCCTCCACCGGCACCCCGGTCACCGAATTGCTGGCCGATGTGCCGGCCACCGTCTCCACTCCGGAGATCCGGGTGGAGTGCCCGGACGAGGAGAAGTTCCCGCTGATCGAGCGTCTGAAGGAGCGGCTCAGCAAGGACCACGAGATCATCGACGTGGACGGCGTGCGGGTGGTCTTCCCCGACGGCTGGGCCCTGGCCCGGGC
>CBESOE010000163.1:0-8855 GCA_965531145.1 uncultured bacterium | reverse complement strand
CCCTGACTACTGACGGCGCCCCGTGCCTTGCTGATCAGCGAACTGGCCGGCGACAAGTGGGGCGACCAGTGCTCCGTGCTGGGGATCGCCCCCTGACCAAAAAATGTCGATTGTCCGTTTAAGGGGTTAACTCCACTCAGCACTCGGTGATGTTGATGGCCAGCCCCCCGGTGGAGGTCTCCTTATACTTGGACATCATGTCCCGGCCGGTCTGCTGCATGGTGCTGATCACCTGGTCGAGGGTGACGTAGGCCCGGCCGCTCCGGGCCAGGGCCAGGCGTGAGGCGTTGATCGCCTGGACCGCCGCCATGGCGTTTCTTTCAATGCACGGGATCTGGACCAGGCCGTCGAAGGGATCGCAGGTGAGGCCCAGGTTGTGCTCCATGCCAATCTCGGCGGCGTTCTCCACCTGCTCGTTGGTGCCGCCCAGGGCCTGGGTGAGGCCGGCGGCGGCCATGGAGCATGCCACGCCCACTTCCCCCTGGCAGCCGACTTCAGCGCCGGAAATCGAGGCGTTCGTCTTGAACAGCAGACCGACGGCGCCGGCGGCGAGAAGAAAGTCGTGAACGCCCTTCCGGTCGGAGCCGCGGATGAACTTCTCGAAGTAGCGCAGCACCGCAGGAACGATCCCCGCGGCACCGTTGGTGGGGGCGGTCACCACGCGGCCGCCGGCGGCGTTCTCCTCGTTTACCGACAGGGCGTAGAGAGCGACCCAGTCGAGGACGATCAGCGGATCATTGAGGGCCGCCTCGTTCTGACGGCTGAGCGCGTCGTAGAGCTCCGGCGCCCGCCGTCGCACACGCATGCACCCCGGGAGCTCGCCGCCCACCGTGAAACCGCGCTCGATGCAGGCGGTCATGGCGCCGTGGATCCGGTCGAGGGCCTGCTCGACCCCGTCCGCCGGCTGGCGCGAGGCCTCGTTTTCGAAGACCAGCCTGGCGACGGTCAGACCGGCATCCCGGGCCGCATCGAGCATCTCTTCGGCCGTGGAGAAGGGCCGCGGCACCGGCGGCGGCCGCTTGATCAGCGTGTCCGTCTCCGCGGTCTTGTGGCCGACAACGAATCCGCCGCCGATGGAATAGAACTCTTTAACGAAAAGGGTCGCGCCGGCACTGTCGAACACCGTGAAACGCATGCCGTTGGGGTGGAACGGCAGCAGTTCGTCGGGCTTGTAGACGATATCCCTTTCGGGCGCGAACGCGATAGCACGGGTACCGCCCAGTTTGAGGCTGCCGGAGGTCACGACGGCCTCGAAAAGGGAGTCCTGCTCACCGGGGTCGATGGTCTCGGGGGCCTCGCCCAGCAGGCCCCACACCACCGCCCGGTCGGTGCGGTGGCCCTTGCCCGTGGACGCCAGGGAACCAAACAGTTCGACCTGGATGCGGGCGACACGGTCGAACAGACCGTGGTTCTTCAGTTTCAGGCAAAGGAAGCCGGCGGCCCGCATGGGGCCGACGGTGTGCGAGCTGGAAGGCCCGATGCCAATCTTGTACAAATCGAAGACGCTGATATCCATGTAAGAGCCGCCGGGATCAGAATTTTTCCCCCGGCCCCGCAAAAAGCACCCGTGGTGATCCGCAGGGCCGGTCAGAATTTCAGCCGTCATGATAGTCCATGTGTCAATCCTCCGCATCTGCGCCGCGGGATACTCTCCACGGATTTCGCGCGGATCTGCTGTGGCAACTCCGGCCGCCTGCGCAAGTGGGTCCTGATGAAGTACAATCAAGACTCAACCTGTGTGGAGGCGGAGAACGATGCACGACGTCTTGTTTGAACTGGTGGTGGTGATGGCGGGGTCGGTGGTAGCGGCCCTGTTGCTGCGGAAGCTGCGGCTGCCGCCGGTGGTGGGGTTCATCCTCGTCGGCATCCTGGTCGGTCCGGGCGGGCTGCGGCTGGTCACCAACCGCCACACCATCGAGGTGGTGGCCGAGGTGGGAGTGATGCTGCTGCTCTTCACCGTGGGCCTCAAAATCAAGTTGGGCGATCTCTGGCGGATGAAGGGCACGGTATTCGGTTCCGGCACGCTCCAGGTGGTGGCCACTGGAGCTGCCGCCGCCGGTGTGGCCCTGGCCCTGGGCCGGCCGCCGGTGGAGGCGGTGGTCTGGGGCATGGTGATCGCCCTTTCCTCCACCGCCCTGGTGATGTTCCTGCTCGAGGGGTCGGGCCAGACCTCGAGCCCCCTGGGGCGGGGAATGATCGGCATCCTGCTGCTGCAGGACCTGGCGGTGGTGCCGATCATGCTTGCCCTGCCACTGCTGGCCGGCCGGCAGGGCGATGCCGGTGCGGTGGCCCTGTTCATATTGCAGGCCGTGGGGATCATCGCGCTGACCGTGATCGGCGCCAGGCTGGTTTTCCCGGCCCTGGCGGCTCGGGTGGTGGCTGCCGGCAGCCGTGAGCTGTTCACCCTGACAACGGTGCTGGTGGCGGTGGGCACCGCCCTGGTCTTTGGCCATTTCGGCCTTTCCATGGCGCTGGGCGCCTTTCTCGCCGGCATGGTGGTCTCGGAGTCGGAGTACGTCAGCCGCATGGTGGACGACATCACCCCGTTGCGTGATGTGTTCAACAGCGTCTTCTTTGTTTCACTGGGGATGCTGGTGGACCCCACCGTCTGGATCTCCCGGCCGCTGGTCACCCTCGGCCTGGTGGCCGCGGTGTTAGTTGGCAAGGCAGTGCTGGCCTCCCTGGCGATCTGGCCGGCGGTGCGTGATGTGCGGCTGGCCCTGGCCGTGGGCATCGGCCTGGGGCAGATCGGTGAGTTTTCGGTGGTGGTGGCGGCCGAGGCTATGCGGCTGGGTATCCCCCCCGGGGAAAACCAGAAGCTGTTCCTGGCCATTGCCGTGCCGACGATGATCCTCACCCCGGGGCTCTCTGCCCTCTCCCGCCGAATCGCCGACCGCTGCCGAGCGGGGTGCGCTGCTCTCGAGCTTGAGGGTCACCTGGTTATCGTCGGCTACGGGGTCAACGGCCGGAACGTCCACAAGGCCCTGCGGCTGCTGGAGGTGCCCAATGCGGTGGTGGACCTCAACCCGCACACCGTCAGCGAGCTGGAGGAAAACGGCGACCCCGCGGTATACGGAGACGCCGGGCAGGAGGAAGTGCTCAAAGCGGCCGGGCTCCACCGGGCCCGCGGCATTATTGTCGCCATACCCGACGCGGCGGCCACCCGGGGGGTGGTCAAGGCCGCACGGCGGCTGGCCCCCGGGGTCACCATCATTGCCCGCACCCGGTATGTGCGGGAGGTCAAGCCGCTTGAATCGCTGGGCGCGGACCAGGTGATCCCCGAGGAATTCGAGACCTCCCTCGAACTGGTGGGCCGGGTGCTGGAGATTTACGGCGCCCCCCCGTCGGTGATCCTCGAAGAGAAAATGGTACTGCGGCAAGAGCACTACGGCGTCCTGCGCTCGGCGGACCAGGTCTCGGCGCTGGACGAACTGCTCCCGGTGGGGCGGCGCCTGCGGCTGGTGGAAATTGAGGTGGCCGCCGGCAGTGCTGCCGCCGGACGGACGCTGCGCGAGCTCGACCTGCGGCGGGTCACCGGCGCCACCGTGCTGGCCGTGCATGCCGGTGACGAGGTGAGCACCAACCCCTCCCCGGACGCCATCCTCGAGGCCGGTCAGCGGCTGGTGGCCCTGGCTGACGGGGAGTGCGAGTCGAAGCTGCGGGATCTGGTGGGCGCTTCCTGAGCCCCAATCTCCCTCAATGATCTGCCGGTTATTTCCAGCGGTTTCGGTGATGTTAATCTTTGGGGATTTTGATATCCATCAGGAAAATCACTGAAACCGGAAAGCGTCTGGATAAGATGGAGGAGAAGGATCGCCCCGCGAGCGGATGATGTAATGTATTGGGATGCCGGGGGTGGGCGGGTTGTGGATTCCATACTGCTGATGAATACTGTCGTGACAGCCTCGTGAATGGGCTCACTGAGTGTGAGGAGTATTTCATGACATCAACCGGTATTCACATCAATCCGGTGATCAAGCAACTGCGCTGTTCACTTTCGGGCGAAATCGTTGACCCGGAAGGGTTCGTCCGGCCCATCGGCCTCTGTTCCTGCTGCCCGGCACCGGGCAAGCCGGTGATCGTGGACTACGATGCCAAGGCCCTGCGACAGGCCGTCAGGGAACACCCGCCCTTTGGTGGTGGCGGCTCCGGTCTGGCCCGGTTCGAGGCCATGCTGCCGGTGTGCGGTGTCCCGGATGACTACTGGTCTGATGTGGGTGACACGCCGTCTGTGCGACAGGCTGCCCTGAGCGATCGTTTTGGCGTCGATGCATTCATCAAGTGCGAGGGCGCCAACCCCTCGGGAAGCTTCAAGGACCGCGGCCTCTCGGTTGCCGTGGCCCTTGGTCATGCCTGCGGCGCCGAACGATTCTGCCTGCCCACCCAGGGCAACGCCGGTGTGGCCGCCAGTCTCTTCTCCGCCCGCCTGGGGCTTCCCGGCTGCGTGGTCTACATGCCGGATGGCTACCAGGACAGCATCTATCACCGCGAGGCTGCTTTCTTTGGTGCCGTAGTCCGCTTTGCCGGCACCAACATCGCCCAGTCCGGGAAGCAGATGCGGGACGATCTCGGAGATGAACTGGCCGCGCGCACCATCGTCGATGTGTCCACCTTCTTCGAGCCGGGTCGCCTCGAGGGGAAGAAGACCATGGGACTGGAGATTGTGGAGCAGCTGGGGGCTGACACTCTTCCGGATGTGATTCTCTATCCCACGGGGGGCGGCACGGGTCTGGTGGGGATCTGGAAGGCATTTGCCGAGCTCGAGAGCATCGACCTTCTGGATCGCTCCCGGCATCAACTGCCACGGATGGTAGCGGTGCAGAGCAGCAACTGTGCACCGGTGGTGGAGGCCTTTCATCGCGGTCTGGATCACGTGGAGCCGGTCGTCTCCAAGGGTACCGTGGCCGACGGTCTGGATGTTCCCGGCGCGATCATGGGTCACGGTATCCTCAGTGCCATCCGCCAGTCCGGCGGCACGGCCGTTGCCGTGGACGACCAGAATATCCGCGACGAGACCGCCGCCAGCGGGCGCCTGGGTCTGACCATCGGTTACGAAAGTGCCGCCCTGGTTTCGGCTTTGCGGAAAATGCGTGATGGGGGCCAGGTCAGGGAAGGTGAGAAGGTGCTGCTGCTGTTCACGGCCACCCATCTGATCCCCCTGGGACAGCGGGTGCCATAAGCGCTCGACACCGCTACCGCATCGACCGCGACAACACTCTACTTCAGTTCTCGATCTCGACCCGCTCGGCAATGTTGGTCAGGTGGTCGCCGATCTTTTCGAGGTTTGCGGCCACGTCCATCACCACCACACCGGTGTGCACGGTGCACGTGCCATCGTCCAGACGGGTGACGTGGCGATCGAACATGACCTGGAAACCTCCGTTGATCTGCTCCTCGAGTTGAAGGGCGAGAGAGACGCTGGCAGCATCCTTCTCTTCCAGGGCGTGGATCACCGCTTCAAACTGCCGATCCACCAGGCCGAAGTATTTTTGCAGGTCGAGCCTGGCGGTCTCAGGAATTGTCAGTTCCTTGTTGATCTGCAATTCGGTCAGCTCACAGAAATTCTCTGCGAGGTCCCCGCTTCTCTCCGCATCGTTGATGCAGTGAATAAGCCGGGGGATGGTCCGGCTCTCCTTTTCACTCAGCGCCCGCCGGGAGAGTTCGACGAGATAGCTGGTAATGAGTTCCTGGATGTCGTCAATCCTCGCTTCCTTGCTTTCGATCTTCTTTAAATCGTTCAGATTTCTTTCAATAAAAGAGGTGAAGGCAGCTTTTATGTTCTCCCTGACCAGACGCGTCATGAACGCCACTTGCTTGTAGCACTGCTCCAGCGCAACAGGTGGTGTGTCAAGCAGAATTGGATCGAGATAGCGAGCCTTTTCCTCAGCATCATCGCTGATTCGCGCCAGTCGCTTGGATGCCTTGACCAGCAGTGGCCAGAACAGTGTGGAAAAGAGGATGACGTTGACCGCGATATACACGGTGTGGGTGGCCGCGATCTGGGCCATCACCACGCCGTTTGTACCTGTTTCGACATTCACGCTGCCGGGAATAACAGTGAGTACTGCTGATGCCAACACGCCGGTGGCGAGCAACGGTACGAACAGCAAGGCGCCAAAGAGCTTGAACAGACTGTTGGCCATGGCCACCGCCCGCGCCCGCCTGGTCCCGCCAATGGCGGCCAGCTGAGCTGTGATTGTGGTGCCGATATCGGCGCCGAACATCAGCGCCAGCGCGGCATCCAGACCGAAGATACTCTGGAAGGCCATCACCTGGACGATGGCAATGGTGGCGCTGGAACTTTGGATAATGCAGGTGACCAGGGCACCGGCAAAAATTCCGAGGAGCGGGTTTTGGCCGAAGCGCTCGAAGAGCTCGAGCACCATCTGGCTCTCCTTGATCGACCTGACGCCGTCGGACATGATTCCCAGCCCGAGAAAGAGCAGGCCAAAGCCGAGAATCGCCTGGCCGAGCATCTTGTGTTTGCGCATCCTGGAAATGAAATAAATCAGAAAACCGACGGCGATGACCGGCAGGGCATAGGTGGTGATCTTGAATTTGCCGATGCCCATGGTGGAGACGAGCCAGGCGGTGATCGTCGTGCCGATATCGGCCCCCAGAACAACGGCGATCGCCTGGGACAGGGCCAGAAGACCGGCGTTGACAAAGCCCACAACCATTACGGACGTTGCGCTGGAGCTCTGAATCAGGCAGGTGACGCCCATCCCCACCATGATGGCGCTGCCGCGGGTCTTGGTCAGCGACTGCAGAACCCTCTTGAAGGATTCGCTGTTCATCATCTTCAGACCTTCGGACATGAAATTCATGCCGAAGAGGAAGAGGGCCACTCCACCAACCGTGCCGAAAATTACTGCCTGGATGTCCATGTTCTACCTGTTTGCTCCAGACCACATACGACAATCCGTGGCTGGATCACATCTTCCTCAAGATTCCGGCGCCAGCCCGGTATGCCCATGATTTCGATGGTTCAGCCTGCGAACCGAAAGAGGATGCACTACGTTGAGAGGACAAAGTCTCGACATTCTCTTACACCGGGTGGGCCAGTTCAAGCGGCGGCTGGTAATCCTTCCATTGACAATACTTATGGGCGGTGAAGACGGAAGTCTCAGGCAGGAGGGAGAGGTGGCCCCGGATATGAAGGCCGTGTGATAGAGTGGCGCCGGGCTTCCCTGTCACCACATCGGGAGTATTGAGCAATGAACTCGATCCAGACCCACCACACCCCCACGTCCATCTCGGGAAGATATCTTCTTGAGGTTCCTGCCGGCGGCGAATCACTCCCGCTGTTGGTAGGTTTCCATGGATACGGGCAGACCGCGGAAGATGAGATGGAGATCCTGCAGCGGATACCCGGGGTGGACAACTGGATTCGCTGTGCGATCCAGGCCCTCCACCCCTTTTACCCTCGCCCGAAAAAAATCGGAGCCTGCTGGATGACCAGCCAGGACCGCGAATTGAGAATTGAAGAGAACATCCGCTATGTGGACCGGGTGGTGACTCGGATCAGGAATGAGAACCCGACGAATCAGATTCTCATTTACCACGGTTTCTCCCAGGGTACGGCCATGGCCTGCCGTGCGGCAATCGGTGGTGAGCACTCTCCCCGCGGGGTGCTGCTCCATGGCGGCGATATCCCGCCGGAACTGGATGATCTGGACCGGATGGTCCGGGTGCTCATTGCCCGCGGACAGAGTGATCGGATCTATCGGCGTGAGCGGTGGGAGAGCGACCTCACCCGTCTCGGAGATTCCCGCCTCACAACCACCCGGTGTGAGTTCGACGGTGGTCACGAAGTGAGTGATACCTGGCTCCAGGCCGCCGGGGTATTCCTGTGCGCGACGCTGTAACCCTTCTTTACATCCATACCGTTGGCGGCAAGGTGAGTTGCTTGACCGGTGAATAGCAATTTCCTATGCTTCCTGCATGCTGATAAAATCCACCAACCCGGATGCCGGTAACATTACTCGCACAGACAGACCACGTATTCCGCTCCTGCTCCTGATGCTGCTCATCATGGTTGTTGGTTCTTTCCCGGCCTTTGGGCAGGATTCACTCGAGGTTGTTGAGCCACCGGCGCTCGAACGCACTACAGTGGAGGACACTGGTGGGGATGAAGATCCTGCAGATGAGCAGGAGGAATTCAAGGTCTTCGAGTATGGGTCGAAGGGTCTGGACATCCGGAGCCGGGACGGTAACTACCACGCCCACATCGACTGGCGGGCGCAGTTCCGGTTCACCAGCCGCGACTTCGACGATCCCATCGCACCCGACCCTGACGAGCGGGAAGGCGATTTCTCCATCAACCGGGCACGGTTCAAGATGGGAGGCCATGCCTACCGGCCGTGGCTGGGCTATTATTTCGAATACGATTTTACGCGGTCGGTGCTGCTCACCCTGCAATTCACCCCACAGGTGAACGACGCCTTGCGCTTCAGGGTCGGGCAGTGGAAGGTGCCCTACAACCGCGAGCGGGTGGATTCGTCGGGCAAACAGCAGTTCGTCGAACGGTCCATCGTAACCCCGTGGTTCACCATCGACCGCCAGCAGGGCGCGGCTCTCTTCGGCCGGTTGTGGAAGGGCACACGAGCCGACTCCTGGTACAATATCGGAGTCTTCTCCGCCACCGGCCGCGGCGGGAGCGGGAGTGTGGAGCAGCCGATGGTGCTGGGACGCTGGCAGTGGAACCTGCTCAAGAGAGACCTCAAATTCTCCCAGTGCGACATCGGCTACCGGGTGCGTCCCGCCGCATCCATCGCGGTTGCCGCCGCCAGCTGGCAGGGTCCCTTCACGGCGTTTTCCACCGACGGTGGCGGTGAGCTGCCGGGGCTCCCGGT